>CAYFWH010000252.1:1424-1680 GCA_964346785.1 uncultured Weeksellaceae bacterium | reverse complement strand
TGAATTTCCCGGTCAACTCAAAACTTACTTAAATAAAATTGAACACCCAACCGATGCAATGCTTATTGTTCCTACAAATGATGAACTCATTGAGCACACTCATTTGTGGGAAAATGAACTGGAAAATATCAACTTATTAAAAGTAGAGGACACCCATCGTTTACCAAATTTCAAAGACTATCTGCCCGAAATTGAGCAGTATATTTCAATCAAAACAAATGAATAAATACAGATTTATTTAGATTTTGAGCTTTAT
>CAYFWH010000252.1:0-1414 GCA_964346785.1 uncultured Weeksellaceae bacterium | reverse complement strand
TAGAGCCTCTTATTCCGATTGGATAACAGACTAAAGATAGACGATGTTTGGATTGAGGTCATCATTGATTATCAATTTTTTACTCTAAAAGTTTAATTCAGATCTAACGATTATGAGAAATAAAAACCTCTACCTCGACGACCTACGAACAACTCCTGAAGAATTTGAAAGAGTTTATAATTTTGAAGAATTCACTAAATATATTTTCCAAAACGGAATGCCTGATTTTATTTCTTTTGACCATGATTTAGGTTTAGGAAAAACAGGTTTCGATTGCGCAAAATGGTTGGTCGAATATTGTCTCGATAATCAAGTATCACTTCCTCAATTTAGCGTTCACAGTCAAAATCCGGTTGGAAAAGAAAACATCGAAAAATTATTAGAAAACTTCAAAAATTATCATCCATAAAATATTATTGTCAAGAATTGAAACCTTGACAGCACAGAATTTTTGAGTATCTTATTTTCGCAGGAAGACTGATTATACAAGACTCTTCACTTTCTCCAGCGCTCTTTCCAGCACCCTGTCCAGTCCTTTTGCATCTTTTCCACCCGCAGTTGCAAAAAACGCCTGACCGCCTCCACCACCCTGAATCTCCTTAGCGAGTTCTCTTATAATTTGTCCTGCATTCATTCCTTTGTCATTAACCAGATTATCAGAAATCGAAACTGTCAGCCCGGGTTTTCCGTCTGCATCAGAAGCAACAACAATAAATGCATTCTCAATTTCTTTTCTCATCGGAAATGCAATTTGTTTAACCGCATCAGGGCTTAACGAAGTTCTGACTGCCAAAAAGTTAATTCCATTGATATTTTCAAAAGATTTTTTCCAGTTTTCTTTCTCTGACTGAGCTTGTTGCAAAACAAATCTCTCAAGTTTATCCTTGAGTTCTTTATTTTCCTCAACTAATTTTTGAACAGCTTCAACCGGTTCTTTTGGATTTTTCAATTCATTCAGAATCAGTGAATATTGGTTGAAACTATTTTTGAGTTCGCCCAAAGCCACGCTGCCGGTAGTTGCTTCAATTCTTCTGATTCCTGCTGCACTTGAAGCTTCACTTCTAAGTTTAAACAACATGATATCAGCAGTGTTATCAACATGAGTTCCACCACATAATTCGACCGAACTGCCAAATTTAATCACCCGAACAACATCTCCGTACTTTTCACCAAATAATGCCATTGCACCTTCTTCAAGTGCTTTTTTAATGGGGATTGCTCTTTTTTCTTCAAGTGGAATTCTGGCTGCAATTTTCTGATTAACCTGACGGCTCACCAAATTGAGTTCTTCTTCACTCATTTTATTGAAATGTGAAAAATCAAATCTCAAATAATCAGGCCCCACATACGAGCCTTTCTGTTCAACATGTTTTCCGAGTATATCTCTCAAAGCTTCATGCAAAAGATGGGTAGC
>CAYFWH010000251.1:0-1706 GCA_964346785.1 uncultured Weeksellaceae bacterium | reverse complement strand
TGTACTTTTCGTTGCTTCGTGTAATAGGTGTGCTAAAACTTCAGTATCTGTTTCACTGTGAAACACAAAACCTTTTTGAATTAACTGGGTTTTCAGTGAATCATAGTTTTCAATAATTCCGTTATGAACCAAAACTATGTTCTCATCATTTGATACATGCGGATGTGAGTTAACATCATTTGGCTCTCCATGGGTTGCCCATCGCGTATGTCCAAAGCCAATAACAGCTTTTTTTGTCAGACTTTCAGACTTTTCCTCCAAATCAGAAACATTTCCTTTGGTGTTAGCCATTTCCAAATTACAGTCTTTATCCATCAAAACCAGGTCAGCACTGTCATACTCTCTGTATTCCAGTCTTTTCAATCCGTTTATAATTATGGGGTAGGCCTCTCTGTGGCCAAGATATCCAACGATTCCGCACATAATTTTTTATTTTTTGGTATAGTAAATTTTGAGTTTCAATCTTTTTTCAATCTGCTCACTATTGCTTCCGTGCAGTACAATTCTGTATGGATTAAACGCTCTGTTATTGTAGAACGGATGTCTTGGATTCAGAATTTCTGTGTACTGGCTGGTAGGCATAAGCAGGAAGTTACCTAAACTTAAGATTATTTTGGCATCTTCATAAACCTCGCCTTTTTCAACAATTCCCTTTATATAATCTGTAATTCTGATGGTGTATTTGTTGTCATCATCCTTATAATTATACATTGGATTAAACTGAGAGAAATTGGGATATCGGTTATAAAAACTGCTGACATCTTCAAAGTTGATGTCTTTAACTTTATCGTCTTTTATAAAATTATTCCACGCAAAAAGGAATGGTGGCTTCTTTAAATCATAGCTGTTGTCAACATGAAAATTAAGTTCGGCACCAATTATAGCCCAACCATCATTTTCAACATGATTTCTGATTTCATCAAGTTGCTCCTGATTAATCTTTATAACTGTTTTGGTTCCGTCTAACCCTGCAAGATACAATCTGGAATCTCCTTCTGTTGTATTTGGATTGGTGTATGCATTCACAAATGCAGAGCTTCGGTTGCTGTGCTCAAATTGATTAACCTGAACATTATAACCCGGAGTTGATGACCCGTAACTTTGAAAAATCAATGGTAAAATTGAGCTTTTTCTCGGCTCATAGTCACTTCCGCCCCCGGGATCTTCGTTCGGCTTGTCAAATGAAACATGAATATTCAGACTGAAACTCGTTGAATTTGATTGTATAGCCATCATGAATCCCTGTGTTTCTGCAACGCTTAATTCTATACCTCTGAAAAGATTTCTGATAAACGATGCCTGGTCACTTAGGTGGGGTGCATTTGCACTGTTCAAAAATTTATTCTTAAAATAATCTTTATCCAGTTTTACTTTTAGCGTTACTGCAGGGTCTTGTCCGGCAGGGTCATTCATTTTTTTTCGCTGATAAGTACTCACTTTATTTTTCACCTCAAGTGTACCCAGTATCTCGGGGTAAGTTTGAATATTATTGATATTATCACATCCCTGACAATTTGAGATAGCAGGGTTTGAGTAATGAGTTGAATCCTGAGAATACAAAAAAGTAGATACTTCTCTTACCTGTAAAGTCATTGGCGTTGAAGTAGAACCATAAATAGAGTCCAGCTTATATGTTCTTTTGATATCTATAGTGGCTGTATCAGTCGGTTCTTCATTTTCACCCAAATAAACATAGGTAGTGTCAA
>CAYFWH010000250.1:0-1714 GCA_964346785.1 uncultured Weeksellaceae bacterium | reverse complement strand
AGGTGAAGTATTGCCCGCAGCGGTTGCAGTACTTGACCCGAAAAGATCAGATTGCAGTTATCCGTTCAAAGGACTTAGTGGATGTGGCGTAGGTTTCAAGTTGATTCAGGCCTTGGGAACTAAACTTAATGTCAATAAAGAAAAGATATATTCCTACCTCGATTTACTGGTTGTGAGTATTGCTGCAGATATAGTTCCGATAACCGGTGAGAACAGAATTTTGGCCTATTATGGTTTGATGGAATTACAGAAAAGTCCGAGTCCGGGATCGAAAGGCCTGATGGGTGAAGAGAGTGGTCATGGAGGAGTGTCCGAAATTGTGTTTGACCTGGCACGCAAAATTAATGCAACCGGAAGGCGTGAACATGCATCTCAGTCAGTTGAAATACTAATTTCTAAAGATGAGGTTGAGATTGTAAAAATTGCTGCTCAGATCAAAACACTGAATATTCAGCGAAAAGAAACTGACGGAAATGTAACAGAAGAAGCAATAGAATTAATCAAAAAAAACAATGAAGAAGAAAATTATTCAACGGTAGTCTATTCTGAAGACTGGCACAAGGGAGTTCTTGGAATTGTCGCTTCCAGACTGACCGAAACTTATTACAGACCAACGCTGGTACTAACCGAAGGAAGTGATGGTGAAATAACCGGATCGGCCCGCTCTGTCAAAGATTTTGATATTTATGAAATCATAGACAATTGTTCAGATTTACTCAGCCGTTATGGCGGGCACCGTTTTGCAGCCGGACTGACTATGCCAAAAGAGAATTTGCAGGAATTTAAAGAAAAATTTGAATCGCTGGTCAAAGAGAAAATCAGGCAGACACAAAGAATACCTTCTATAGATATTGATACCGAGATAGATTTTTCTGAAATAACGCCATCCTTTTTAAGGATTCTGAAACAAATGAGACCGTTTGGACCTGAAAATATGACTCCGGTTTTTTTAACCAAAAGCCTGATTGCCGGTAACCTTAAAAAAATAGGGAAAAATGGAGATCATTTGAGGCTGACACTTCAGGATCAAAACCGTAAAATGTTTGAAGCTGTCGCTTTTGGAATGGGAGATTTATATCGGGACTTTCAGTACGGGAAATTTGATGTGGTCTATTCAATCGAAGAAAATATCTGGAAAGATAAAGTTTATCTTCAGTTCAATATTAAAGATGTTCGCTTTGCAGAATGAAATAATAACAAACACTATTGAACTAATTTGCATTAATGTTTGATATAATTTGAGATAAGATTCAGTTCTATTGCTAAAAAATTAATTAGATTTGTGAGAATCACATAGCATTAAATCATGAATTTTCAAGATATTCTCATACGCCAAAAAACATTTTTCAAAAGCGGAAAAACCAAAGAAATCGGATTTCGTAAAAAGCAGCTCAGGAAACTTAGAAAAGCTGTCAAAGAAAATCAAGAAAAGCTGTATGCTGCCATATACAGTGATTTTGGGAAATCTAAATTTGAAACATACAGCACCGAAATTTCATTTATTTATAATGAAATTGATTTTTATCTTAATAATTTATCAAAATTAACTGAATCAGAGCAGGTTACAACTAATCTTGCCAACTTGCCGGGCAGTAGTAAAATTTATTATGAACCCTCTGGAAATACGCTGATTAGCGGTGCCTGGAATTATCCTTATCAGCTTTCACTGGTGCCGTGTCTCAGTGCGATTGCAGCAGGAAACACGGAAAAGCTA
>CAYFWH010000249.1:0-1764 GCA_964346785.1 uncultured Weeksellaceae bacterium | reverse complement strand
AGTACTATTTGTGTTGGTGCCTGGTTAGAACTGAATATCAGCAAAATACCCCAAAATAAATTTTTTGTAAAAACCTCACCAAATATTAAAATACTTACCAATACCGCAACCACGGGATCCAGTGCACCGAGTATAGAAGCTGGCGTGGAGCCGATTAATTTAATAGCATAAACAAGTGTAGATCCAGGAATGCCCGTTGTTACAAAAACAAAAACCGTAAAATCAAAAATCATTGAAATAGAAGGAATTTCAAAGGATTCTCTGACTGTGAAAATTTTCACCAAAAAGTAAACTGAAGCAAATACCATTGTATAAAAAGTGATTTTCCATCCTGATTCGTTAAGTTTTGACTGATTAACTATCAAAATGTAAATGCAATAGGAGAGTGCTGATGAAACCGCAATGAGCATTCCCGTCATGTTAATTTCTTCACCCGAATTTTTGATACTCAATATGTAAACTCCAAACAGAGTGATAAACAGCGAAATAAATGTCAGCTTGGAAAGTTTTTCATTGAAAAATAAGCTCATTACAAGAGCGACAAAAACAGGATAGATAAAAAATATGGTTGAAGCAATTCCGGGGGTCAGAAAATCATAAGCGATAAACAGTGTGTCAGAGCCTAATGCATAAAAAAGTCCAAGAGAAATCAGGATTGATAATTCTTTGAAAGAAACTTTCAGTTTTTCTTTTTTGTAAAGAAGTATCGGAATGATAAGAATTGCAGCAATTAAAAAACGGTAAAACAAAGTGATATTCATTGAGAAATTAATCTGTTTAACCGGAATCACAAACAAAGGTATCAGTCCGAAAGACACTGCTGATACAATGGCGAGTAAATAACCTCTGATTTTCATTTTGAATAAAAAACTTTTGTAAAGGAAGTAAGAAGAAGTGAATAAAAAAAGATTTTGTTGTCTTTGATTCATTAAAAAAAGCCCTGTTTTTTGTCAAATAAAATCAGAATAATATATATTTATATCGGCTCGAATGAAGTTTTATTTACAATCCCGGATTTATAATATACTGGTTGAAATTCAGTGAAATTTTATTAATTTTTTTCAGGGTTCTCATCTCTGATTCCTGAATTGAAATCGGCAGGTTCTTTGAGAATCCATTCCTGATGTCCAAAGTATTTCCATTTGACTGAAGCGATATCAACTGTGGAATCAGTATATTCATAAAAAGGACCACCATTGACTGAAATGTGTGAAGTAACATAAACAGAAATATCTCTACCTTCTTCTGAATATTTATTTTTTAATCTTTGAGCGAACTGCCACATCATATCGGGGTGTGAGATTACACGACTTGCCTGAAGTGGAGTCATTTCATCATTCAGACTGACTGTGAATTTTTCACCTGTAGCATTGTCTTTAACAGTAAACATTGCTGTTGCTGATTTAGTTCTCAGCATCATTCTCCATGAGAGGCGATGACCTTCTTCTGTCCATAAAACATCACCCGGAATATGCCAGTGCCGCAACGGTAAATAAATTTGCCAAATAAAATAAAGCACAAAAATTAAACTGAATAGTTTATGGCTTCTAAACTTTGGCTTCAGTTCATAAGAATCCGGCAGGTAAGTGCTTTTGTTTTTGAAAAATGCCTGTCGTATAGTTACCGGTTTGAAAAAAAAGACGGACAATGCCAAAGCAAAATAGGGAAAAATTCCGATGTGTAATGTGACAGAGTTAAAAATATGAAAAAACAAAGCTGCACATAATGCAGGAATCCTTGTTCTTTTCCATAATAATAATGGGA
>CAYFWH010000248.1:661-1773 GCA_964346785.1 uncultured Weeksellaceae bacterium | reverse complement strand
AGAAGTTAATCCTGCTGATATAACAGAGTATTTCGTGTCGTCCTGGTTTGAGCATCCGACATGGCAGGAGACGAATGTACACATTGGAATTTTCAGATTTAAAAATGGTCAGATGGTAAATCATTTCAATTCTGAAAACAGCGAAATAAAATTCAGAGAAAGAGTGGGGGGGACTTGTTACGATGAATTCGGAAATTTGTGGATAGGTCAATCTTTTGTTGAAGGCAGTTCACCCGGAACCTATATGATACAAATAGATACTTCCGGGAACTGGAAAAAGATTAACCTGAATGCAGCCGGTGTAACCGGCGGTGCAAGGAAACCTTTTGTTTACAACGGTTATGGATTTATGGCTCTTCCCATTAAAGACAGCGGATTGAAAATCACCGATATGCAAAATGTTTATACAATTGATGCATCCAGTAACAGAGGTGCACTCCCTTCGCATCAGGTGGGTGCTGCTGCAATTGACAAAAACGGTGTATTGTGGATTGGTACCATGCTCGGACTGAGAATTCTCTACAATCCGATTGAAGCAGTTCAGTCAGAATCTTTTCAAACCCAGCCGATAGTAATTATTCAGAATGGAATTCCGGAAGCTCTGTTGAATGATATTCAAATCAATGACATCAAAGTTGACGGAGCCAATCAAAAATGGGTAGCTACTGAAAGCGCAGGTGTATATTATTTTTCTGAAGACGGCACCTCAACCGTTTATCATTTTACCTCCGGCAATTCGCCGCTGCCTTCCAATAAGGTCAATTATATCGAAATTGAACAATCAACAGGAGTCGTTTTTTTTGCAACCGACAAAGGATTGGTTTCTTTCAGAAGTGATGCAGTCGAGGGTGGTGACTCGTTTGGTGATGTTTACTCTTATCCGAACCCAGTTCGTCCGGGTTTCGACGGTGAAGTTACCATCAAAGGACTTCCGATTGATGCAGATGTCAGAATCGTTGATATCAATGGGAATTTGATTTACAAAACCAAAGCTGCCGGTGGAGTTGCAAAATGGGATACCAAAAATATGAAAGGCAAACCTGTGACTTCCGGTATTTATCTTTTATTCATGACCAACAGAGAAGCAAGCGAAAGTAAACAAACGAAAATTG
>CAYFWH010000248.1:0-651 GCA_964346785.1 uncultured Weeksellaceae bacterium | reverse complement strand
TACCCGCTGCTGCGGTATCAGGCCTTTTATTGCCAAAGGAGTTTATTCAAAAAAAAACAAAACCAATCCGCTTTTTAGTCCGATGAATATTCTGGAAATAATATTTGACAATAAAAATAAATCTCAATTATTGACTTTAAAAGAAAGCAGGCTATCAAAACATTATATCTCGATAGGAAACAATCAACAAAAGAACGCCATAATACTCTTCCTTTCAGAGATTTTGAACGATGTTTTGAATGAGGAAGAAGCAAATACAGATTTATTTGATTTCATAACTACTTCGATTGAATTTTTTGATCACAAAGAAACTGCTAGTTCTGATTTTCATCTCTGGTTTTTATTTCAACTCACCCGTTATTTGGGTTTTTATCCACAAATCGATGAAGGTGCAGTCTATTTTGATTTGACCAATGGTGTTTCAACGGTTGATTTACCTTCAGGTGTTTACACAGATGCTGAAAATCTGGAACTTTTAAAAAAATTAAGCCGGCTCAATTTCTTTGAACAATCATCCAATCTTTTTAATCAGTCACAAAGAAAATCTTTGCTCGATATATTACTCAGATATTATGAAATTCATCTTTTTGATTTCAGATGGCCAAAGTCTCTTGAAGTGCTGAATGTGGTTTTTGAATAAATCAGGACCGC
>CAYFWH010000247.1:1475-1808 GCA_964346785.1 uncultured Weeksellaceae bacterium | reverse complement strand
CGAAGTACAAGAACCAACAGATATGTCAATGAATACGATGGAGCTGGTAAAAGCTTATGAACTTGCTCCTGAAGGAACTTTCGGGACTTGCGGAGGTATGTGTATGTGTGCTTCGTGCCAATGTTATGTAGAATCAGAAGAAGCAGAGTTGCCGGCAATGGAGGATGAAGAAGAAGCGATGCTGTCAGAAGCTTTCAATGTAAAAGAAAACAGCCGGTTGAGCTGTCAGATTCCAATCGAAGAAAATTTAGACGGTCTGGTGCTGAGAATTGCACCTGAAATATAACGGGAATTAAAGCCGGAAACCGGTTTAATAAACTAAAATTTATGAAT
>CAYFWH010000247.1:0-1465 GCA_964346785.1 uncultured Weeksellaceae bacterium | reverse complement strand
AAAAAATAAGAAAAAAGATTATTTTTTCTTGATGTTTATGCATTGATTTTCAGAGGTTATTATGCCTTTATAAAAAACCCGAGAATCAATTCAAAAGGAATGAATACTTCGGCTATTATGGGCTTTACCAATTCATTGTTAGATTTGGTTAACAAGGAAAAACCCAGTCATATGGCAGTGGTTTTTGATGTAGGCGAACCGACTATCCGAACCGAACATTACAAAGAATACAAAGCAAATCGTGAGGAAACACCTGAAGCTATCAGAAAAGGGGTTCCGTATATACAGGATATTATCCGTGCAATGAAAATTCCGGTGCTGTATTCAAACGGATACGAAGCCGATGATGTGATTGGAACACTTGCAAAGAAAGCCGAAAAAAAAGGTTACACAACTTACATGGTAACACCTGATAAGGATTTTGCACAATTGGTTTCAGACAAAATCATGATGTACCGTCCACCGGCTTTTGGCAGAGGTGTAGAAATTTGGGGGCCTGAAGAGGTTAAATCAAAATTTGAAATTGAAGATCCGTTGCAGGTAATTGATTTTCTAGGAATGATGGGAGACAGTGTTGACAACATACCGGGACTACCCGGTGTGGGTGAAAAAACGGCAAAGAAATTTCTGAAAGAATATGGTTCGCTTGAAAATCTTTTGGCAAATACAGCAGATTTGAAAGGAAAAATGAAAGAAAACATTGAGAACAACAAAGAGCTTGGAATCCTTTCAAAACAATTGGCAACAATTGATATCAACGCACCTGTTGAATTTAATGATGTTGAGTTGCTTGTAGAAAAACCGGATGCTCAGAAAGTGAGAGAGATTTTTGAAGAACTTGAATTCAGAAGAATGATTGATAATTTTCACAGAGCTTTTGACCTTGATACTGAGATTCAACAACCCAAAACGCTTACTCAAAAAGCTGTTCAGGCATCTCTCTTTGGTGATGATAATTTTGAAACCAATGTGATTTCTGAAACAAGTTTCAAAGAATTGTCAAACTATGATCATTTTTATCAGTTAACAGACGGGAAAATTCCGAGAAAATTGCTGATTCAGAATTTAATGAATCAAAAAGAAGTTTGTTTTGACACAGAAACAGATAGTTTGGATGCATTATCGGCAAAACTCGTTGGAATTTCCTTTAGTTATGAACCCGGCAAAGGTTACTATGTCCCGTTTCCAAAAGACCGGGAAGAGGCACAATCAATTATAGATGAATTCAAAGATTTTTTTGAGTCTGAAGAAATTTTGAAAATCGGTCATAACCTGAAATATGATTATAAAGTATTGTACAAATACGGAGTCAGACCGCATGGAAAGCACTTCGACACCATGATTGCGCATTATTTGCTCAATCCGGATATGAGACCTGGTATGGATGCGTCGGCTGAGAATTATTTGAATCACAAAGCTTTGCCGATTGAAAATCTGATTGGAAAAAAAGGAAAAAATCAATTAA
>CAYFWH010000246.1:0-1821 GCA_964346785.1 uncultured Weeksellaceae bacterium | reverse complement strand
ATCAAGTGTACATCCCGCCATCCACGCTCAACACTTGTCCGGTGATGTAATCCGACAAATCAGAAGCGAGAAAAAGACAGGCATTGGCAATATCTTCAGGTGTGCCGCCTCTTTTCAGCGGAATGGTGGCTCTCCACTCTTCAACTACTTTCGGATCTAATTTTTCGGTCATTTCGGTTTCAATAAATCCGGGTGCGATGACATTGCAACGGATATTTCTGGAGCCCAATTCCAGTGCCACCGATTTTGATAAACCGATTAATCCCGCTTTGGAAGCAGCATAATTCGCTTGCCCCGCATTTCCTTTTCGGCCGACGATAGAACTCATATTGATGATGGAACCCTTGCGTTGTTTCATCATGGGTCTGGTCACTGCTTTGGTCAGATTAAAGGCGGAATTCAGATTCACACGGATGACATCTTCATAATCCTCAATGCTCATCCTCATCAGTAAATTGTCTTTTGTAATTCCGGCATTGTTCACCACAATATCGATTTGACCAAACTCAGCCAAAACATCATCCACCAATTTTTGTGCAGCTTCAAAATCCGCAGCATCAGACTGATAACCTTTGGCTTTGATACCGGTTTGATTCAATTTGTCTTCCAGAATTTTTGCTTTTTCGACCGATGAAGCAAAAGTAAAAGCAATATTACAACCGTTTTTTGCAAATACTTCGGCTATTCCTTTTCCAATTCCACGGGTCGCCCCTGTGATGATCGCAGTTTTTCCTTTTAAAAGTTCCATAGTTTTCTATTAAAGTGCTAAAATAATAAAGTCTTTTCAATTCTGTAAGTAAAATATGAGGGAATAGTGGTGATTTTAGTGAATAGTAATTAGTGAATAGTAAATAGTGATTAGTGACAAGTGCTTAGTGCCGGGATATTCAATACACAGCACATTCCTGCCTTATTATTAAGATTTATAATCGACGAAATAAAAGTTTTCAAGTTTGAGTCTGGATTTTTAAATGAAAAGAAGCTTAGGATTCAACTTAAATTTAATTAATTACACCAACCCTTATTAGTAACCAAATATTTTCCTCTCCATAAACAACCTTATTCCCTTATGGAAGTTTATTTTAATAGAAAAAAAATAAAAGCTTTTGAATCCCGAATTATGTATTTGAATAATTAGAAGCTTAGGTCTCAAATTAAGTTTTACAATTTATCAGCACAGGCTTTGATTCTATCAGCCAAGTCGTTAAGTGCAAATTTCATTTGCTCTTTTTCAGCTTCGGTAAAATCGGTAGGAGAACCGTTGCCATCTATTCCATTCATTTTTTGACTAAGCCAGGATCTGCTTTTCCCAAAATATTTTGTAGAAATATTAGCCCATGAAATATCGACTATGATGTCCCACATCAGCTCTTTCATACTTTGATTTTTTATTTGTGTATCCATTCCAAAATTATTTATCGTTTTTGTTTAATTCTTCTGTTTCTTCAACATCAAACTCTTTGTCGGTCAAAACATCAACCATATCCTGAATCTCCTTTTCCAAAGCTATTGATGGAGGATAGGTCTTTCTGTAATTCCGGATTGTTGCAATCAGATACCATTCCCGCTCTGTGATATTTTTATTCATAAGCAGAAGTTTTAGTTTTTCAAATATATTAAACAATTGTTTAATACGCAAATAATGACTCCCTTTAATAGTCGATATGACCTTTAAAAGTTCGAAATTCCTAAAAATGTGAATCAGGATAATTTAAATTAGATTTTCATAAAAAAATAAATTTATTAGCAGAGATTGCCAATAAATATCAACCAAAATCTAAAACAAAATCCAATACTTTTTCTTTGTCAAATGGTGAAAAC
>CAYFWH010000245.1:0-1826 GCA_964346785.1 uncultured Weeksellaceae bacterium | reverse complement strand
GTGTTCTTGAAACCAGGCTGGTCGAAGTATCTTCTGACAGTGTACTTGGTCAGTTGAAGGGTTCTGACAGTATATTTGAGATTTACACAGAGAGTTATGGCGAGAATCCGATTGTGATTCAGGGAGCGGGAGCCGGTGCAAAAGTAACTGCAAGAGGTGTTTTTGGTGATATATTAAGACTGTCTTCTAATTAATCAGTAAATAAAAAAATCATATAACATTATAAAATAAGTGCGCTAATTATCATCAATTCAAATATTTGTTATACATTTGCAAAGAATTTTACGGAAAAAGTGAAAGAGGGCCTGAGTTAGCTCTCTTTTTTATTCAATATGAATCAGGATAAAATTAAACAACTGGCTGAGGAGGCGATTTCAGAAAGTCCATCTCTTTTCCTGACAGAGCTTAAACTGTCGGCTGATAATTCGATAGAAATTTTGGTGGACGGTGATGAAGGAGTTTCGATTGATGAAATTGTGAGAATCAGTCGTTTCGTAGAGCATAATCTGGATCGGGAAGAAGAAGATTTTTCATTGAATGTTTCATCAGCAGGAGTAGGCAGCCCGCTTGTGTTGCCCAGACAATATAAAAAGAATAAGGGCAGAACGCTGAAGGTGTCCAGGCATGAAGGAGCCGAAATCGAGGCTGAACTTGCTGATGCTGATGATGAAGGAATTGTTCTGAAGTGGAAATCCCGCGAGCCCAAACCCATCGGTAAGGGAAAGCATACCGTTGAGAAGGAAGAGAGAATAAGATATACAGAAATAAAAAAAGCAATAGTAAAAATTACCTTTTAAAAATTACAGGAAATGGATAACATAGGATTGATTAACTCATTCTCCGAATTTAAGGAAGAAAAAAATATAGACAGAATTACGCTGATGGCGATACTCGAAGAAGCTCTTCAGGGAGTTTTGAGAAGAAAGTATGGTTCTGATGATAATTTTGACATCATTGTAAACCCGGACAAGGGTGATCTTGAAATCTGGCACAACAGAATTGTGGTTGAAGACGGAGAGGTTGAAGACCCGAGTGCGCAGATAGAGCTGACTGCAGCAAGAAAAATTGAGGAAGACTTTGAAATAGGTGAGGAGGTTTCTGAGCCTGTAATGCTGGAGGATTTGGGAAGAAGAGCGATACTTGCACTTCGTCAGAATCTTGCTGCGAAAATTCTGGAACATGACAACGCCAATCTTTATGAGCGATTCAAGGATATGGAAGGCGAAATTGTTTCGGGTGAAGTCCATCATGTTCGTCAAAACCATGTAATCATTATGGATGATGAGCAGAATGAAATGATTTTGCCAAAAGAAAATCAGATTCCATCTGAATTTTTCAAAAAAGGAGAAACCGTAAGAGCAGTTGTAGATGAAGTCAGATTAAAGGGAATCCGCCCACAGATTATACTGTCGAGAACATCACCTAAGTTTCTTGAAAAACTTTTTGAAAGTGAAATTCCTGAAATCTTTGACGGTTTGATTATTGTTAAAGGTGTTGAAAGAATACCGGGAGAAAAAGCCAAAGTGGCAGTTGAGTCCTATGATGACAGAATTGACCCCGTTGGAGCCTGTGTGGGAATGAAAGGTTCCAGAATTCACTCAATCGTGAGAGAATTGAGAAACGAAAATATAGATGTAATTAATTATACTACAAATCTTCAGCTGTATGCAAGCAGAGCCTTGAGTCCGGCACGAATTTCAAGAATGGAAATCGACGAAGAAGGAAAAAGAATTGCTGCCTATGTCAAACCTGAGGAGGTTTCAAAGGCAATCGGTAAAGGCGGTCATAATGTTCGTTTGGCGGGAAGGCTTCTCGGAATGGAAATT
>CAYFWH010000244.1:0-1872 GCA_964346785.1 uncultured Weeksellaceae bacterium | reverse complement strand
TCCGGTTTTGTCAGGTGATTCAATCATACAACCGGATATCGTCAATTACAGAGGAAGTGCTCAGGAGATGAAAGCATTTGAAGAACAAACCGGTGAAAATATCTATTGGTCTGACGCCATGTTTGGCGGGATGCCGACCTATCAGACCGGAGCTTCTTATGATTATGACTTAATAAAGAAAGTTGATCATTTTTTTAGATTCCTTCCCCGGCCTGCTGATTATATTTTTCTGTTGTTTGCAGGTTTTTTTATTTTGGGACTTGTACTTTTTAAAAACTGGAAATATGCATTAGCTGGCTCTGTCTTTTTTGCAATGGCTGCTTATTATTTTATAATCATTCCGGCAGGTCATAATGCAAAAGTTCATGCGATAGCCTATTTTGCGCCTTTGGCAGCCGGTATTTTGTTGCTGTATCAGAAGAAATATATCGCAGGATTCTTAATGACAGCACTGTTTATGGGATTGGAACTGTCAGCCAACCACCCGCAGATGACCTATTATTTCTTTTTGGTCATGCTGGTTTATTTTGTGATTGAATTGATTCAGTCAGTCAAAACAAAAGAAATAAAAAGCTTTGGAATTTCAACCCTATTACTCGGAATCGCCTGTTTAGTCGGTATCGGGATGAATTCAGGAAGATTGTTAAGCACATATGAATACAGTAAAGAGACGACCCGTGGACAGTCAGAGATGACACTGCTTCAGGAAAATAACAAAGGGCTGGATCATAGTTATATCACGCACTGGAGTTACGGAAAACTGGAGAGTTTCAATTTACTGATTCCGGATTTTATGGGAGGACCGAGTCAGCCTGACGAAAATAATTTAAAAAATTACATACAAGAATTCAGAAAACAGCAATACCTAATTGATCTTGACGATGATTTCAACGCCCAGGTTTTTGATTATCTCGCAAGCTCACCTGTTTCTACTTACTGGGGAGAACAACCCGGGACATCCGGACCGGCGTATCAAGGGGCTGTGGTGATTCTTCTGTTTTTACTCGGTCTTTTTATGGTCAGAAACAAGTGGAAGAAATACAAATGGTGGTTGTTTAGCGCAACTGTGTTGAGTTTGGTTCTTGCCTGGGGAAAGAATTTTGAATTTTTGACAAATTTCATGATTGATTATTTTCCGTTTTACGATAAATTCAGAGCAGTTTCTTCTATGCTTGTAATGGCAGAATTCACAATGCCACTGCTTGCAGCTCTTTGTTTGTTCGTATTCATCAAAGATGAAAATCTGGAAGATGAATTCAAAAAGAAAGTTTTGATGTATGCCGGAGGCGGGTTAGTGGCTTTGTTGTTGATTTTTTATCTGGCAGGCGGTGCTATTTTTGATTTCACGAACTCATACGACCAATTGAGTAAAAATCAGTATCTAGATCTTGTCAATGAATACAATCCGCAGGCATACGGCAGTTGGGATACAATGCTGAATAATTTGAATGAAGCTTTGAGAGCTGACAGAATTGCAATGTTTAAATCAGATACACTCAGAAGTTTGATTTTTGTGATTTTAGCTCTTGGATTGTTATTTGGCTATCAATTCAAAAAAATAAAAAACAGTCTGATAGTTGTGCTTGGAATTGCTGTTCTGGCATTGGCAGATGGATGGCAAGTGAATAAAAGATATATGAACGATGATAATTTTGTTGACAAAATGTTTGTTGACAACCCTTTCCCGACTCAATTATCTCAAAAATTAATTGCCGGTGCAAAAGAGAATTATCATCTGGCAGGTATAGCACAAAAAGTATCTTTTAACAATATACTGGATAGTTTAAGAAAAGCAGACCCGTCAACTTATCGTGTTTTTGTTATTTTTTTCAGCACTGTTAATGAAGCTACAACACCTAACTGTGTCCTATC
>CAYFWH010000243.1:0-1912 GCA_964346785.1 uncultured Weeksellaceae bacterium | reverse complement strand
AATGTATATCTTGAAATCAACAACTCTGAAGTTCCTATTCTGGATGGTTCATCAAGGCTTTTTATCGAAGCAATTGAAAAAGCATGAATTCAGGAACAGGATGAAGACAGAGAATATTATGTGGTGAAAGAAATCATCACTTATGTAGATCCCGAGACAGGATCAGAAATTACAGCAATTCCGGCTGATGAGTACCAGGTTACAACAATGGTTGATTTTGGCACCAAAGTTTTAGGTACTCAAAACGCAAGTATCAAAAGTATTTCTGAATTTAAAGATGAGATTGCAAATGCCAGGACTTTTAGTTTTCTGCACGAAATTGAGTTTTTACTTGATGCAGGACTGATAAAAGGAGGAGATTTGAGCAATGCCATAGTTTATGTGGACAAAGAAATTACGCCTGATACTCGTGAAAAATTAATAAAAGCTTTCAAGAAAGATGATGTAAATATACACCCGAACGGAGTTTTGGATAATGTGACACTACATTATCCAAATGAAGCAGCCCGTCATAAATTACTGGATGTTGTTGGTGATTTGGCACTGGTGGGCACAAAATTAAAAGCAAAAATTATTGCCAACAAACCGGGGCATCATACCAATACCAATTTTGCGAAAAAATTGAGTAAGCAAATTGCAATTGCAAAAAGAAAAAATGTACCCGAATTTGATTTGTCTAAAGAGCCGATTTATGACATCAATGACATCATGAAGTTTCTGCCGCACAGACCACCTTTTTTATTATTAGACAAAGTAATCGAACAAACAGAAAAATCTTTGGTTGGTGTTAAGAATGTAACGATGAACGAACCGTTCTTTGTAGGACATTTTCCGCAGGAACCGGTAATGCCGGGAGTCTTACAAATCGAGGCAATGGCACAGTTGGGTGGAATTATGGTTTTGAGTGAAATTGAAAATCCCAAAGACTATTCTACCTATTTTATGAAAATAGACAATGTGAAATTTAAAAGAAAAGTTATCCCGGGCGATACATTGATTCTGAAAGTAGAATTGTTACAACCCATCAGAAGGGGAATCGTCAGTATGCAGGGCTATGGTTATGTCAACGATACAATTGCAGTGGAAGCTGAAATGATGGCGCTGATAACTAAAATAGAAAATTAATCTGAACAATATGATACATTCATTAGCCGTTGTTCATTCCAATGCTAAGATAGCAGATAATGTTACAATTTCACCGTTTTCAATGATTTATGAAGATGTTGAAATAGGAGAGGGCACCTGGATTGGTCCTAATGTTACCATAATGGATGGTGCAAGAATCGGTAAAAACTGTAAGATTTTTCCGGGAACCGTTATTTCTGCTGAACCCCAGGATCTAAAATACGAAGGTGAAAAAACACTGACAATAATCGGTGATAATACTGTGATTAGAGAATGTGTAACTGTAAACAAGGGAACCAATGCTTTGGGATATACCAAAATCGGAAATGATTGTCTGGTAATGGCTACGGCACATATCGCTCATGATTGTGTCCTGGGTGATCATGTAATTATTGTCAATGGGGTAGGGCTGGCAGGTCATATTGAAGTTGACGATTATGCTTTTGTAGGCGGAATGACTCCGGTACATCAGTTCACAAAAATTGGAAAGCATTCATTTATTGCCGGAGCTTCTCATGTCAGAAAAGATGTACCTCCCTATATAAAAGCTGCAAGAGAACCGCTTACTTACGGAGGTGTCAATTCTATTGGTTTGTCAAGAAGAGGTTTTTCAAATGAAAAAATTGTAGAGATTCAGAATATATACAGAATTATATTTCAAAAAAGTAAAAATGTCAGTCAGGCGTTGGAAATCATCAAATCAGAATTTGAAGTTTCTCCCGAACGAGATGAAATCATTGACTTCCTGACTAAAAGCGACCGTGGAATTATACGGAGCTATGAAGGC
>CAYFWH010000242.1:0-1919 GCA_964346785.1 uncultured Weeksellaceae bacterium | reverse complement strand
GTTTTTCAAAATATGTAATTTTCAATTCATAATTCATAATTCATAATTCATCATTAACAATTATCCATTGTCCATTGTCAATTTATTCCTGAATCTTAATCACTCTTCCCGGGTTTCCGACGACTACTGCATAATCAGGGATATCTCTGATAATAACTGCTCCGGCGCCAATCATACACCATTTTCCGATTTTCACACCCTGAATGATACTTGCTCCTATTCCTATCTGAGTTCCTTCACCAATGCTGACATTGCCTGCGACTGCTGCTTTGGGTGAAATGTGTACAAAATCTCCCAGTTTGCATTCATGGTCAATCGAACACGAAGTATTGATGATGCAATGTTTACCGATTTGGGTTTCTGAATTAATTGAAACATTTGCCATAACAACTGTTCCCTCTCCGATTTTGGCTCTCTTGGAAATCGATGCTGTCGGATGGTATAAACTGATAAAATCAGGGTTTCTGAGAGATGAAACCACTTTTTTTCTGTATTTGTTATTTCCGATGGCTACAATCATATTACAATTTTCTTCAGGTAACTGATGCAAAACACTGTAACCGATAATCTCATCAATTGATTTGTTGTCATCGATAAAGGCTTCAGGTTTCAGTCCGTTCATTTCCGCAATTTCGGCAGTTACTTTTCCATGACCGCTCGCACCGAGCAGGTACAATTTCTTTTGACCAATTGTGCTGCCGTCTTCTTTTGCGAGATTCTCCTCTTTTCTGATTACCACATCGTCATACATCATCATCATTATGCCGTCTTCATAATTTCCGAATTCCGGGGAATTTATTATTCCGTTGATATTATTTTCAATCAATTTGATAAAATCAACACCCGCACCATAAGCATGAAGATAAGCACCTCCGAACCTTGGGTTTATCTCTGAAAGGTAGTACTGACCGTCTTTGTAAAATAAATCCACATCGATGGGACCGTAAATTTCAAAAACTTTCAATGCCTCTCTGATAAATTCAAAGAGCTTTTCATCTCTGAAAGAAATTGTTTTACTCGCTCCGCCTATTCGGGTTTCAAGTTTTCGCTTCAAAAAAATACTTACTGTTTCATTACTGATGCAATCGACATAAACATCAGCATCAAGGTCAGAGCCGGGCATAAATTCCTGAATAATATAGTCATGAAGTCCTTCGTCGAAATGGTTTTTCAAATCCTTCATATTTTCAATTCTCGATGCGCCGACACTTCCGCTTCCTGTTCTTGGTTTAATAAATACCGGAAAATCAATTTCTTTTTTGCGATAAGCTTCAGTAAAATCGTCAAAAGACTTATAACTTAGTATGGTATTGATACCATTTGCTCTCAGATGTTCAAACATTTTGTACTTGTCAAAACAGATTTCGGCGGTTTCGGCAGACGGGCACAGCAGAAGGATGCCCCGCCGTGTGAATTCCTCTCTGTTCTTTGACAAAATTTCAATTTCAGGATCGATCAGAGTGGTCACTGCCTTTATATTTTCCTTTTCACAAATATTAAGAATGATATCGAGATAGGACGGGTCAGTGACTAACGGCACAATATATTGTTTATCTGCAAAGTACAACCCCGGCGCAGTCTGGTCATTGTCTGTTGCAACCAGCATTGTGCCTTTTGAAACAGATTTCTTAAAATCTTTGAGCAGTCGGCCTCTACGACCGACACTGCAAAATAAAATGTTTGACATAACTGCAAATTTAAAATAAATTTATGTTGTTGTACTGAAAAACTGTTTTTGCTTTGTGATGTACTATGTACCATGTATATTGTATAATGTATATTGTATATTGTACTATGTACTATGTACCATGTGTGTTGTATAATGTGCTATGTATTATGTGATTAGTAATTAGAGACTAGGGGCTAGGGACTGGGAACTAGGAATTTGTGATTTACTTTGACAAAGTTTTGGTTTTCTG
>CAYFWH010000241.1:0-1929 GCA_964346785.1 uncultured Weeksellaceae bacterium | reverse complement strand
CAATGAACGGGTCAGATTGTTGGTCAACACCATGTTCAAAGAGTCATTTTTACGGTTAATTTCAGTCAGATGTTTAATGTATTTATTGGATGCATTGATTTCATTAACCAATTTTTCAATATTTACATTTCCCTGTCTGCTGCCAGCCAGACATTCTGTAAGAGCATTCTGAAGACTAACAAGATTCTGTTCTTCAGAAGCAATTCTTTCTTCAAGGCTTGCAACTCTTGATTTTGCAGCAGCCAGTTCGGTCTGACATCCCTGATTTTCTGAATAGACTGAATTAAATCTGTCTTGTAATTCATCATACTTTTTCTGTGGAACACAGCTTGTAATAATCGTAGCAGCTAAGATAACTGCTGAAAAAACGAATAATCTCATAAAAATATTTATTTTTTGGGTTTCAATATATAACGAATCTTTAAATGCTTTATTGGTTGAGAACAGGTAAAAAGCAATTTTAATTTAAATTTTAGTTGCTTTAACATACAAATATTATTCCAATCTCGCTTGAAACCGGTTAATTATTTCGCTGAATTTATAAGTTGTTGACATTCAGCAAAACTTTGTGAATAAATAAAACTTTAAATTCACGGGTTGCAGAAACAAACTGAAATCTTTAACTTGCGTTGAAGTTTTAGAATTGAATGAAAACAAAAATATTGCTGATTTATACCGGCGGAACCATAGGGATGGCAAGAGATTATGAAAGCGAATCACTGAAGCCTCTTGATTTTGATAATTTACTCAGTCATATTCCCGAATTAAAACTGATAGACAGTAAGATTGAATACATCAGTTTCGACGAGCCGATTGATTCATCAAATATGGGTCCCGAACATTGGATAAGACTGGCTCAAATTATTGAAAACAATTATTCTCTGTACGATGGTTTTGTGATTTTGCACGGAACCGACACCATGGCTTACTCTGCATCAGCGCTGAGTTTTATGCTGAATGGATTGAGTAAACCTATAATTTTCACCGGTTCTCAGCTGCCCGTCGGGGATTTAAGAACAGATGCAAAAGAAAATCTGATCACTTCAATTCATTTTGCCTCTTTATCAGAAAACGGAAAACCTCTTGTTAGAGAAGTTTGCCTTTATTTTGAATACCGGTTGATGAGAGCCAACCGGACAACCAAAATCAATGCAGAAAACTTTGATGCATTCGCTTCTCCGAATTTCCCGGATTTGGGAGAATCCGGTATCAGGCTCGACCTTAGAAAACATCTGTTGTGGTATGATGAAAACGATAAAGATTTTTCAATAAATACTGCATTAGACACCAATCTCGGATTGATGAAGATTTTTCCGGGTATGTCAAAATCTTCTGTAGAAGCACAGTTAAACATTCCTGATTTGAAGGTGATGATTATAGAAGCATTTGGCTCGGGTAATATATTCTCTTATGACTGGCTGAGCGAACTCTTTAAAAAGAAATCTGACGAAGGACTGATTTTTATTATCAATACCCAGTGTGCCGGAGGAATGGTTGAAATAGGGAGATATGAGACCAGCGATATTTTTAAAGACATCAATGCGATTAACGGATTTGACCTGACAACAGAAGCTTCGGTGGCGAAAGCTATCCATCTGTTGGGGCAGAATTTGAGTCAAGATGATTTCAAAATAACTTATGAAACAAGCCTGAGAGGGGAGATGACCATAATCTGAAAACAGGTTTTCAAAAAGCACAATAATCTCAAAAAAATCATTTAGATTTGCATTCCTTTAAACAGAGGGGTGCTCGAGTGGTTGAAGAGGCTACCCTGGAAAGGTAGTATACGGGTAACTGTATCGAGGGTTCGAATCCCTTCCCCTCTGCAATGAACTCTGAAAGTCAACGAGTTAACATAATCGGGGACTAAATCGGGGACTAAATGTAAAAAAGGCATAGTTTTTTAAGACTGTGCCTTTTGTTTTTCCG
>CAYFWH010000240.1:0-1950 GCA_964346785.1 uncultured Weeksellaceae bacterium | reverse complement strand
GACAAAGGGACGAATTACTTACCGTTACTAATTATTGGTTCTTAATTAATATCCGGGAGTTGCTTTGATTTTTTCAGAGCAACTCTTTGGCTTTTTGTGTATTTGATAATATCCAATTGCATTATTGTAAAATACAAACCGAGGAATGATCAATGATGAGCAGAATGAGAATGGCGGACTGATTTTTTTAATATGAATATAATTAAGATAATTTTGGTGTTTTTGAATCTCTTAAATAATGATTTTTATGAGATTCAATATGAATTCACTCAAAAAATGGAAATCAGTGAAGAAGGGAGAAGACAATACTCACCCGAAATTCTCGAACAAGTACTGGAAGCAGCAAACGCTTCTTATATCTTTAAAATGTACACAAACGGGGAAGAATCATTAATTAAAATTCAACCAAAAATTTTCAATACCCAGGCTGAAATGAATGTTGAAATAGAACCTGACTTCAAATGGGTGTATAAAAATCTAAAAGAAGATTATATTTTGAGTTTGGTCGAATTTGACAAAAATTATTATGTCAAAGACACCATGCAAAGTTTAGATTGGCAAAAGAGTTCAGAGATAAAGGAAATACTCGGTCACCAAACAACAAAATTCTTATATGAAAACGAGGATCGACTGTTTGAGATTTGGTGTGCTGATGATATCGAAATTCCAAATGGTCCCTTAAATTTTTCGGGTAATACCCATCTCATTTTGGAAGCTTCAATTTCGGCCAAAGAAGGGTGGATGTATGTGTATAATTTTAAGGCTTCAAAAATCAATTTTCCTGTACAGTACAATTTAAAGAAAGAAATGCCTAAAAAAATCATTGAGAAAAAGGATTTTGATGAAATTGAAAATGCATTTTATGAAAAGGAAAATTTATACAATGAGGAAGTAGATAAGGATTAATTTCCTTTTCCGGAAGTTTACCATCAACACTTATAAAATTATTATTCCTGCTATTTATTCTTTCAATCCAAAGCTCAAATTATGGTAATGTTGAATTTGAGATTTGATCTTGCTGTATTTAATAAAAACAAAAAAACTGTTGCAGATAAATATAATTTTTGTACATTTGCACACCTTAAGGGATAGGTGATTTCACTCATTAAGCGTAAATAGTTGGCATTCAATCGTTTACTTTAATTTAAGAGAATTTGCTGTATCCATTAAGAATGACTGGAGACCGAGTGGTCGGAGCAATTAAAAAATAAAGAACTTTATGAAAGTAAGAGCATCAATTAAGAAAAGAAGTGCTGACTGCAAAATTGTTCGCCGTAAGGGCGTTCTGTTCGTGATCAATAAGAAGAATCCTAAATTTAAACAAAGACAAGGTTAATTATGGCACGAATTTCAGGAATAGATTTGCCGAGCAAAAAGAGAGGTGTAATCGGATTGACTTACATCTACGGAATTGGCAAAAGCACAGCACAAAAGATTTTGGCACAAGCAGGTGTCGATGAAGACAAGAAGGTATCAGAGTGGAACGATGATGAAATCAACGCAATCCGTCTGGCAATTACCGAGAACTACAAAGTAGAAGGAGAACTTCGTTCTGAAGTTCAATTGAACATTAAGCGAATGATGGATATTGGTTGTCAAAGAGGTATCCGTCATCGTATAGGTTTGCCTCTGAGAGGTCAGAGAACCAAAAACAACGCGAGAACAAGAAAAGGTAAGAAGAAAACTGTAGCCAACAAGAAAAAAGTGCTAAGAAAAGAAAAGTTGTTGTTGAAGCTACAGGTCAGGCTCATATTCAAGCCTCATTCAACAATGTTATTGTCACACTGACAAACAAAAACGGTGAAGTCATTTCCTGGTCATCTGCCGGAAAAATGGGCTTCAGAGGATCTAAGAAAAATACTCCTTACGCTGCTCAGGTTGCTGCACAGGATGCTACTGCACAAGCGCTTGAAGCTGGTTTAAGAAGAGTTAAAGTATATGTGAAAGGAC
>CAYFWH010000239.1:0-1975 GCA_964346785.1 uncultured Weeksellaceae bacterium | reverse complement strand
TTCCGGGTTCAACCTGTGCGGGACCTTCATACCACGCAGCTGTAAAAGTGTGGTGTGCACCCAACTGGTGACCGATTGCGTGAGCCACATAATCAATGTCAAAATCATCTCCGGCAGGTGGTCCGTATCCCGGAGAAGTGTATCCTTTACCTTTGTTTGCAATACAAATACAACCGATACAACCGGCACTACCACCACCACCTGATCTGTGGAAAATGTGTCCGATGTCGTAGTTATCAAATCCAATGACTGAATTTAATGTGGAATACAACTGACCTTGGGTAACTTCAATATTTCCCGGGTTTGTGTATGGGTCAGTTGCAGGATTAGTGTAAATAACATCTTCGTTATTTGCTACCAAAGCCAGAGTAAGTGCAAAGTCTTTTTCAAAAACTCCGTTTGCTCGGGTCATGGTTGCATTAACCCCCGACATTGCTCCCGCTACAGTACCACCAAAATACTGAGAGTATTCACCGGTTACAGACATAGCTAATCTGAAAGTTTTGAAAACACCAGCATTAGATTTATTTGTATTTCCCTGTCCGTTGTTAACCAATTCTGACATTTCAGTAGTTAGTGCACTCGTTTCAGGGGTAGAACACTCCCAAGCTTGCGCACCATGTGCTCTGTGTTTTTTCGAATCAAAAACAATATATCTGCTTTTGTCTTCAGTGTAAGGTTCAATAAACTCTGATTTCCCCGGTCTAAGTGTCATTGTCTGAATGCCTTCCGGAGACAAGCTGAATCTCAGATATGCATAAGGGTCATCAATACCAATTCCTACATATGAACGAATGTCCGGAAATTTCGCTTGTAAATCAGGATGAAAGTTTGAAGCTTCCCATACCTCAAATTTTTCCATATTACCTTCAACATTCGGAATTGAAACAATCTTACCGGTTTGACCGGAAAATCTATCCGGCACATTTACCAGTTGCTGCTTAAAAATGTGTCCGTCGAAACTATAAAGGCCTGCAGCCTCTATCAATTCCTTTCCTTGAATGACCGTAGCATTCCCCAAAGAGGCGTTCTTCCATTGTGAAAAAGCCGCAAGTGGTATAGCTAAAGCCAATGCAAATAAAACTTTTTTCATGTGTTCTTTTTATTATTGTTTGATTAATTAACTTTGCTAATATAAAAAATTAGAAACTATGATTAACAATTTTGCAACAAAATTTATGATAATTGTCTGCTTTTCATTACTGACATTTTCATGTGAAAGTTCAAAAGGGGTAAAAAACAGTCAGGTAACTGCTGTTGAAATGACTTTCACCGGAATGTCGGGAAGCACACAAATTAAGGGTGAAAAAGGTAAATTTAAAAAAGTTACTACCGAAAGAAACGGTGAAATTAAAGAAGACTATGTCAGAAAAGAATCAGGTGAATCCAAATATCGGACTGATATTACAAATATGGTCAGTGAAATAAATCTTTCTGAAATTGAAAATTTGGAAGTTCCGACCCAAAAAAGATTTTATGACGGAGCCAGAGGAGCTGTTTTAAAAATTACATTTGGTGATACTGAATATGTCAGTCAGACTTTTGATGAAGGTGAACCAATGGCTGAATTCAAAGAACTTTATGATTATCTGGTGTCGGTTGTGAACCAGTAATCATCATCGTCTTCAGGATTTTTATATTCACCGTATTTTTCTTCCAGAGATTTCCTTTCGTCTTCGGGTAAACTTTCTTTGTATTTATTCCAAAGCCATTCTTCTCTTGAATAATAGCCGTCAGCCGCACCCGTCACCACGCCTTCGAATAGCGCTAGGACACAGCGCATGCCCTCAACCTTGTCGAGAGCGGCCACGAAATGCATGTCAGACGTGCCAGGGTTTGTGAAACACACGTTCACCCCGCCACCAACCAATGTACGTACCAGGCTTTCGGCGCCATTCATGCTTTCCATTCCTTCTCACGATCTGCTATGTCACATAGACTCGCTCGTAGATCTGGATACGGTGTCGAGAGTGTT
>CAYFWH010000238.1:413-2073 GCA_964346785.1 uncultured Weeksellaceae bacterium | reverse complement strand
AAGAATAAAATGGATTTGCCAGAAAAAGATAAACAGGCTGTCAAGCAAATGCTAAAGGGAATCGATGATCCTGTTGAAAAAACAAGGATACTTTATCAGTACATGCAGTCAAAAACCCGATATGTCAATGTTTCAATTGGAATTGGCGGCTGGGAGCCGTTTCCTGCTTCGTATGTCAGCAGCAAAAGTTACGGAGACTGTAAAGCGCTGTCTAATTATATGATTAGTTTACTAAAATACGCCGGCATAGATGCATACCATAGTGTGGTTTACAGCAATTTTTCCAGAAAGCAGGATTTAGACACTGAATTTGCATCATTACAGGGAAATCATATGATAGTCAATGTTCCTTTTGAAAATGAAACAATCTGGTTAGAGTGCACCAGTCAGCAGACTGCATTTAATTACCTCGGACTTGGCACCGATGACCGTTATGTACTTTCTGTAACTCCGGATGGAGGAAAAATCATCAAAACACAACAATTTACAGTCGATCAGAATTTAACCAAAATCAGTGGGACGGCAGATTTGATGCCAAACGGAAAATTAAATGCTGACATACAAACAAAATACAGTGGCTTGAAATACAATGAAAATTATTATGTTTTTTATGAAACTCAGAAAGAACAAATCACTTATTTAAACAGAATTTATAACTATCTGCCCAATCTAAATTTGATTAATTATAAATTTGAAAACGACAGAGACAATGCAATTTTTGAGGTTTCAACAGAGTTTGAATCAAATCAATATGCCAGTGTAATTGGAAACAGTATGATGATGAATCTTATACCTGTTGGCAGAAAAGAAGTTTCAGTCAAAAAAGACAATGACAGAAAATATCCGTTTGAACTCAGATATGGTTATACGGATGAATTAGAGTTGACTCTGAATATTCCAAAAAATTATAAATTAAGCAATGAATTCAAAAACATTATTTACACTAACGAATTTGGATCATATATATTGACTGTGGCTGACAACAAAGACGGAGGTCTGAAAGTTTACAGAAAACTGATTGTTGCAGAAGGGACTTATCCGGCTGATAAATTCAATGATTTCGTAGAATTTAGCAGAACGATTTCGTCTTTTGACAATACAAAAATTTTACTTGAATTAATTTAAACCTATTATATGAGAATACTAATTTTTACAATTCTTGCAGTTTCAACGACACTGCTGAATGCCCAAAACAGGAAATACGGAAAGATAAGCAAAGCTGAACTGGAAATGACTCAAAGCAGTATAGATACAGAGGCAGCTGCTGAAGTTCTTTATGAAACCGTAATTATCAACATCGAATATTTTCCTATTCAAAACGGTTTTAGAGCTACAAAGGAAATAGAAGGCAGAATTAAAGTCTATGACAAAGATAAACTGGATGATGAATTTAAAAATCTGAGCGTTGAACTTTATACACCGGGCAGTGACCGGGATAAATTAGTAACTTTCAAAGGAAATACAGTTAATCTTGAAGGCGGTAAAATCGTAACTCACAAGGTGAAGAGTACTGATATTTTTAATGAAAAAGCCGGTAAATATTTAGAAATTGAGAAAATGGCTTTTCCAAATATCCAAAATGGATCGGTACTCGAATACAAATACACCATCGTAACACCTTTACTCAGAGACATGAGAAGATGGTTTTTTTAGAAATGTT
>CAYFWH010000238.1:0-286 GCA_964346785.1 uncultured Weeksellaceae bacterium | reverse complement strand
TACAAGCTCCTGATTTGAATTATACGAATATAATAACCGAGCATATTTATGAAAATGTACCGGCATTGAAAGATGAACCCTATGTTTTCAATCTTGATAATATGAAAAGTTCAATCAGATTTGAAATGATGAGTTTTGAATATCCGGGTATAATTACTGAAAATTACGCAACTTCATGGGAGCAAATCGGTAAGGACTTTATGCAAAACTCAAAGTTTGGTAGTGCGCTCAGCGGAAACGGATTTTTGGATGATACTGTCAACAGTCTGATTTCAAATGCAAACAC
>CAYFWH010000237.1:0-2084 GCA_964346785.1 uncultured Weeksellaceae bacterium | reverse complement strand
TAGATAAACCAAAGAACTCATATTGAAAAGAAGAACCTTAGTTTAACAATTATTTAACTGATTATATAACTAAAAAACACAATATTAAGTACCGGATTTCGTTGATATAGAGTAACAATAAAAAGTATGTCGATGAAACACTATTACTCTATTGTAGGTGAAGGACTGTCACCTAAAAAATCAACAGTCCAAAACATTTTAAATTTTTCAAAAACATTATCAGTTATTAAAAGTGGTGGCTAGAATAAAAAAATTGTACTATTCAAGAATTAAAAGGAAAGGGGAAGAATAAAAAAATTCTTCCCCTTTTTGATTTCATAAATTAAGTCTCTTTATTTTCCTCCGAAAAGTCCGCCAAGCAAACCACCAAGCAATCCGCCTCCTGATTTCTTAGATGATGAAGGATTCAATATACTTTCAATCATATCGATTTGTGGAAAACCTGAACCCGAGCCAGAACCTGAGCCGAGTCCTGAAAGAACACTACCCAAAAGATCTGTAATACCTCCGCCACCAGCACTTTGAGATTGTTTTTGTTTTCCTAAATATCCCATTATAATCGGAGCCAGTATCATCAATAATTTAGATGTCTGAGCCCCGGAAAGTCCTGATGTTTTACTAACAGCATTTTCAACCTGAGATTGTTTGCTGCCCAATATATGCGAAAGAATACCAGCACCGTCAGAAAAATTACCTCCACTCAAATAACTGCCAACATTGTCCAAAATGCTTCCGTCATGATCTCTTTCCAGTGCTTTTGAAATATTATCTGCATCACCAGACTGTGCATTTTTATTCAATGCCGTGATCAATACGGGTAATGCTGTTGATATTGCAGACTGTGCCTGCTCCTCTTTTACACCAAGTTGTGAAGCTATACCGCCCGCAATTTGTTCTCCTATTGCTCCCTGCAATAAACTAGTTAAATCCATTTTTTTTAATTTGATTAGATTCAAAATTAATAATATTATTTAGTATTGTGTCTGTATATTACCCATTATTTATAATTTTGTTTAAAACTTTATTTCCAAGTCGATGAGAAGAATTACTCAAATCCTGATACTTGCATTTATTGCAATACTTGTTATACCGGCATTCTTGCCTGATAAAATCGAAGTAGAAACCGAAAAGGAATTCACAATGCCTGCCGGAATTATTTTTGAAGATTTCAACAATGTCAATAATTTTTCGAAATGGGAACCATGGACTTTTGCAGATACAGCTGCTGTCAAAGAATTTTTCTCACCCTACAAAGGAAAAGGAGCCGGTTATAAATGGAATTCAGGTAATGAACATGGATTTTTAACCATCTCTGAAATTGTGAAAAATGAAAAAATCAGATATACACTTGAAGGGTACGGATTAGGAAAAAATACCGAAATGAATGTCAGCTTTATTCAAATAGATTCTATAAATACCAATGTGAAATGGTCACTTTCGAGTGAAAAGCTCGGATATTTTTCAAGATATTACACCTACTTCACTGCCGATAAATTAAAAGAAAAAATGGAGAGTGGATTAGAAAATTTAGAAAAACTGCTTTCGAAAGAACCACATAGCGAAAAACAAACAGAAGAATTACAGCCCGGAATAATTGCTACTGAAGAATTTGAAGGTTTGAAACTGATTACAATTCCGAATGAAACCACTCTTGAAGAAGATGAAATCAACACAGCAACTGATGAAAGTTTAGGACTGATATACAGCTATCTGAAAGATTTTATTAAGTTGGACGAAAACGAAATTGGTAAAGCAATTTCATACTTCGACTACATTGACAACGCTTCAAAAAAAGCTAAGTTTCATACCGGTTATTCTATTGACGGCTCTGTTAAACTCAGAGAAGACATGGAAATTATCTCGCTGCCGGCTTCCAAACTACTCATTTGCATTCATAAGGGAAATTTTGAGGATATGAATCTGACGATTTCGAAAATGAAAGATTATGCCAAAGAAAATAACCTGAAACTTTCCAACTCTTTTTGGCAGGAGTTTATTAACAGACCTCTGCCAAATGAAGCACAGGACAACAGCATGACTAAAATATCTATCCCAATACAGGACTAATCAGAAAAATCAAAGAA
>CAYFWH010000236.1:0-2090 GCA_964346785.1 uncultured Weeksellaceae bacterium | reverse complement strand
AGTATGGATTATCCGGTTTTTTTTTTTTTTTTATAGTATATTTATCTGAAAATTTTTCATTTTGATTGTTTCCAAGAATTTTTGAGTGATTGTATTTTACACCATTGATAGCTGCAGAATTAATTTTTATATTCAGATTACTTCTGTTAATCGCTTCAAAATTCACCAGGATTGTCTCACCTGCAATTGCGGTTTCGGATGAACTGACTCCTTCCAGATACAAACCACTACATGCAATTATAATATTTTTAATCGCCTCGGTTTTAATTTCACGCCAATGACTGTCTTCAAGTTTTTGTATAAGCTTGTATGCATTCAGTAGATCAGGAACCGAAGCTGACGGGTTTTTGAAATCGAAATTTTCTTCTACTTTTTTTAATAGCTCACCGATTTCTTTTCCACCTTTCAGTCTTGTCCAGCTGGTGTCGATTCCTTCAAAAACAGAATTCACAGGTTTTCCGCCTTCTATCGGTTCAATGAATTCAACAGAAGAACCTCTGCTTCCGGTGATGCCAAATCCCTGTGAGCTGTGACGACTTCTGCTCAAAGCCGAAATCTCTGAATTGCTCAATCCGGTTTCGGGATAAAAAACGCCGGTATCGATTTTGAATTTTTTTGTTTGATCTGCTTTTTCATAGGCTTCTTTGCTGCCGTACATAAACCAGGAATCATTGAAAAATAATCTTATAGTCTGCCATGGTTTTAGTCCGTGAATTAATTGTCCGGTATATTCATTCGAATTTGCGGCTTTGTTAAAAGCTTCCACACTCAACATGGCAGATGCAGTATGATGACCGTGAGTTGAACCGGGTGTTCGGTGGTCGAAACGGTTAATGATTACATCAGGTTGAAATTTCCGGATGATATAAACCAAATCACCCAAAACTTCATTTTTATTCCAAAACTCAAAAGTTTCTTCAGGAGTTTTGGAATAACCAAAGTCATTTGCTCTCGAAAAAAACTGAATTCCACCATCGATTCTTCTTGCCTGCAATAATTCCTGAGTTCTGATAACGCCGAGCAATTCTCTGAGCTCGGGACCGATTAAATTTTGTCCGCCGTCGCCTCTTGTAAATGAAAAATAAGCAGTTTCGGCATGAACCGAATTTGAAAAATAGGAAATCATCGAAGTATTTTCATCATCCGGGTGTGCAGCAACATATAAAACAGAACCTATAAAGTTTAGTTTTTGTATGGATTGATAAATTTCAGATGAACTGTATTTCTTTGGATTTTGAGCGTTTAGGTTAATAAACAGGTTGAGAATCAGTATGTATATAATTGATTTGTGCATTTTACTTCCTTTGAAAAAGTCAATAAATATAGTTATTTCATAAAACAGACAAAAACGACAAGTTTGATTTATATCATTTTGCAGTTTCAAAAAACTAAATTAGATTTGCAATGCTTATTTAGACTAAATTAAAATTACATGAATGCTTTAAAAAAGAAACTCATATTATTGAGTTTCCTTCTGACTGCTGGATTTTCATTTGCACAACAGTCCGATTTATATGGTAAAATTACTGATGATAAAGACAATCCTGTAAAAGATGTAAGGGTTGAGATTACTGATCATAAGTTAAAAACTCAAACAGATTCCAAAGGTAATTTCAGAATTTCAGGATTATCCGATGGTGATTATATTGTTCTGTTTGAGTTTCCAAATGGTGAAATCACATTGGAAAATGTGCAAATTGATGGTCGAAATTATGAATTTAATTACAAAATTGAAGGAAGTCAATTACTTGAAACTGTCGAAATTTTTGGTGACAGAAACCGTTCACAACGAAAAATTGAACAAATTACCCGTTTTCCGGTGAGTATTAAGGATCAGATACAATCAATCTCGGTTGTTTCTGAGAAATTGATTGAAGATCAGGGAGCTTTAACAGTTACAGATGCAGCCCGAAATGTTCCGGGGGTAACTCAGTTTGCAAGTTATGGAGGAATTCGCGAATCGATGTCAATCCGTGGATACAGAGGAACACCGGTTTTAAAAAATGGTGTAAGGATGGACTCTGATTTCAGAACCGGTGCAGTAATTTCTGATATGTCCGGTGTTGAATCAATTCAGGTAATCAAAGGAT
>CAYFWH010000235.1:0-2165 GCA_964346785.1 uncultured Weeksellaceae bacterium | reverse complement strand
ACCGAGGGACTGGTGGACGAACTTTATGTAACGGCCTGGGAAAGCGGATGCAAAGGAATTACAGTTTACAGAGACGGTTCAAGGTCAGGTGTTTTAATTTCAGCAGACAGCAAAAAAGAAGAATCTGAAACCAAAAGTGTTTTCCCTACCAAAAGGCCTCAGATTCTTGAAGCAGATGTAGTTAATTTCCATAACAACAAAGAAAAATGGGTTGCATTTATCGGTTTAAAAGAAGACAGGCCTTATGAGCTGTTCACCGGTATAGCCAATGAAGAAGAAGGAATATTACTTCCGAAATGGCTGACCAAAGGCTGGATTGTTAAAAATAAAGATGAAAATGGAAATACGAGATATGATTTCTCATACACCAATCCAAGAGGACATAAAAACACCATTCAGGGACTGTCAGACAAATTCAATCCTGAATTTTGGAATTACGCAAAATTAATTTCAGGAGTTCTCAGACATGGAATGCCAATTGAAAATGCAGTAGATTTGGTAAATGGAATGGAACTCGATTCTGAATCAATCAATACTTGGAAAGCAGGTGTGGCCAGAGCATTGAAAAAATATATTCCTGACGGCACAGAAGTCAGTGGTCATCAATGTGAGAGTTGCAGCTCCAATCAGGTTATTTATCAGGAAGGTTGCCTGATATGTAAAAACTGTGGCTCGAGTAAATGTGGCTAACAAATTTTTAAACTAATTTCTAAAAGCGGTTGTCATAATTAAAAGACATCCGCTTTTTTTGTGGTAAATTGACTTCAATTATTGTATATCGAAAAAAACATTACTATCTTTTTTTTAATTAAAATTGTATATTTGTTTTTAGCTTGAAATTAAAAATGTGAAAAAGAAAAATAGTTTTCAAACCGGAGGGAATTCAAAACTTGCAATGCACAATGTGGATATTGATTTGATAGAAATGTCTCTGGATATAACAAAGCAAACGCTTAACCGTCTTACTCAATCAAATCCATATCTGGGACTTGCCGAATCAGAAGCCAAATTAAAGGAAAAAATAGGAGAGACCATTACCGACGAAGGAATAGGCGGTGAAAAAGCATTGAAAATCTGGAAAAAGATTTTATCCAAAAATGTAATGTCAATGGATCATCCCAGACATCTTGCATTTATTTCTGCAGCACCAACCAGAGCTGCCGTTATGTTTGACCTGATTACTGCCGCATCATCTATTCACGGCTCAGATTGGTTACTTGGTGCAGGTGGGATTTTTGCTGAAAATCAAACAATGGAATGGTTGGTCAAACTCACCGGAATGCCTGAAGGTGCTTTTGGTGTCTTTACTTCCGGAGGTACATTATCTAATTTATCAGGTTTAATTACTGCAAGAGAAAACTGGCGGATGAATAATCCCGAGAATAAAAATAAAAAAGGTATAGTGCTGGCATCCAGCGAATCACATTCGTCTGTAGAGAGTATGTGTAAAATTATTGATGCAGAACTCAGATTGGTTCCGATTGAAGAAAAACTGACATCAGAATTGATTGAAGAAACTATCAGCAAATTTACAGATGAAGAAAGAGCAAGAATCTTTTGTATTGTAGCTACTGCCGGAACGACCAATGCGGGAATTATTGATGATTTGGAAGGCGTTTCCGCTGTCTGTCAAAAATATGACTGGTGGATGCATGTAGACGCAGCTTATGGAGGTGGAGCATTGCTTGCAGATTCTGTCAGACATCTTTTTAACGGAATTGAAAAAGCTGACAGCATCACTATAGACCCGCACAAATGGTTGTTTTCACCTTACGATTGCGGCGCTATTATTTACAAAGACCCTGAACTCGCCAGAGAAGTTCATAAACAAGAAGCATCTTATTTGGATATTTTCAAAGAAACAGAAGCCAATGGTTTTAATCCGTCTGACTATCAGATTCAACTAACCAGAAGAGTTAGAGGACTTCCGCTTTGGTTTTCGCTGGCTATGCACGGAACAAACCGATACAAAGAAGCGATCGAATGGGACATTAAACTTGCTCAAATTGCAGCTGAAAAAATCACATATAATCCAAATCTGGAACTCGTTCGCGAACCTTCACTAAGTATTGTGCTGTTCAAACGAAAAGGATGGAGTGCTGAGGATTATAAAAAATGGACTTTCAAAAACCGTGAAAAAGGACTGGCTTTGGTGACGCCGACCA
>CAYFWH010000234.1:362-2176 GCA_964346785.1 uncultured Weeksellaceae bacterium | reverse complement strand
TGTCTTCAAGTGCGTCCTCAATGGTATTCAAATATAAATTGAAATTTTCTGTATTTTTCATTATTGATATCTGCTGTGTTCAACATTTTTATTGGGTAGAAACTTTGAGATAAATTTTACAATCGGATCGGTGTACACACTTATATTGAATAGTCCCGAATCATGATTGGCTTTATAAAAAAGTATCAGTGCTATTGGCAGAAAAGTCAGATTTGCCGCCCAAGCTGTAAAGATAGGTTCTAAATTTTCATTTTTAGTCATATTCTCTGATGAAAGATTAATGATATAATACAATACAAATATGACAATCGATATGACTACAGGCATTCCAAATCCTCCCTTTTTGACTATAGATCCCAGCGGTGCGCCTATTAGGAAGAAAACTATACAGGTGAAAGCATATGAATAATTTCTGTGGTAATGTAATTTTTGTTTTGCCTGATTTTTGATTCTGTATTGAATATCTTCTGCGCGCCAATTGTAATTTTCAACATCTCTGTCAACCGAAAGCAATGCCTCGGTCAATATCTTGTCTCTTTCTGACTCATTCAACTTTTCAATTGGTTCAGCTTTGGTCCGTTTGTCTTTACTGATTGAGTCAAACATTACCGAACCCAGAACGCCGGATGTATAGATGTTTTCGGAAGTTCTATCGAAAAATTTTACATTTTCAATTTCCATTGAATCAATCTGAGTTTTTAACTCTTTGGCATTCAAAAACTTATAATAGCCTTGTATATTGTCTTCACTTTCGGCTTTTTCAACGAGTTCTGTAATGTCAATAAATTGAACCAAAGTGTCAAAACCTATAATCTGGTTGGGTTGTTTTTTTCGGGCATCACCCGCATTGCCTTTGATTTGTTCCACATAAATATGACCGCTGTACAAAACCATTTTTAACAACCTGATATCTTCGGGATCTCTGTTGAGAATTCCGCTGTCGGCAATTATGGTGCGGTAGTCGTCATCAAAATTTCCACTTTGGTGAATAAAAACATCTTTTAAATGGTCATTTTCTTCACCGGAAAGCTGACTGATTTTCATGCTGAAACCAGGTATGTTTTCAATAAAAGCACCTTCGACCAACTGAAGTGTCGGCTTGGCTTTGACGATATTGTAAGCAATATTTTTTGCTTTTTTCTCGGAATAAGGCATCACAAAATTACCAAAATAATAAAGTCCGACTGCCATTAAAATAACTACTCCAAAAACCGGCATCAGGATTCTTGCCAAAGAAATACCCGATGCTTTCATTGCTGCAAGTTCGTATCGTTCGCCCAAACCTCCAAAGGTCATGATGGCTCCGAGTAATATTGACAAGGGTAGGACAAGTTGTATTACGCTGATGCCCAAATAAAAAAGGAGTTTGCTGATGGTGAACATCCCCAAACCCTTACCTGCATAGCTGTCCATTTCCTTCCATGCAAACTGCACAATAAAAATAAAGAACAGTATGCCGAAAATCAGAAAGAAGGGGCCAACATAGGTTTTGATGGTGTACCAATCAATTTTTTTAAGCATTATATGGGTGTTACGATATAACCGTCTTTTTCAAATTTTGACTGGTCAAATTTAAACAATGCCTTTGGAATTATTAAATTTTCAAGATATTCTTTTACTGTAATAGTTCGGTTGATACCTCCGGTCAAAAATTCTTTGTACTGATACAGTGTGTTCTCACCGGTATAAATGCCAATCAAAGCATATTCTACTTCTGATTTTTCTTTTGGTGTAAGTTTCAGAAATTGATCTTTTTTTCCGTTTACAGTTTCAGTTTTATCCTTTACTGCTGTGAAATTTGTTTTGTAAAAAGT
>CAYFWH010000234.1:0-352 GCA_964346785.1 uncultured Weeksellaceae bacterium | reverse complement strand
AGAAACAGTAACTTCTTTGTCATCTTTGGCTATGGTATAAAGTGTTTTGTCGTCAAACACTTGTCTGATATCTACGATTTCCAGGCTGTATTTTTCTTTTGCTGCAAACAGTTCGCCAGATTCAGTGGCTGATCCCTGATTGTCAGTCATATTGAATTTAATGTAATATGAATTTGCATTCTGATAGGTATTACTGACTTTGTTCAATAATTCAGAAGCTGTCTGAGCTGTTAAAAAAGAGGTGCCCATCATTAAAAATAAACTGAAAATCAGGAATCTTTTCATAATGTGATTTTTTAATTCAGGTTATTCAACAACTGTTCCAAACTGGATTCATCCTGAATAAGAACTG
>CAYFWH010000233.1:0-2240 GCA_964346785.1 uncultured Weeksellaceae bacterium | reverse complement strand
GGGTTTTGTTTTTTATTGATTTTTTTTTTTTTGTAAATAAAAGATGACAGAAGAAGAGCAAAAAATTATAAATGACCTGGAATCATCGACAGGGCTTAGATTTGTTGAAAATCCGGTGGATGGTAATTTGTGCTTTAAAGATAATAATCAGGATTTGAGAGATGAATTCAAAGAAATTTTTAACCTCAATGATTTTAGAGATTATCAGAAATTCTTTGAGAACCGTGAATTAATAATGCCAAAAGATAATTTAGAATTCTGGTCAGTGATTAACTTAGTCAGAAAACAAAATTGATTAATCCTCAACACTTTTATTGGCGAGTTGCCCGCAGGCTGCATCAATATCTTTTCCTCTGCTTCTTCTGACTTTCACAACTATACCGTTACTTTCCAGACTGTCTGTATAAGCTTCAATTACACCCGGATCAGCTTGCTGATAATGACCGCCATCTATCGGGTTGTATTCAATCAGGTTAACTTTTGACGGAACTTTTTTACAAAATCGAATCAGTGCATTTATGTCTTCCTGTTTGTCATTGATATTTTTCCAAACCAAATATTCAAAAGTGATTCTGCTTTTTGTTTTTGAATACCAGTACTCAAGACTTTCGAGTAAATCAGTTAACGGAAATTTTTCGGAAAAAGGCATAATTTGATTTCTGATTTCTTCTCTTGCAGAGTGAAGTGAAACAGCAAGTTTAACTTTCAAATCTTCATCAGCAAGTTTCATAATCATTTTAGGGATACCAGAAGTTGAAACCGTAATTCTTTTTGGCGACATTCCAAGTCCGTCAGGTGAAGTGATTTTTCGGATGGATGAAACAACTTCATTATAGTTCATCATCGGCTCGCCCATTCCCATATAAACAATATTACTCAACGGACGGTCAAAAAACTCACGGCTTTCTCTGTCGATTACAGCGACCTGATCCACAATTTCAGCTGCAGTCAGATTTCTCATTCTTTTCAACTGAGCAGTTGCACAAAAAGTACAATTCAGGCTACAACCAACCTGACATGAAACACAGGCAGTTGTCCTTTTTTCTGTTGGTATCAGCACCGATTCAACGATATTTCCATCGTGCAGTCTGACAGCATTTTTAATGGTGCCATCATCGCTTTTTTGCATCAAATCGACAGCAATATTTCGGATGTCAAAATCTTCTGCGAGTTTTGTTCTGAATTCTTTAGACAAATTAGTCATATCATCAAAACTGTGTGCGTTTTTCTTCCAGAGCCATTCATAAATCTGTTTGGCTCTGAAAGATTTTTCGCCCATTGAAGTTACATGTTTTTCAAGTTCTTCAATGCTCAGTCTTCTGATATCTTTTTTTTCTGAATTCATTTTGCTGTTCTTAAATAATCAGCATTGCATCACCGTAGGAATAAAATTTATATTTTTCCTTGATGGCTTCCTTGTAGGCTTTCATTAGAAAATCATGTCCGGCAAAAGCACTGATCATCATAATCAATGTTGATTTTGGCGTATGAAAATTCGTAACCATACAATTTGCGATACTAAAGTCATAAGGAGGGTGGATAAATTTATTGGTCCAGCCTTCAAACGGATTCAAATGTGCATCGGCAGAAACAGAGCTTTCAATCGCTCTCATACAAGTTGAGCCAACTGCGCAAACTCTCTTTTTATTATCAATTGCTCTATTTATAATATCAACAGCTTTCTGATCGATGATTGCCTGTTCTGATTCCATTTTGTGTTTTGACAAATCTTCTACCTCAACAGGTGCAAAAGTGCCAAGACCGACATGGAGTGTAAGTTCAGCAAAGTCAACTCCTTTGATTTCCAATCTCTTCAAAAGGTGTTTTGAAAAGTGAAGTCCCGCTGTTGGAGCAGCAACTGCACCTTCATGCTTTGCATATATTGTTGGATATCTTTCAGCATCTTCCGGTTCTACTTCTCTTTTTATATATTTTGGAAGCGGCGTTTCACCCAGATCGTTCAATGCCTTTCTGAACTCATCATAACTTCCGTCAAAAAGAAATCTAAGCGTTCTTCCTCTTGAAGTTGTATTGTCAACTACTTCAGCCACCAGATTATCGTCATCACCAAAAAATAATTTATTTCCGATTCTGATTTTTCTTGCCGGATCTACCAGCACATCCCACAAACGAGCTTCCGGATCGAGTTCTCTCAACAGAAAAACTTCAATTTTCGCACCTGTTTTTTCCTTGTTACCCATCAATCGAACAAGAAAAACCTTGGTGTTATTGAGTATCAT
>CAYFWH010000232.1:0-2251 GCA_964346785.1 uncultured Weeksellaceae bacterium | reverse complement strand
CAAATCGCCAATATCTATTGACTTTGCAACATTCCAATATCCTGAACCCAGGATTTCAACGCCTTTCACAATCCGCTTAAACCTGGGGACTTGCTGGAGGCTGTCGAGCATTTCATAAATTCCGGTTTCATCTTTTGAAAGTCTCTCGTGTCTGGCATCACTCCAGAAAGAATCCTCTTTTTCAAAAGCACCCGAGAGATGAGGATCATAATTCCTGGGATTGTAAAAATCATCGTCTTTAACAATATCAAATTCAAAATTCTTGTAAGAAACTGTTTTTTTGGCAAACATGCCTTTTGAGTCCCTTTTGTTATTCAAGAGGCTCATGTCCAATATGATATAGTCTTTTTTCGGATAAAAAACGCTGTCGTTCAAAATCTCGAACTGATGACTTACAAAGATATCTTTGACAAAATTTACACCGATGGTTTTGGTACTTTGCATTGCAATTTCCTTGACTGCAAAACCACTGGTTGTAATATAGAAATCACCTTTGAAAGTATGTTCAGCAGTTCTTTTGGGAGAGTACTTAATTCTGTAACAATCGACTCCATCTATTTTCAGTGTGTCTGTAAGTTCATAATCATATACTGCAAAACCATCACGAGCTATCGGGCTGACAAAATTTATATTGAAAAAATTTAATCTGTTATCGTATATATCGTAATCTTTATACAGATTTTTAATAGACTGAATAACGATTTCATTATCATCAAATCCCGAATTTTTATTGGCAGTCAAATCCTTCCTCAATTTTCGGTCAGGCACATTCCGGCCATAGACATTGTAAATAGATTCATTCAAAAATAAAGGTAAATATGATTTTCCGGTGACATCTGAAGTATCAATTTTTTCAAAAATAAACTCAAAATCTTTAAAGATTCTGTTTTGAGTCAGCGTAGAATCAATATTATTCAAATCAAACTCAAGTTTTTCATATTCTTCATATTCATACTGAGGAACAGTTTTTAAGCCGTTTTTTTTTCTGTTTTCCCAAACTTTCTGAAGAATAGCATAGGCAGGATTCTCCTTTTTCTTTTTGTATTTCTTTTTGTGACCGCTCAAATCTGCACTCTGGAGCTTCACAGAACCTCCGCTGACTGCTTCGGGGTCTTTTGTGATTTCAATTTCGAGTTTATAAATAATCTTCTTTTCAATTTCCATTTCAAAAAAGAGGTAACCTTCAGCCTCGACCTCCAGAAACGAATCATCTGTTGGTGATTCCAGATAAAAGCTGCCGTCAGAATTGCTGGAAGTAAAAACTCCGGCTCCCGGTAAAATAACATCAGCATAGGCTACCGGCTTTTTAGTAGCTGAGTCTATAATTGTACCTGAAATTTTAATTTGTGCCGAAACAATACATGTCAGCAACAAAAACATAACAGATAAACCGATTTTTTTCATCAGAAATATTTATGAAATGAATCTATTATCATACTGAGTTATAATACTCAAAACGAAAATCTCCAAATTATTTTTTGTAGGAAACAGATTTGGCTGCATTCAGGACATCATCAACGCTCGGAAACCATTCTTCAAAAAGATTGGAAGCAAAAGGAGCTGATACATCAGGTGAAGTGATTCTCTTAACAGGTGCATCCAGATAGTCAAAAGCCTTTTGTTGAACCATATAAGTGATTTCACTCGAAATAGAACCATATGGCCAGGATTCTTCCAGTACAACCAGTCTGTTTGTTTTTTTGACTGATTTGATGATGGTATCATAATCCATTGGTCTGAGTGTTCTCAGGTCGATAATTTCTGCACTGATTCCTTCTTTCTCAAGCTGTTCAGCTGCGGCATAAGCCTGTTTGATAACTTTACCGTATGAAACAATGGTCAGGTCGGTACCTTCTCTTTTGATGTCTGCAACACCAATCGGAATCAGGTATTCTTCTTCCGGAATTTCCATTTTGTCACCATACATCTGCTCAGATTCCATAAAAATAACGGGGTCGTTGTCTCTGATTGCTGATTTCAGCAAACCTTTGGCGTCATAGGGATTTGAAGGAACAATAACTTTCAGTCCCGGCGTATTTGCATACCAGTTGTCAAATGACTGAGAGTGGGTAGCACCAAGCTGTCCGGCAGAACCGGTAGGCCCTCTGAAAACAATCGGACAGTTGAACTGACCGCCAGACATCAGATAAATCTTAGCGGCATTTTTGATAATCTGGTCTATCCCAACCAGTGAAAAGTTGAAGGTCATGAATTCTATAATCGGTCTGCATCCGTTCATGGTTGACCCCAC
>CAYFWH010000231.1:0-2301 GCA_964346785.1 uncultured Weeksellaceae bacterium | reverse complement strand
AAAAAACTTAAAAAAAAACAGAAGAAAAGTTTGTTTTTATCCATAGAATGCGAAGACAACGACCCGCTTGATATTATCGTTATCAGTCAGATTGATGTTGATCCGATGTGTATAGTTGACGCAAAAGTTATCGGTGTGCTGAGAATGATTGACAACGGTGAAGGCGATGATAAAATCATTGCAGTTGCACAAAATGACATGAGTGTCAATCATGTCAATGATGTTTCACAACTTCCGTTTCATTTGAAAACCGAACTTCAGAATTTCTTTGAAGATTACAAAAAACTTGAGAATAAAATCGTGGTGGTTGAAGATTTTCAAAACACTGAAACCGCCAAAGAAATTGTGACCGAAGCAATTGAAAACTACAAAAGACATTTTCGAAAAGAAAAATAATAATTTGATAATCAACAAAAAATCCGGAATCAAAATGAAACCGGATTTTTTTATTTAAATTTTTTAATCATTAAATATTTACTGACCACTGTATTCAACAAAGTTTCTTGGTGTTTCATACAATGTTATTTTCAGTTCATATTTTGACTTAAGCTTAGCTCTGATTCTGTTCCAAATGACTACTGAGATATTTTCTGCAGTAGGATTTAATTTTTTGAATTCTTCAACTTCCAGATTCAGATTTTTATGATCCAGATAGTCTTCCACCTCTTCCTTAATGATTTTTTTAAGTATATCCAGATTCATCACAAAACCGGTTTCGGGGTCAATTTCTCCTGTTACAGTCACAATCAATTCATAATTATGCCCGTGGTAAAGCGGATTTGAGCATTTACCGAAAACTTCCATATTTTCCTGGTCCGAAAAACCTTCTTTGTGTAATCTGTGAGCCGCATTGAAATGCGCTTTTCTGTTGATGCTTATCCTCATTTTATAAATTTGAAAGATATTCTTTAAAAATAATTTTGAACCAAACCGTGTATTTATCGGGATTGGAATCTATATCTTTTTTCAATTCATCCATTCCAATCCACTTGTAATCCATGACTTCTTCAGGATTAAAATTGACTTCACCTTCATAAAATCCAGTGAAAACACGATCGAGTTCATGTTCAAACAATCCTTCTTCGAGTTCTGCTTTGTAAATAAAGTGAAATTTCTCTTGAATTTCACAGTCAAATCCCATCTCCTCTATCAATCTTCTGTGAGCAGCCTGCTCATAAGTTTCATTTTCTCTCGGATGACTGCAACAGGTATTGGTCCAAAGTTTTGGTGAGTGATATTTTTCTGCTGCTCGTTGATGAATCATTAATTCATTTTTTGAATTAAAAATAAATACCGAAAAAGCACGGTGAAGGAGCCCGGCATGATGTGCCTGTTGCTTCTCCATCAGTCCGACCGGATTGTCATCACGGTCAATCAATACAACAAATTCTTCCATGTGTGCAAAGTTAGGAATTCAAATCAAAAGAATGTCAGTTTTCAGGTTTGCCTTATTCAAAAACAGTTTTTTGGTTGGCATACGCTTTGACTATATAGTATGAATTAAAAAACTGAATTTCACCTCTGAATTTGATTATCAGCATTTTAATTCGCTGAAATTAACAAAAAGGCAAAATAAACACACTGAACACAATCAATTTAAAGTCATTGTGTCAGTTAAAATGAAATAATTTTATGATAGATATAGACAAGTTGTCATTAAATCAAATGATGGAAGAAGAAATAGAATTGATACCATTAATTAATGAAGAAGATGAGAAAAAATTCAATAAGGAGGTAATTCCAGAAACTCTTCCAATTTTATCATTGAAGAATACAGTCATGTTTCCGGGTGTCGTTATACCGATTACAGCCGGGAGGAACCAATCAATCAGATTACTGGAAGATGCTTACAGAGATAAGCAATTGATAGGTGTTGTTGCTCAGAAAATTCCAAAAGCTGATGTTCCTGAAACAAAAGATTTGAATCAGATTGGAACTGTTGCCAGAATTCTGAAAATGTTAAAAATGCCGGATGGCAACAGTACTGTAATCCTTCAGGGAGTCAAAATATTTAAATGGTTGGAAATGGTTCAAGTTGATCCATATTTCAAAGCTAAAATTGAGACTATTGAAGACAAAAGACCAAGTAAACGAAATAAAGAGTTTTCAGCAACTATTGAATCAATCAGAGATTTGGCATTGCAAATTATTGATATCAATCCTGCACTTCCACCTGAAGCAAGTTTGGCAATTAACAACATTGAGAGCCCTGCCTTTTTGGTAAATTTTATCAGTTCAAACCTGAATCTGACAATTAAAGAAAAGCAGTCGTTACTGGAAACTAACGATTTAAATGACCGT
>CAYFWH010000230.1:0-2322 GCA_964346785.1 uncultured Weeksellaceae bacterium | reverse complement strand
GCATTGGGCGGAATGAAATTGGCTCCCGAAATTCTGACTCCCGAAGTTCTGAATCTGCCGGCAATTTCTTTTTCTATATTTTGAAGTACGAGTTCATGAACGCCAAGAATGTCTTTCTCTGTTAGAATTTTGTTCTTTATGGTAAGTTCTTCTATGTAGTTGATTGCATTTTGGTGATTGACTGCTTCAAAATGTTCTTTCAATGATTTTCCTTTGATTGTAAACCCTTCTTCTAATACCATTTGGGTTTCTCTCAGTGTAAGTGAATTGCCTTCGATGCTGTTTGAGTTATATGTCCATTCTATGGTCAGACTCTCTTTAATGCTTTTTAATATATGATTTGGAATAGGGCGTAGTTCGTCCAGCTCAGCTTTTTTTTGCTGAATTCTGTTGAGTTGTTTGTCCAACCCGTCAAAATTATATGGATAGTCATACCATTTCACCCCACAAATATACTAATATCGTTTGGAATATAAAAACCATTCAACCGATATTAACACTTAAATAAAAAAACCGCTCAAATTTTACTTTGATGCGGTTTTCTTTTTATTAGTTTTATTGATTTTTACATTCAGAGTAATCTACTGAGAAATTATAATTTTTATCACTAATCTTCTGGATGTTTGGATTGGAATTATGAGCAGGTTTATAGGCTGCTCCTGTTCCTAAGTCCACACCGATACCGATAATCCCCCATGAAAGAACACTTAAAATAAAATTACCGGTTCTAAATTCCTTATCAAATGTTTGAGTTTTTGGTTCGCAACCCTCTTGTTTTACTTCAACACTTAAAGGGCGGTTTCTGCTGAATAGACCATTGGCATCGCCTACACCTATTTTATTTCCATCAACATAAATTTCAGCATTCGGATGGCCTTTTACTGAGATGTTGCCTGCATATTTACTTCCTCCGAACATGACACCGCAACTACTAAGAGATACGGTAGATGCTATAATGATAGCATAAAACAATACTTTTTTCATAATTTCTATGTGTTTATTAATTTTAATTGTTAAAATTCTCACATAAATTTTCTGCTACCAATCAAAAAAATGGTAACTTTACCAATCTTTTAATAATCGGATTTTCTATGTCATTTGGTAAGAAATTATTGGAACTTCGTAAACAGAAGGGATTGTCTCAAGAAGATTTAGCCGTGGATTTGAATGTATCACAATCTTCCATTTCCAACTATGAGGCAGGGTTCACCAATCCGGATATTGCATTTTTGGAGAAAACTTCACAATATTTTGAAATCCCTATAATTGAATTGTTAAATTCTGATAATCAAACTTTTTACAATTATAAAAACAAATCTGTTCAAAATGTTTATGTAAACAATCTTCCGGAAAAGTTAATCGAGCAATATGAAGAAACAATCCGATCTTTAAAAGAACAGATTGCCGTTTTGAATCTTCTGTTAGAAGAAAAATAAAACTACTTTAGATTTATTTTTAATTCGTCCAATTGAGTCTGATCAATAGGAGAAGGGGCATCAATCATTACATCTCTTCCCGAATTGTTTTTTGGAAATGCTATATAATCTCTGATGGTTTCACTTCCGTCTAAAATTGAAACCAAACGGTCAAAGCCAAAGGCAAGACCACCATGAGGCGGGGCACCATACTGAAAAGCATTCATCAAAAAACCAAATTGAGCCTGAGCTTGTTCTTTTGTAAAACCAAGCAATTCAAACATTTCAGACTGAAGTTTCTGGTCATGTATCCTGATTGAACCTCCACCGATTTCATTTCCGTTCAGTACCATGTCATATGCGTTTGCTCTGACTTCACCCGGATTGGTTTTTAATTTGGAAATATCTTCGGGTTTGGGTGAAGTAAACGGATGATGCATTGCAAACCATCTGTTTTCTTCCTCGTCCCATTCCAAAAGCGGAAAGTCAACAACCCAAAGCGGAGCAAATTCATTTGGATTTCTTAATTCAAGTCTTTCGGCGAGTTCCATTCTCAAAGCACTCAGCTGTTTTCTCACTTCATTTGCATCACCGGCCATAATAATCATCAAATCATTTTTCTGTGCATTCATTCGTTCTGCAAAAGAAGCCAAATCATCTTGAGAATAGAATTTATCTGCAGAAGATTTGAAGCTTCCGTCTTCATTTACTCTGACCCAAACAAAACCTTTTCCACCAATCTGAGGTCTTTGAATCCATTCGAGTAATCTGTCGATGTCTTTTCTTGTATAAGAATTCAATCCCGGTGCAGAAATCCCGACTATGAGTTCTTCCTTATCAAAAACATTGAAGCCTTTATCTCTCGCCAAAGCGTCAAGCTCATGGAATTCCATACCAGACCGGATGT
>CAYFWH010000229.1:0-2412 GCA_964346785.1 uncultured Weeksellaceae bacterium | reverse complement strand
TCTCAAGCCAAACAACTTTTTGATGAAGGGGACAGGGAAGATGGCGCTTTTAATCTTTATCACGTATTCAGAGGTTTACCCAAACACAAACCTTTGATTAAATTTTTGAGTCAGGAAGGTATCAGAACTCAGTTACAAAAAACAGAAGCACACTATATTGCCGATAACAACAGGGAAATGCCCGAAGTTGATCAGCATTTGTATTTTGTGATTGATGAGAAAAACAATCAGGTTGAGCTGACCGACAAAGGAATTGAATATATGTCAAAAGGTATGGAAGACCCAAACTTTTTTATTCTTCCTGATGTTGGAACCGTACTGGCAGAAATTGAAATGAAAAAACTTCCTAAAGAGGAAGAGCTCAAAGAAAAAGAAGAATTCTTCAGAGAATTTTCAATTAAATCAGAAAGAATTCATACGCTGACTCAATTATTAAAAGCATATACACTTTTTGAGAAAGATGTGGAATATGTTGTAATGGAAGGTCAGGTTAAAATTGTTGATGAGCAAACCGGTCGTATTATGGACGGTCGCCGTTATTCTGACGGGCTGCATCAGGCAATTGAAGCAAAAGAAAGCGTTAAAGTAGAAGCTGCAACTCAGACTTTTGCAACCATTACGCTACAGAATTACTTCCGTATGTACAACAAACTTGCAGGTATGACCGGTACAGCAGAAACTGAAGCAGGTGAATTCTGGGAGATTTACAAACTCGATGTGGTTGTAATTCCTACCAATCGTCCTATACTCAGAAAGGACATGCAGGATAAGGTTTACAAAACTACTACCAATGTGGAAACTTCAGAATTGTTGAGCCGAGCATTGCAACTCAGAAAAATCGAACACAATGTACTGAACGCTAAACTTCACAAAAAAGAAGCAGATATTGTTACCGAAGCAGGTCGTGCCGGTGTGGTAACTATTGCTACCAACATGGCAGGTCGTGGTACCGACATTAAGATTTCTCCGGAAGTCAAAGAAGCCGGTGGTTTGGCAATAATTGGTACCGAAAGAGACGACTCGAGAAGGGTGGACCGTCAGTTGAGAGGGCGTTCCGGTCGTCAGGGAGATCCGGGAAGTTCACTCTTCTATGTCTCACTTGAAGATAACCTGATGCGGGTTTTCGGTTCTGAAAAAATCGCCCGATATATGGACCGTATGGGTCATAAGGAAGGAGATATGATTCAACATTCGATCATTACAAAATCAATTGAAAGAGCCCAGAGAAAAGTTGAAGAAAATAACTTCGGAATCAGAAAAAGATTGCTTGAGTATGATGATGTGATGAACAAGCAGAGAGAGGTTATTTACAAAAGAAGAAAAAATGCACTTTTTGGCGAAAGACTGGATGTTGACATTGCTAACATGATTTATGATACTTCACTGTCAATTGCCAATGAGACAAAAAACAATGAAGATTTCAGACAGTTCGAACTGGATTTAATTAAGTATTTCACACTCGATTCTCCTGTTGATGAAGCTGGTTTCAAATCAACTTCGGTTACAGATTTAACGGTTATGATTTACAAAGCTGCCATGGAAAGCTATAAAAATCATATGGCTGTGCAGGCAGAAAAAGCATACCCGATTATTGCAAGTGTTTATGAAAATCCGTCCAATCATTTTACACGAATTCAGGTGCCGTTTACTGACGGCATCAAAACGCTGATGGTGATTACTGACCTGAAAGAGTCTTATGAAACGCAGGCAAAAAAACTGGTCAAGGATTTTGAAAAAGGAGTTGTTTTAAGTCTGATTGATGATTATTGGAAAGAACACCTGAGAGATGTGGATGATTTGAGAAGATCTGTCCAGACAGCATCTTATGAACAAAAAGATCCTTTGGTAATTTACAAACAAGAATCATTTTTTATCTTCTAGATAATGCATGACAGAGTGAATAAGGAAATTATTTCTTTTCTTTTCAAAGGCGAACTTCCTGCACCGAATCCTGAACAAATTCAACAGGCAAGACAGCAAAAACAGGAAAAAGTTCAGACCAATCAGGGAGAGAGAGAGTCAACCGGGCAAAGCAGAGGTGGTGGCAATAACTACTTCAATGAATCAACTTCCAGCACAAATGCACCACAAAGTGCGCCTGAAATTACAGCACCAAGAACTGTAGTGAAAATTGGAAGAAATGACAGAGTAGCCATCAGAAATGTTTCGACCGGCGAGAAACAAGAAATGAAATACAAACAAGCCATGCCGCTGATTGAAAATGGCGAGTGGGTTTTGGTTGACGAATAAATTTCGATTATCATAAAAATCTAAATGGAAGTTTTGAGTTGTCAGGCTTCCATTTTTTATTCAATTAAATTTGCAATCATTTACTGAAAAGAATAATATTTCGTAATTTTATTACTTTGTTTGAATCAAAATGAATCCAAAGTTTTCTATTGTAATTACTAC
>CAYFWH010000228.1:0-2414 GCA_964346785.1 uncultured Weeksellaceae bacterium | reverse complement strand
CCCAAACCGTCAATTGCATCACCAACCACATTAAACACACGGCCGTTTACTTCTTCTCCGGTTGGCATCATGATTGGACCGCCAAGCTCCAAAACTTCCTGACCTCTTGAAAGACCATCGGTAGAGTCCATTGCAATACAACGAACGGTGTCTTCACCAATGTGCTGCTCAACTTCAAGAATCAGCGATTCACTGTTCTCTCTTTTAATTTCAAGTGCGTCATAAATTTTTGGAAGAACCTCAGCGTTCTCAAAAACAACATCGATTACCGGTCCGATGATTTGTGCAATTTTACCTTTTGAATTTGCCATTATTATTTAGATTAAATTCGTTTAAATTCCTGTTTTTAAAATCGGTGCAAATATAAGCTAATCAACTGATTCAATTTCAATAAATGATAAGATATTTATCAGTGCTTCTGATTTTATTTGGATTTTATAAAAAATTAGTTATTCATTGCTGATATTCAGTTAAATAAATTTCGGTGATACAAGATTTAAGACAGTTATTTTATTAGAAATAAAGAAAGTAGCTAATTTACCGCTTAATCATGAATTTGGTTTAAATTTGCAACCAATGAATATTTTTCAAAACATAGATGGTTGCAAGAATCTGAAAAATCCGGTGTTGACACTTGGCGTTTATGATGGTTTGCATATCGGGCATCAATCAATTATAAATCAGTTAAATAATATATCGAAACAGATTTCGGGCGAAAGTGTTTTACTGACTTTTGAACCTCATCCCAGAATAACTCTCAACAAAGGAGCCGATAGTCTGGAGTTGTTGACTTTGCTGAATGAAAAAGTTGAATTACTTGAAAAATATGGTTTGCAAAATCTGATTATTCAACCTTTTACAAAAGAATTTTCAATGTTGAATGCAGAAGAATTTGTTAAACTTTTGGTTGATAAAATTGGCGTTCATACAATTGTAATCGGGTATGATCATCATTTTGGAAAAGACCGTTCAGGAGATTTTGATGAGCTGAGTCGTTTGTCTGAAATATATGGTTTTGATTGTGTGAAGATTGAGGAAATAAAAGCAGGAGAGCAACACATCAGTTCGACCCAAATCAGAAAATCATTGAAAGAAGGAAATCTCGATTTTGCATTTCTTGGTTTGGGAAGAAACTATAGCTTGACCGGAAAAGTCATTCACGGAGATAAGTTGGGAAGAGAACTCGGCTTTCCGACTGCAAATCTGAAAATTGAGAAATACAAACTAATCCCCGGAGATGGAGTTTATATCGTTAAAGTATTTTTGGACGGCGAAATCTTTAAAGGTCTGATTAGTATCGGAACCCGACCAACTGTCAGCGATAAAAATGAAAGAAGAACAGAGGTTTATATTCTTGATTTTGACCGAGATATCTACGACAAAGAATTGATGATTGAGTTTCAGTACAAAATCAGAGACGATAAAAAATTCAATTCTGTTGAAGAATTGATTCAGCAAATGAATTCAGATAAGTTAATTGCTGAAAATTACAGTCTGAACCATGGTTAAAAAAAATTAAGTAAATCAAATTAATTTGTACTCAACACCCAACATCCGCTTCCAGCACTTTGTACTTAATACATCGTACATCCTGTACTTCTTAAAATTGTAATTAACTCTTTTGCTTATTGTGATCGTGCAGTAATGTGTATTTCACAATTTTAAAATTGAAACCACTGAGTGTCTGCTCATTATTATCAGGATTTCTTGTTATTAAATTTGCCTTTCTGATATTCAAATCTTTGATAATCTGACCACCAATTCCATAATCTCTGATGTCATTTGGTATAATAGCAGTGTCCGCTTTTCCTTCTACAAACAATTTGAATTGATTCATTTTTCTGAGCATTAGGTCAGAATCTGAAACATTATTAATGAAAATAATTGCTCCTTTTCCGTATTCATCAATTATTTCTGAAGTTATTTCGAGTTGTGGAAATTCGCCAAACTGAAGTGCGGTAAACAAATCATAATAACTGTTTGAAGAAATTACTCTGAGCGGAATAATCTCATCTTCATCCCATTCTCCTTTGGTCAGTACAAAATGGAGTTGTTTGTTTGTGGTTTGTTTATAGGTTGTCAGTTGGTATTCACCAAAATAGGTTTTGACAGGAAAACTATCAACTTTTTTAATCAGTGAATCATTTTTAAGCCGGTAAGCAATCAAATCCTGAATGGTTATAATTTTCAGTTTAAATTTCTGAGCAATTTCAATTAATTGAGGCAATCTTGCCATACTTCCGTCTTCATTCAAAATTTCGACAAGTATTCCGCCGGGCTTCAATCCCGCCAGTCTTGCCAGGTCAACAGCGGCTTCGGTATGACCGGCTCTTCTCAGTACGCCTCCCTCCATCGCCTGAAGCGGGAAGATGTGTCCCGGACGAACAAAATCAGTAGTTTTGCTGTTCGGATCG
>CAYFWH010000227.1:0-2472 GCA_964346785.1 uncultured Weeksellaceae bacterium | reverse complement strand
CGTCAAAAACAGGAGCAAAATAGAAGTCCTGCTCACAGTCATCTCCGGTTCCGCCTCCGTTGCCTTCGGTTACAATGAATTTATAGTCTTCAAATTCACCGTAGCTGTGATTGGTTGAACAAGGATCAATATTGCCTTGAGAATTTAACCAGTGTCCTACTATTCTCATTCGGGTTTCACCTTCCAGAGCACTTGTCGGAACTGTAAATGTACCTGATTGAGGATTTAAATAAGAAGTAGAGCTCCATGCTACCTCTTCTGTAGTATCAAACTCACCATCCTGATTCCAGTCAACCCAGATTCTAAATCCGTAGGTCTGACCTGATGGGAACCCTGCGGTGAAAGTTACATTTTCTCCCTGAGCCTGCTCTAATGCATGAGTATCATAGAAATCACCATATCCGCCGGTTGAGAAACCGCTACCCAAATTCGAGATATTCTGTGTTCCTCCTGTGGTTGAGAAGTCATTGATATAATAATTAGAGTTAGTTCCGCCAGGGATACAATAGTCATTAGTTCCTCCTGTAAATTCACCATAAATCTGGAAAGGATAACCTTGTTGAGTATTTGTACCACTATCCATTGACGGGACATAATCAGTGCCGTTAAACTGAATCGCATTACCGGTTGTTGTCTGACCGGTAATAGTGATTGGTGTAGCCCACGGACCTGATGCAATTGATCCGGTCATAGAAAACTCAACCCAGTAAGTCCCCGCAGAAAGCGAGAGTCCGGTTGTATTTGCAGTCACAAGCTGTACAGGTCTGTCGGTATTATTTGGAGCTGTATCAAGTGTTCTGAAACCTCCGCTTTGAGAAGCATTTCCCAAAACATTGGTTGTCATATTTCCCCAAATTACATTACCACCTGATCCTGGTTGTCCATCATAGATTTGAACATACACTCCATTAATTGTTGTTACAGAACCAGACCCGGTCTGATAAGCATAGAATTCAAACGAACTGATATCTGCATCATCAGACAGTGTAAAATCATCAGCTATTCTGAAACCTAGTGCGAAATTGACATTCGGTCCATAAGTGTTCATTCCAAGGTTTGTCTGTAATAAACTTAGCTGAGGAGGACCTGCAACATTAAAAGGAGAGCCATTGTCATATAACAACGCTGCTACTCCATCCGGTTCGAAAGCTGGTGTGGTCTGATTAAAATCAGCCTGGAAAGGCGTGAAATTAATCGGAACGATAGCATTGGAGGTCGTCTCCTGTGCCATATTTCCAGCTGACAAAACTTGCGCCTCCAAACTCGTTGAAAGTACAAGTAAACTAAAAATCACGCTCAGTAGAGATGTGATTGAAAATAAATTTTTTGTCATAAATGTAGTTTTAATATTTAATACAAATCTAAATGATTTTATTATATAAACTAAATTAAATGAAATAATTATTGCTGTCAGGAGCAATTATTTATACCGAAGACGCAATTGTTTTTAAAGCTTATTTCACTTTTCGAATATTTTTAACTGGATGTTAGGAAACATCTTCAGTAAAGGGAATTTTAAAGCAAAGACAGATAAAATACAAAAAAAGAGGTGTAATGACACCTCCTTTTTTTGAAAAACTACTTAACTACCTGAAAAACAATTTATTTTTACTACTCAATTATATTGGAATAATATCTTGATTATTTGTGTGTTATAAACAAATTCAAAGCAAATTTATATCCTGTTTTTTAAATATAAAAGTGTTTATCTTTTTAAATTCCCGAAATTCTAAAGTTAATTATGATATACAAAAAGCTGATTATCATATCATTACAATGATTATTGAGTAATTTTAATTTTTATGATTTTATTTGAGAAATAATCTTATCGAAGTCCTTTTTGAAACTAATTTCTGATCTTACAATTGAGAAAACAAAGCCAAAAAGCACAATACTCAAAATAAAAATCAATAAAATAAATTTATTTCCCGATGATTTTTCGTTGCTTTCAATCTCAGTTTTATAATCTTTGAGAATATTATTGATTGTTTTTCTTTCAGATTCTTTTATTTGTTGAATCGTTTGTCTGTTTTTGTTCTCGTATTTTCTGAAATTATCCCAGTCTTTTAATGCGAGATAATTATCTGACAATCCTCTGTAAATGCCACTATTTAACTCAAGATCTCCAACCGATGCTGAAATACTGTCAGCTCTATTCAACTCACTAATGGCATCTTCATACCTCATTTGAAGCATATAAACTTCCGCCAGTCCTTTCATCGAAAAAGCCTGAAGACTATTTGCCTTCTGACTTATAGCCAGTCTTTTTGAGTTTTCGAAGTTAATTTTTGCAGAATCAAGTTGATTTAAAGTAATAAAACAGTTTCCTTTGTTATAAGCTATGATGCTGTTATTTAATTCCATGCGCTTTTTGCTGAAAGTAAACAAAAATGCATTGTATGCTTTGTTAAGACAATCAATCGCAATATCACAACTTAGTTGGTCTCTATATATAAAACCTCTGATTGCATA
>CAYFWH010000226.1:0-2506 GCA_964346785.1 uncultured Weeksellaceae bacterium | reverse complement strand
TATAATGCTTACTGTGCCATTGGCTGTAACTGGCGCACTGTTTTTTATGTGGATGTTTGGAGTAACTATGAATATTTATAGCCAAATTGGAATTATTATGTTGATTGGATTAGTTGCTAAAAATGGTATCCTTATTGTTGAGTTTGCCAATCAGCGTCAGAATGCAGGGATGCATAAGCATGAAGCTATCTTAGGTGCATCGGTACAGCGACTTCGTCCTATTCTGATGACATCTTTTGCATTTATTCTCGGAATTATGCCATTGGTATTTTCAACCGGTGTCGGACATATCGGTAACCGTTCTATTGCAACCGGTGCATCCTTTGGATTACTGGTCGGAACTATCGTAGGTGTATTTAATATCCCGGTTCTGTTTGTGGTTTTCCAATGGTTACAGGAAAAAATCAGTCCGGTGAAATTTGATAAGCAACAAATTAAAGAACAAGCATAAATGAAAAATTCTAAATATATAATTCTTGCTATTATTTTGATTGTACTCCAATCATGTTTTGCAGTTAAAGAATATCAACGACCCGAAAATGAACTTGCGGTTCAGCAGGTATTCAGAACCGACCGTATAGAAACCGACAGTCTGAGTGCTGCCAATCTTTCCTGGAAAGAATTATTTACTGATGACAAACTTTCGGCATATATTCAAACAGCTTTGGACAATAATCTCGATGTGAGAATTGCACTAAAAAATATTGATGCTGCCGAAGCCTATCTAAAACAGGGAAAAGCTGCATATTTTCCAATGCTGAACGGAACTGCATCTTATTCATATGCCAACCCATCGCTGAACGGTTCTCAGGGAATGGGACTAAGCAGCAGAACCGATATCAATCAATATGAATTGTCGGCAGGGCTTTCGTGGGAAGCTGATATATGGGGAAAAATCAGAAGTAATGAAAGAGCATTTGCTGCTTCCTATATGCAGACAGTTTCGGCGCATCAGGCCATCAAATCTGAATTGGTTGCCGCTGTTGCAAATTTGTATTACCAGCTTCTGGCTTTGGATGAACAAAAAAAAATTTTGGAAGAAACCATTCTGAACAGAGAAGAAAGTCTGGAAACAATCAAACTGCTGAAAGATGCAGGAAATGTGACTGAAGTAGCTGTTAAACAAACTGAGGCGCAACTTCTGAACTCAAAATCTCTGTTGTTGGATACCGAAAATCAGATTAAATTACTCGAAAATTCTTTCAGTATTCTTTTGGGTGAAAATCCGCATTCAATTGAAAGGAACAGTTTGGCCTCTCAGCATTTGAATTCAGATTTGAAATCAGGAATTCCGGTTCAGTTGCTGAGCAATCGCCCGGATGTACTGGCAGCAGAATATGGTTTGATCAATGCATTTGAATTGACCAATGCAGCAAAAAGTAATTTTTATCCGTCATTGAGACTCAATGCAAACGGCGGAATTCAAAGCCTGGATTTCGACAATTTATTCAGTGCCAATTCATTGTTTGCTTCATTGATGTCATCTTTGACTCAGCCAATTCTTAACGGCAGAGAGATAAAAACTCAATACGAAGTCAGAAAAGCCCAGCAGGAACAGGCTTTACTGAATTACAAAAAGACAGTACTCTATGCCGGAAAAGAAGTTTCTGATGCGTTGTACACTTACGATACCAATGACAGAAAAGTTATATTGAAACAAAGCGAATATGAAGCTTATAATCAGGCAATAGACTTTTCTGAAGAATTACTCAAATATGGTATGGCAAGTTATCTTGAAGTACTGACTGCAAGAGAAAGCGCGCTGAACGCTCGGTTGTCTGTAGTCAATTCCCAATTTGGAAGATTGAGTGCAATTGTACAACTGTACAAAGCCGTAGGCGGAGGCTGGAGATAAATATATTTCATAATTTTAGTTTGAATAGAAACCGTTCTGTTTTTCAGGGCGGTTTTTTTTGAAGTATATCTTTTTACTTTAATCAAAATTGTTATTTTTGCAGTCCAATTGCTCACGTGGTGGAATTGGTAGACACGCCATCTTGAGGGGGTGGTGCCCGCACGGGCGTGCCGGTTCGACTCCGGCCGTGAGCACTGAAAAAACCATTCGGAAACGGATGGTTTTTCTTTTCTAATTTATTTTATATCAATCCACTCTTTTGGAGAAATTCTTTTGCAGCATTGATTTCCTTCATTTTATCGTCCAAAATTTTTTTGACATGTTCTTCATAATTGTTTCGTTGGTCTGTATTATATTTCTTTACAAAAGTTCGGTATGCCCTCTTAATCTCTTCTTTCGAAGAGTTTCTTTTTACTTCTAAAATTCCAAGTGCCTTTTCTACTGACATTCCATTGGAATTCCTATCATAGAAATTTTGTTGGTTTTGTTCTTGTTTATTTTCAGAATTATTTTTATTGTTTTCTCTCCTATTCTCTTTTTTATCACTCGTTCTATCTTCATTTCTGCTTTGTGCTTCGCTATTATCATAAGAAATATGAATGTCGTCTAAAAATTGTCTAACATCAAAGATGTGTGAGGTCTTAAATGAAA
>CAYFWH010000225.1:0-2507 GCA_964346785.1 uncultured Weeksellaceae bacterium | reverse complement strand
ATAATCTCATCCATCTTATCATTAGCTGCTTCCTTCTTCCAGCAGTCTTTTGCGTTTTCCTTATTGTTTTCTCCCATATCGAATGCTTTCTGACAAACTTCTTCATATCTTCTTCTGATATTTTGCCAGCTTTCTTTTTCATGATCAGCCATAGGCATTTTATGACCGACTTTTTCATAAATGTCAATTCTTCCAAAACCGGTAGGTTTAAAAACCACACATGGAATTTCTTTTGAATTATCTTTTGAAATATGAATCAATCTGAGAATTTCGTCTTTTACATGATCAAATTCTTCATCAGTAGTTTGACCTTCGACCGAATAATCCATTATTGAACTGATTCCTGATTTGTATAATTCTCTGGAAGCAATCAAACATTCCTCGGTAGTCTCACCACCTACGAATTGTTTATAGATAGTGTTTCTGACAGCTGTTTTAACAAAAGGTAAATCGGTTGCGAACGGGATTTTGAAAAAATATGTTCCGAGTTTTGTCAGAAACGGACTTCCCATTAGTCTAAAAAGGAATCTTGATTTCTTTAAATCTTTGTCTGACTTGAGTTTAAAAGCAGTTTGAGTGTCGTCGAATAAAGCCATTTTAAAACTTTTTAATCTGTTTAACAAATGTATTAAATATTGCTACACAATTCATCAATTAATCATTTTGATTATTTTATTTTAGGCAATAAACAAGTTAAAAAGGCATTTCATCTTTTTTATCGGTATCTGTGAAATTATCATCGCTGCCAAAAGATTCTTGCGGCGAATAAGTTGGTAAATTAATAGAGCTGCTTACCTCCACATTTGACGGGTTTTGTAATTTATTCATAGCACTCTGAAATTCGAGATTATCCTGACCAAATTCATCTACAAGGTCTGTGAATTTAGCCTGATTGTTGATGAATCTGAGTCTGATGTTTTCGAGTGAACCATTTCTGTGTTTTGCAATAATAAATTCGGCCTGTCCCGCACAGGGTGTACCCTGATCATCATCCCAGACCTCAAGATTATAATATTCGGGTCTGTAAATAAATGAAACAATATCCGCATCCTGCTCAATTGCTCCTGATTCTCTCAGGTCGGAGAGCAACGGTCTTTTGTTTCCGCCTCTGGTTTCAACCGAACGGGAAAGCTGTGACAGTGCAATGACCGGTATATTCAATTCTTTTGCAATCGATTTCAGGTTTCTTGAAATAGTAGCAATTTCCTGTTCACGGTTTCCGGTAGATTTCCCGCCTCCAAGTGTCATTAATTGTAAGTAGTCGATGATAATTAATTTCACGCCATGTTGAGAAACCAGTCTTCTCGCTTTTGCTCTCAGGTCAAAGATTGAAAGTGCGGGTGTGTCATCAATAAACAAAGGTGCATTTTCCAGATTTTGTACATTGTTGTACAATTGTTGCCATTCATGATTTTCAAGTGTAGCTTTTCTAAGTTTTTCAGCTTTGATACCAGTTTCACTTGAAATCATTCTGGTAATCAGCTGTACACTTGCCATCTCTAATGAAAAGATTGCAACCGGTATATTGTAGTCAATTGCCATATTTCTCGCCATTGACAATACAAAAGCAGTTTTACCCATACCCGGACGGGCAGCAATAATTACCAAATCAGATTCCTGCCAGCCTGAAGTAACCCGGTCAACCTGCGAGAAACCGGAAGGTATGCCGCTCATTCCTTCTTTTTCTGACATCGCCTTGATTTTGGCAATGGCATCATGAACCAACTTGCTTGAATCTTCAAAACTTCTTTTGATTCCTTTTTCGGTTATTTCAAACAATTTACTTTCTGAATAATCCAATAAATCGAAAACATCAGTAGTTTCATCATAAGATTTATCGATGATATTGGATGAAATTTCAATCAGCTGACGGAGTATGAATTTCTCAATCAGCACTCTTGCATGGTATTCAATATGTGCAGATGAAGAAACTTTCTGGGTAAGTTGTATCAAATAATATTCTCCGCCAATCAAATCTAATTTTCCTTCGCTTTTTAATTCATTTGATACAGTAAGTAAATCAATAGGTTGTGTAGTATTGAACAATTTTTGAATTGTTGAATAGATGGTTTGATGCTGAATTTTATAAAAAACCTGAGGCGAAAGAACATCAATGATTTCATCAACTCCTTTCTTATCAATCATCATGGCACCCAATACCGCTTCCTCCAAATCAATGGCCTGAGGTGGTAATTTACCTCTCTCTAAACTAATGATATCCTGACCTTTACGCTTTAATGCTGTAACTCTTCCCAATTCTTCCATAAGCCGGGCTAAGATATGAAAATGTATTTTATTGAAGTAATTTCATGACCAATAAAGTTTTTAACAATAGAAGATTTATCCTAAAGTTTTGTAATCAATAAATTAAAGGCATGGAATTTGAAAAGATGATAATTGTCATGACTGCTTTTTGAATTATAAGCAAATTCTAAACTCTTATAAAAAAAGAAAAATATAATAAAATTTTTATTAATCACACATTACATTTTACAGTGGTAAAATAC
>CAYFWH010000224.1:0-2528 GCA_964346785.1 uncultured Weeksellaceae bacterium | reverse complement strand
AAAATAAAAAATCAAAAGATATACTTAACGAAATTGATTTAAAAGATCCTTATATTACCTATGAACCAAAGTATATGGAGTCTGTATGGTGGTTACTTAAACAGATTTACGATAAAAATCTGTTGTACAAAGGTTACACAATACAACCCTATTCTCCCAAAGCAGGAACCGGACTCTCATCGCATGAATTGAATATGCCCGGAACTTATCGGGATGTGACTGATACAACGGTAATTGCTCAGTTTAGAGCGAAAAAAGACTCATCGCCACTTTTAAAAGATATAGAAGGTGCTGTTTATTTTCTCGCCTGGACAACAACTCCATGGACTTTGCCGTCTAATACCGTACTTATTGTTGGACCAAAAATCGACTATGTTGCAGTCGAAACTTTCAATCAATACACTTTCAGACCACAAACTGTAATTTTAGCAAAACCATTGTTGAAATCTGTTTTTAGCGGTAACTACTATGAATCTGCAGAGGAAACTGATTTTGAGAATTTCAGAGAAGGTGATAAAAAAACCCCTTTCAGAATTTTGAAAGAATTCAAAGGAAAGGATTTGGTGGGAATTGGCTATGATCAACTGTTGCCGTGGGCTTTGCCTTATGAAGATGCCGACAAAGCTTTTCATGTAATTGATGATGATTTTGTAACTACAGAAGACGGTACAGGAATTGTTCATTCGGCACCGACTTTTGGTGCTGATGACGCCCGTGTGGCAAAAAAACACGGTGTTCCGCCGATGCTGGTTTATGATGAAAATGAAAACCTGATTCCGTTGGTAGATTTACAGGGGAAATTCATTGAGAGTTTGCCTGAGAATTTTGCCGGAAAATATGTGAAAAATGAATACTATGATTCGGAAGCACCTGATAGATCAGTGGATGTTGAAATTGCAATTCTTCTGAAAGAAGAAAATAAAGCATTTAAAGTTGAAAAATTTAAACACAGTTATCCGCATTGCTGGAGGACTGACAAACCCGTACTGTACTATCCGCTGGATTCATGGTTTATCAAAATAACTTCGGTTCGCGATCGTATGGCAGAACTGAACAAAACGATCAACTGGAAACCCAAAGCAACCGGTGAAGGTCGTTTTGGCAACTGGCTCGAAAATGCAAATGACTGGAATTTGTCCCGTTCAAGATATTGGGGAATTCCATTGCCAATCTGGAGAACAGAAGATAACACCGAAGAAATTATCATCGGATCAATGGAGGAGATGATGACTGAAATCGAAAAGTCGATTGAGGCAGGTTTGATGGATAAAAACCCGTTTGAAGGATTTGTTCCGGGCGATATGTCAGATGAAAATTATTCAAAAGCAGATTTACATAAAAATATAGTTGACGAAATCATTTTACTTTCCAAAAACGGAAAACCGATGAAAAGAGAAAGTGATTTAATAGATGTTTGGTTTGATTCAGGTTCAATGCCTTATGCTCAGTTTCATTATCCGTTTGAAAATAAAGAATGGATAGATTCGGGTGAGAAATTCCCGGCTGATTTTATTGCAGAAGGCGTCGATCAGACAAGAGGCTGGTTTTATACACTTCATGCCATCGGAACCTTGGTTTTTGACAGTATCGCTTATAAAAATGTTGTTTCAAACGGTTTGGTACTTGATAAAAACGGTCAGAAAATGTCGAAAAGGCTTGGCAATGCAGTCGATCCGTTCGAGACACTGGCTGCTTACGGACCGGACGCCACCCGTTGGTATATGATTTCGAATGCACAACCATGGGAGAACCTGAAATTCGATATCGCAGGTGTAGATGAAGTCAGAAGAAAATTCTTCGGAACGCTCTACAATACTTATTCATTCTTCGCGCTTTATGCCAATGTGGACGGTTTCACATTTGATGAGGCTGAAGTTCCTTACAGTGAAAGAGCTGAGCTGGACAGATGGATCTTATCTGAACTGAATTCTCTGATTAAAAAAGTTGATGAATACTATGCTGACTATGAGCCGACAAGAGCAGCAAGAGCAATTCAGGATTTTGTAATCGATAATTTGAGTAACTGGCATGTACGATTGAGCAGAAGAAGATTTTGGAAAGGAGATTATACAACCGATAAGATATCTGCTTATCAGACACTTTATACTGTTCTCGAAAAAATTTCTATCATTTCGGCACCGATTGCGCCTTTCTTTATGGACAGACTTTATAAAGATTTGAACAATGTGACCGGAAAATCAGTTGTTGAATCAGTTCACCTGACATATTACCCTCAGCCTGATGAATCGCTGATTGACAATGAATTGGAGGAAAGAACAAAACTTGCTCAAACTGCGACAAGTATGATTCTGTCATTAAGAAAAACAACTGGAATAAAAGTTCGTCAGCCACTTCAGAAAGTAATTATTCCTGTGCTGGATGTTAGAACAAAACAAAGGCTGGAATCTGTTTCTGAATTACTCAAACAGGAAGTAAATGTCAAAGAAATTCAATTGCTTTCGAATGAAGAAGCATCTGATTTGTTGGTTAAAAATATCAAGCCAAATTTCAAAGTACTCGGGCCTAAA
>CAYFWH010000223.1:0-2550 GCA_964346785.1 uncultured Weeksellaceae bacterium | reverse complement strand
CGTCATCATTGGAATACTCGAAGTGAATTTCGCAATCATCTCCGGTTCCGCCACCTTCTTCCGGGATAGTTACATCGTTTCCGTCAGGATCGAAACAATAATCAACTATTGTTGCAGGGTATCCTGTCGGACCGGTTGTAATCATATGGACATAACCGTAACATTCTCCGCCGGGAGCACTACAAGGGAATTTAATACCCAAATAGCCATCTGCACCTGTGTTCCAGTTTGTGGGGAAGCCAATTGTTGCCCCATAGGTTGAAGATGAACCAATTGTGTCGCCGGGACCAAGAACCAGCCAATCTGTACCACCTGCTGTAGCTGATACCGCATTGCTGCCGGCACTAAAGAAAAAGCTTAGATTTCCTCCGTTTGACCATGGATCAAAGTTCCATCCGGTCACAGAAGTGCCATCACTGAAGATATTATCTTCCCAAATAATGTAGGTGCCACTGAATGATTGCTCCAATTGATGGTTTGGTTCAAAACAAGTCAAATCATTATTTCCGCCACCGCCATCAACTTCCATAATTTCTATTTCCCATCCCAACCTGTTGACAACAGATGATGCATGAAAAAAGAAGAAGAAATTACCACTGGTTGCGTCAAGTATAGTACCAGCAGGAAGACCATAGTCTCCATTGTCAGGATCACCCGAACCATTACCGTAAAGTAAAGTTCCATTGGCGTCGGTTCCGTCATAAATTCTTAAATAGTCAAAGTTGGCAAAAATATCCATATCTATAATTTTGATTTGAGATACGCCTGCTAAGGTTGTTTGTGTATCACAATTACAGTTCGGATAGTTACCGGGGCTACCGTCAGGTCCACCACCTGGCCCTCCCGGGTCAAAAAAGAAGTCGCCAACTGCAGGCGAAAAAGTTTCTGTAGCTCCGGCAATTGGTATCCAATTTGCCATTGTACCCTCAGTACCAAAATTTGTCTGATCAAATATTGATTGAAGAGGGTTTGAAATCTTCAGACCAGACATTGTCTGTTGGTTTGCCTGAATTTCCAACATTTCCTCAGCTGAATAGCTCTGAGCATTAAGCCCAAGAGACAGCATCAGGAAAGTTCCAATTAATAAATAAAAATGTCTCATATTAAAATTATATAAAAGTTAATTGATGACAAGGTACATAAAAATATAATATAATATCAAAAAATATACAGAGAATTTATATTGATTTAAAATATTTTACTTCTAAGTAAAAAAGGTGACTTCAAGAGGCTAAGTTACAGCAGCTTATTTTTTGTGTCTCAAATTGATTTAAAAAAAGAGTTTCAACAAAACTGAAACTCTTTTTTAATTATCATTAATTAATGCTAAACAAGCATATTAACCGGGTTTTCGAGATAATTCTTCAATGTCTGAAGGAATTTAGCACCGGTAGCACCGTCAACTGTTCTGTGATCACACGCAAGGCTTAGTTTCATAGTGTTTCCAACCACAATCTGACTATTTTTGACTACAGGTTTTTCAATGATTGCTCCCACAGATAATATACACGAATTAGGTTGGTTGATGATTGATGTAAATGACTCAATACCAAACATTCCTAAATTGGATACTGTGAAAGTGCTGCCCTCCATTTCATTTGCATTGATTTTTCGGTCTCTTGCTCTTCCCGCCAAATCTCTGACTTCTGAAGATATCTCTGAAAGTGTTTTGAAATCAGTATTTTTAATAACCGGAACCAGTAATCCGTCATCAACTGCAACTGCAACACCTATATTTATATTGCCGTGTATCAGCATTTGTTGTTCACTCCAACTCGAATTGACCTGCGGATGTTTTCTGAGAGCCATCGCGCTTGCCTTAACAATAATATCGTTATATGAAATTTTTGTTTCAGGATTTGCAGCTTTGATATTGTTTCTGGCAACAATACAGTTGTCCATGTCCACTTCCACAATCAAATAATAGTGTGGAGCAGTAAACTTGGATTCAGCAAGTCTTTTCGCAATCACTTTTCTCATCTGAGAATTTGGTATTGACTGATCTTCACCTGCCGCAATATTGATTGTTGCAGCCGGAGCGGATACAGTAGCTGCCGGTTTAGTGTCAGCTTTATAATTTTCTATATCTCTTTTAACAATACGGCCACCGTCTCCACTGCCTTTAACAGTATTTAAATCAATACCTTTATCTTCAGCAAGTTTCTTTGCAAGAGGAGATGCGAAAATTCTATTGCCTTCTGAAAGATTTTCAGTTTGAGCAATCTGAGCATTTGAAGTTTCACTGATTTTATTTTCAGTTTTGGTCTCTTTAGATTCTTCTGAATTGATTTTGCCATAATTAGCAATTATCCCGCTGACATCAGTTCCTTTTGGCCCGATAACACACAAGATAGAATCAACCGGAGAAGATTCACCTTCCTCTGCACCAATAAATAACAGTACTCCTTCATCCTCGCTTTCAAACTCCTGAACGGCTTTGTCAGTTTCAATGTCAGCCAGAATATCACCTTCAGCTACATTATCACCCAAATTTTTGTGCCATTTGGCAACTGTACCTTCTTCCATGGTATCACTCAGGCGAGGCATAGT
>CAYFWH010000222.1:0-2567 GCA_964346785.1 uncultured Weeksellaceae bacterium | reverse complement strand
AAAATTGCGAGGATGACTGATTATGTTGTTAGAGGAATCGGTATCAGAGCCAGAATTGCAATGCTTTCATTTGAAAATTTCTCGGGCAGAACTGAAATTTCAAAAAAAGTAAGCAAAGCAGTCAGCATTTTACACAAAGCATATCCGGAAATGGTTGTTGACGGAGAAATTCAGCCTGATTTTGCGTTAAATCCTGAATTGACTGAAAAAAACTTTCCTTTTTCTTTTCTTAGCGGAAAACAGGCAAATGTGATGATTTTTCCAAACCTGGCTTCCGGAAATTTATCTTATAAAATACTGAGAGGAATTGAAGACGCAAGAGTAGTCGGTCCTATTTTACTAGGCATGAACAAACCGGTACATATACTCCAGATGCGTTCAACTATAACAGAAATTGTTAATCTGGCAACCATTGCTGTACTGGATGCCCAAATGAGACAAAAATGATTGCACACCTTAACGGCAGACTGACTGAAATCCATCCTACTCACCTCGTAGTTGAGTGTGCAGGTGTTGGTTATAAAGTCAATATCAGTCTGAATACATATTCGAAAATTGAAAAAACAGAAGCCATCAAAATTTTCACTCATCTGGTTGTTCGAGAAGATGCTCAAATACTTTATGGCTTTTATGCCAAACAAGAAAGAGAATTATTTTTAAAACTAATTACAGTTAACGGAGTTGGCCCGTCAACAGCAATGGTCATGCTTTCTTCACTTGAACCTGAAGAAATTATGACTGCCATAGAAAATGCAGATGCAAAGACTTTACAATCAGTGAAAGGGATTGGAGCAAAAACTGCACAAAGAATTATTATCGATTTGAAAGACAAACTGGAAGGTGACGAACTTAATTTTGACTCATTTAACAGTAATTCTAAAAATAAATCTAAATTTGAGGCGTTATCAGCATTGGAAGTTCTTGGTATTCCGGGAAAAACAGCTGATAAAATTCTGGATATTGTTCTGAAAGACAATCCGGATGCCGGAACTGATGTGTTGGTAAAAGAAACATTAAAAAGACTTTGACTTTTGAAAGAGCTTAATATATACATGAAGAAGATAAAATACTTGTTTTCAGCAATTTTCATAATGACAATTGCTGCAACGGCAAGTGCTCAGGAAGATGTAGAAAATGATTCATTGATTTATCCTTTTGAACATCAGTCAGGAGGACTCTATCTAAATAATCAGATTGAATATGAAGTTGTTTATGACCCGGTAAAGGATCAGTATGCACTTTGGCCAAAAATTGGTGACATCATTGTTGGTGAACCGATTTTTATGTCGAGTACTGATTATTTTGATTTGATTCTGAGACGAAATATGGATTCATATTACAGAAATAAATCAAGGGCAATTGACGAAATGTACAGAAGTAACACCTTTGGAGATGAGGGTGGTTACGGAAACATTTTGCCAAGCCTGAGAATTAAATCAAAAACATTTGAATCAATTTTTGGCGGAAATGAAATTCAACTGATACCACAGGGTACAGCACAGCTTGATTTGGGTATATTTCTTCAGAAAATTGACAATCCGCAATTGCTCCCTCAAAACAGAAATACACTAACTGTTGACCTGAGACAAAGGATTCAGATGAGCGTACTCGGTAAGGTCGGTGAAAATTTACAGTTGAAAGCCAACTATGATACCCAGGCCGGATTTGGTTTTGAAAATGAAATGAAACTTCAATGGAAAAACATCAAGGACGGCGGCGAAGACGATATTGTCCAGAACATTGAAGTCGGAAACATCAGTATGCCGCTGAACACTTCATTGATTAACGGTGCACAGTCCTTATTTGGTGTCAGAACAGATTTAAAATTCGGAAACACAGATGTGAGTATGGTTTTTTCTGAGCAAAGATCAGAATCAAAAAACATTACAGTTCAGGGAGGCGGTGTGATGACTGAGTATAAAATCTATGCTGAAGATTATGATTACAACCGGCACTTCTTCCTCGGACAATTTTTCAGAGATTCATACGATAATGCACTTTCAAACTATCCGCAGATTTCAAGCGATATTGTGATTACAAGACTGGAAGTTTGGAGAATTGACAAGGGTGCAGCCAATCAGGAGCACAGAAGATCGATTCTTGCAATAAGAGACTTGGGCGACAATGGTTCTGCACCAAACAACGGAACATTGTATAATCAGGTTAGCAACACTTCGGGCATTAGAGAAGCGAGTTCCGCAAGGACAATCATGAACGGCTATTTGTACAACGGTGAATCTTATCAGGAAGGCGAGCATTATCTTGTCAACGAAAATGTAAGATTGCTGAATCAGGGTGAATATACTTTCTATCCGTCTCTGGGTTATATTTCATTGAATCAGCCAATGGTTGATGGAGAGGACCTGCTTGCAGTATCTTTTCAATATACCCGAAACAGTACACCGGGCATAATCTATAAAGTCGGTGAAATGTCCGATGAACAAAATCAGTTATTAATTGGAAAATTAATCAAACCAAATACAACAGTCAATACCGGGTCTCCTATGTGGGATTTGATGATGAAAAATATCTATTCAATCAATGCATTATCAATTTCACCCGAAGAC
>CAYFWH010000221.1:0-2588 GCA_964346785.1 uncultured Weeksellaceae bacterium | reverse complement strand
CTGTTGGGAAATAGCAGGCTCTTCATTATTAATTCAGAATAAAAATCAAATAAAAAATGAAAAAGTTATTCATCACTTTAATCAGTGTGGCAGGGATTCTTAATGCACAAACTGTACAGGACATTAATTCTGTCTCTGCTTTTTCAAATGATATTAATTCAGGTAGTGCAAGGTATATAGGTATGGGCGGATCAATGGGAGCATTGGGCGGTGATATATCTTCGATCGAACAAAATCCGGCCGGAGCAGCAGTAGCCATTACTTCTGATGTAAATGTCGGGATAGGTTTTAGTTCCTACAATAATAAATCAACCTTCGGAAATACTTTTAGAACAGATGACAATACAATTGATTTTGTAAATGTGGGTTCTGTTTTTGTTTTTAATACAGATGATACCTGGAACAGATTTACCATCGGCGTGAAGTATTCGAGTGAGAATTTTGATAACTGGCTGGCACTGGGTAGAAACAATAATATTACCGGAACTTATCAGACCAATGACGACCCGATTGAGTACACTACCTATAAAATGGCAGGCTATCAGGATATTACAGAAAGCTACAAAACTAAATAGTCAATGAATTTCGGAGCGAGTTATCAGGACAAATTATATCTGGTACTTGGATTCAATTTTCATGAAAACCAATTAAACAATTATGTTTTTTTTGATGAAGATACAGAAGGAACTGTTTACAGATATGATTTGAACGGAACGCCATATACTTCAGACGCAACAGGTTTTTCTTTTAATGCCGGAGTTATAGGAAAGGTAAATGATGTGCTCAGACTTGGATTGGCTTACCACAGCCCGGTTTGGTATTCAAATATTGAGGAAAATTATTTTGCGGATTTACTTTTCAGTGATGGTAACTATTATTACGATTTTTATTACAGCCGGTATGACAGAAATTCAAACAGCAGATTAGTGGCAAGTGCCGGAACCGTGCTCGGCAAATCACTCGCATTGAACGCAGATTATACTTTGCACATGAACGGTTCTACAAAATTCAAACCTTCATCTGATTTTCATTCTACCAACCAATTTATGGATAAATACCTGAAATCAAGTAGCGAATTGAGACTTGGTGCCGAGTACAGAATTGATAAATTTAAAGTTCGTGCAGGATATAATTTCGTACAAACTCCGTTTGATAATATCACACTGAATGCAGATTTAGGAACCGGAAGTTCATCCAATATGAATTTTAATGATGCTTTCAGAGGAGACATCAACCGTTTTAGTTTCGGAGCAGGATATGATTTCGGAGGATTCTATCTCGATGCAGCTTACCAGTTACAGACACAGAACTACAATTATATTTTCGGAAATGCAGATTATGTAGATTATGATACTGCTGATAATGCGGTTTATTATGCATCAATTCCATTAAATACACCCAATAACTTTGCCGCTAAAGTTAAAAATAACAGAGGTTTATTTCTATTGACTGCCGGATGGCAATTCTAACCTGAGTAATTCCCGAATTAGACAGGATAAAAATAAATTAGCGAAAAATGAATAAAGGCTTGAAATCTGAATTTCAAGCCTTTATTTATTTAATTAATTTGAATAATTTGGTGCCTCTTTGGTAATCATCACATCATGCGGATGGCTTTCATTCAAACCTGCACTTGTGATTCTTACAAACCTCCCGTTCTGAATCAAAGAGTCAATATCAGCTGTTCCGCAATAACCCATTCCGGCTCTTAAACCACCACAAAGCTGGTAAACAATTTCAGAAAGACTGCCTTTGTAGGGTACTCTGCCTTCAATTCCTTCAGGTACTAATTTCTTGACATCTGACTGGAAATAACGATCCTTACTTCCTCTTTTCATAGCTGAAAGTGAACCCATTCCCTGATAACTTTTGAATTTCCTGCCCTGGTAAATAATCTCTTCGCCCGGAGCTTCTTCAGTTCCCGCAAACAAACTTCCAAGCATTACACAATTCGCACCTGACGCAATCGCTTTGACAATATCTCCCGAAAGTTTTATTCCGCCATCTCCAATTACAGAAATGTTTTTTGTTTTTGCGTACTGAGCCACATCATAAATTGCTGATAGCTGTGGTACCCCGACTCCTGCCACAACTCTTGTGGTACAAATTGAACCCGGACCAACCCCAACTTTCAGAACATTCGCACCTGCATCTATCAAATCTTTTGCAGCTTCGGCTGTTACTATATTTCCACCAACTATATCCAGGTCCGGAAAAGCATTTCTGACCTCTTTTACTTTATCAATCACTCCTTTTGAATGGCCGTGAGCTGAATCCAAAGCAATGATATCCACACCTTTTTCTATCAGTGCCTGAATTCTTTCAAGTGAATCTTCACCTACGCCGATACCTGCACCGACTCTCAATCTTCCCTGACTGTCTTTGCATGAATTAGGGTATTCAGAAAGGTTGTCGATATCCTTGATGGTAATCAAACCGATTAATTTAAAAGCTTCATCTACTATAGGTAGTTTTTCTTCTTTTTTTTTAAGTAATATATCTTTTGCCTTATGTAAGTCGGTATTGATGTCAGAAGTAACCAGCTCTTCTTTGCTCATCACATCTTCAACTTTATGATCCATCTCGGT
>CAYFWH010000220.1:0-2589 GCA_964346785.1 uncultured Weeksellaceae bacterium | reverse complement strand
AGGCGGCAAAACTCATCGCCATCCGGTGATCCTGATAAGTTTTAATCCGGGGGATTGTATTGATTTCTCCAAAAGACAAAAGACTTATTGAATCTTCGGTAATTTCTGAAAAAACGCTCAATTTTTCCAATTCAGTTTTCAACGCCAATAACCGGTCTGTTTCTTTAACCTTCAGCGTATCAAGTCCATTCAGCTTGCATTTAATTTTTAAACCGGCAGCAGTTACTGCAATGGTCTGTGCCAGATCCGGCGTATTGTTTAAGTCAATTTCAAATTCTTTTGCAACGAAATTATTATTTTTTATAATAATAATATGATTTTCCAGATATTCAGTTTCAACACCGAAAAATCTTTTATAAATTTCTGAAACTTCTGAATCACCCTGAAGGCTTTCTTTTCTAAAACTGCTAATTTTTATTTCGGCTATTTCTGATAGTGCTGCAACTGAATAAAAGTAAGAAGCAGAGCTCCAGTCAGATTCAACTGTCAATCTTTGAGGTTTGATTTCCTCTTTATTTTTTATGCTGATTAAATTATTCTCAAAACTCAGATCAATACCGGTTTTTTTCATAATACCGGCTGTCATCTTTATGTATGATTCAGAGGTAATTTTACCATCTAACCTGATTTCAAGCCCATTTTTTAATTTTGGTGCAATCATCATCAATGCAGAAATAAACTGACTGCTAATACCTGCACTTAATTCAATGTTGTTGCAATTCAGGTCATTACCTTTGATTTTTAAAGGCGGATAGCCGTCTTTTTCGAGATATTTTACAGAAGCACCCATCGTCTTGAGTGCTTCCGTCAGAATACCTACCGGTCTTTGTTTCATCCTTTTTGAACCTGTCAACACGACTTCTTTACCCTTTTGAATGGCATAATAGGCTATCAAAAATCGCATTGCAGTTCCTGCATGGTGTACATCCGTCACCGGTTGATTTTCAATCAATGCCTTTTGAAGGTAGAAACTATCGTCTGAAACAGACAGATTTTCAATTTCAATCCGGTTGTCATACAAAGCATTCAGAATTAATAACCTGTTGCTTTCACTTTTTGAACCTCCGATATTGATAGTCGCTGAAACCGCGTTTTTTTTCTTTCTCAATAATATCTCCTTCATTTTCTAAAAAAATATGAATCGATCATCAAAAAAATTATTTCAATTTCTGATTGCCATGATGCCGGTCGTGGTCTCTCTCGGTTTTTATCTTCATTTTTTTATCAAACGCAGTCTGTAAATCAGTATTGGTTTGATTGGCAAGACACAAAACTACAAAAATCACATCTGCAAGTTCCTCACCCAAATCTTTATTTTTATCAGATTCTTTTTCGGATTGTTCACCGTATCGGCGGGCAATAATCCGGGCAACTTCTCCGACTTCTTCGGTCAGTTGTGCCATATTGGTCAGCTCATTGAAGTAACGGACTCCATGATTTTGAATCCAGTTATCGACTTCTTTTTGTAGTTTATCCAAACTCATTTTCTATTTTTTTACGAGTACGACTTGTTGTGCCTCAGCAGATATTTGACCATTTTCCAAATCTTTCATTGCTTCATAATAAGATGGCGGCAGAGAACTGTATCCAAGCTGGAAAAGTGTGGCAGCTGAGATGTATCCGTTTTGTTCTTCTACTTTATATACATATCCGGCAGCATCACCCTGCAATACAAACTGTTTGTTTTCTGGAATCGTTTCGAGTTTATAACCTTCAGGAATTTTAATTTTAATCACTTGTGAATCCGAAATCAGTGAACCAAACTCAAGCGGATAGTTTCTGTCGGCATGCACAAAACTTTTTTTGGTAAGCTGTGCAAACAACATCGGGTTGATAATAATTTTGTCACCGATAACTTCACCCATTTGTAAATCGCTAAATTTGAAACTGTAGCGAATAATTCCCTTATCCGGATTTTCATCAATTCTAAATCCATCGGTATCAAAATTGTACTTATTCAGATATTTTTTTTCAAACGCTTTCGGGTCTTTGTTTCGGGATGAGTGGTCATTCATTGCAAAATACATATCTCTGACTTCGGAAAAATTCCCTGAGATACTACCGTCCGGAAATAGTTCGGCATTGATTGAAGTTTTTGATGTACTTAGTGAATAATTGGTCAGCTGAATTTCTCTGGTTCCTTTTTCATTCACCAAAAAACCTCTGTGATTCAATGCTCTCAACGGCAGCATGTTGATGTCGCTCAGTTTTTCGGTTCCGTCCATCAGGTAAAGCTTATCATTGATGACTACAGCTGCAATTACATAATTCAAACTGCTGACAGAAGGAAAACTATAGTTAATCATCATGTTGCCAACCGTACTCAATACAACCGGTGAAGCATCCAATTCTGCTTTTCTAAGCATTGAAACCAGCATCAGATTGATATCCGCAGAGTTGCCTGTTTTATCTTTAAATGTCTGACGAATTCCTTTGTCCACAAAAAATGAATTGTAACGATCCCAGGTATAATTATTTTTCACAAAATCGAAAATCGCCTTTGCTTTGTCCAAAGGTGTGTTTGCATTTGAAATAAGACTGTTGACAGTATCATCCAAAAATCCGTTTCCGCTGAGCGCACTACCAAAC
>CAYFWH010000219.1:0-2590 GCA_964346785.1 uncultured Weeksellaceae bacterium | reverse complement strand
GTCAGAAGCAAAAGTTCTGTCGGGTGTGATATTGACTCCATTTAATCTTATATTAAAATCAAACTGAGATGCTGAACCTGATCCGCCCCAGTAAAGATAGGCAGCTTCAATATTTTGCCCGGGTAACATAGTCAAAGTAGCACTTGATGAGGTGTTGATTACACAAGGCACATTGGTGCCGTTGGCATAGATGTTCAGAGTGTTACCAATCATTGTGAAATCATATTTCCCCAAAAATTGAGTATAAAGGCTAACCTGTTGTGCTGTAACTAATACAGGGCACAGGAAAAGCAGGAGTAAGTATAAGTGATTTTTCAATTTATATGTTTTTAATTGTTTCTAACTGAAATATGCCCGGAAATTATTCTGCCATCTTCCAGTGTGATAATATACCAATAATCATCTGAAGCAACAGTTTCCCCTTCATATTTTCCATCCCAGATAAACCCGGGTTCAAGCTTTCTGTCCACGAACATTTTTACGTATCTGTCAAATATCTTAATATGTGTATTGGGGTAAGCTTCAAGACCTCTTACATACCAAAAATCATTTTTCCCGTCTCCGTTTGGAGAAATGAAATTTGGAATTCCTAATACACCAAACATTTTTGCTTCTGACACACAACCATATTTGCTCATAACTATCATGTCATATATTCCACCCGGCACATCTGAAATCACATTGTAATCAGACCAGCTGAGTCCGTTGTTATAACTGTACTTATAGGGTCCAAAACCTCCGGCAACATATACTGTTACAGTATTTTCATTTACCTTAATATCAATAATTACGGGTCTTATATCAAATACAACTTCTACTTCTCTTTTGGCCGGACAATCATAATCTTCAGAGGTGACTTCCAATGTATAGATTCCTTCATGTTGAAAATCAATTTGCTGAGTATTACCAACAAATTCACCATAAGGATCGAACCAGGCATAAGTTTCAAAGCTACCGGCTAAATTAAATACTTTATGCGGCTCATCACTACAAAACATCAAATTATCGGGTAATTCAAAAACCGGTACCGGCAAAACTTGAATTGCAAAATCCACAACACCTGCACAGCCTCCGTCACCTGAGCTTGCCTGTGCATAAATTGTTTGCGGGTTAGTCGTGTTTTGAAAATTTTCAGGATTTTGTATCGGATTATTTCCGGCTACTGCATCATCCAATGTTGTGAAATAACTAATCGTATATCCGTTTCCTCCAAGTATAGATTCAATTTCATTATTGTAAAGCGTTAAATCAAAAACTGCAACTCCATCGCTTTCCTCATACGGATCATCACAAACTGTGAGTGGATCTTCCAGTTCTTCGTGTACCAGTACAGTTGTCAATTGAGCCTGACCAATATCGTAACAGCCATTTTCATTTTCAACACGAATAAAAATTATTTGATTGGCTGAAATATTCTGTTAATTTTCGGGTAGAGGATTTACACCATTGACAGCATCATCCGTCGAAATGTGGTATGTAAAAATCAAACCGGCAGTGTCTTCAATCAATTCTTCATTTAAATCAGGTAAATAAAACATTGTAAAATCGGACAGGCTGCAATTTTCAATTACAATGATGTCTTCTGTTACTTCAGGTGCATCCATAAAGTTTATAGTTATTGTCTGATAGTCTTCACAACTGCCGTCTGAATTTCTGACCAAAACATAAATAGTTGTTGGTGAAACGGTTACTTCATAATTCTCAGGATCTGTAATTTGGGCACCGCCAATCGTATCATAATATTGTAAGTTCACATTTACTCCCTGAGTAACAACAATATTATTTTGAGTTAAATCAATAAATTCGCTACTGTCATTCAGGTTGTCGCAAATTTCAATTTCATCAGCCTGTAATTCAGGAAATTCATTGACAAATAAAGTCAAAATTTCTATTGAAACACAATCTTCTCCATTTGATTCATTATCAAATATTTTCACATAAATTGGTTGCGGATTTATCGTGTTTACAAAATTTTCAGGATTGGTTATCAATTGAGATGCATCAGGATCCAGATAATATTCGAAAGTCAGCCCGTCCGGTGATGAAATTACAAGATTATTTTCCTGAGAAGTCAAATCAAACTCCGCAAATCCATCACCATCATCATCGCACAATGTATAATCCTGTGGCTGAGTTTCCGGTCCCACACCAACTTCGAGCTCAAGTTCAGCAATTTCAAAACAACTGTTTGAGGTTTGAACTCTTACATAAACAATAACATTTCCGGTGACTGTATAATTAGCCGGGTCGGGAATTAAATCTTTAAATTAAAGACATAACTACTGGTAGCTGAACACTGAAAAGCTTCGATGGTTTCAACTTCAGGCTTATCCAGAAATTCGAGATAAATACATACCTCAGTCTGACAGGCCTCACTGATAATCACAACAGAATAATAACCGGTTTCGGATGCTGTATAGCTTGATGGGGTTGCGCCAGGTATAATTTCACCGTTAAAATACCACTGAAAACTCGGGTTGGGAGCGACTACATTAGCTACAATGGTAAACTCTGATTCACCGCAAACATCCAAATCTTCACCCAAATCCTCACCTTCTATATCACTTAGTGTAGAAGCAAGATTAAAAGA
>CAYFWH010000218.1:279-2604 GCA_964346785.1 uncultured Weeksellaceae bacterium | reverse complement strand
TGCTTACATTAATGACGAACAGCGACAGGCAACCAAAGAAGCAGGAGAAATTGCAGGTCTGAAAGTTGAGAGAATTATCAACGAACCCACCGCAGCAGCTTTGGCTTACGGTCTTGACAAGGGAACCGGCGACAAAAAAATTGCTGTATATGACCTGGGAGGTGGTACTTTTGATATTTCAATCCTTGAACTTGGAGACGGTGTCGTTGAAGTATTGTAAACCAACGGTGATACCCATTTAGGAGGTGATGATTTTGACAACATGATTATCAACTGGCTGGCAGATGAATTTAAGTCAGTAGAAGGTGTTGATTTGAAAAAAGACCCGATGGCACTTCAAAGATTGAGAGAAGCAGCAGAAAAAGCGAAAATTGAATTGTCTTCTTCTTCTCAAACCGAAATCAATCTTCCGTATATTACTGCCAATGAAACCGGACCAAAACACCTGGTTCAGACATTGACCCGTGCGAAATTTGAACAACTAAGTGATAATTTGGTCAAAAGATCGATGGAGCCATGCAGAAAAGCATTGAGCGATGCAGGTTTGTCAGCTTCTGATATCGACGAAGTTATTTTGGTTGGAGGATCAACCAGAATTCCGAAAATTCAGGAAGAAGTTGAAAAATTCTTTGGCAAAGTACCTTCAAAAGGTGTAAATCCGGATGAAGTGGTTGCAATTGGTGCAGCTATTCAGGGTGGTGTTTTGACCGGTGATGTAAAAGATGTTCTTTTATTGGATGTAACTCCGCTTTCACTCGGTATTGAAACTCTGGGAGGAGTATTCACCAAACTGATTGATGCCAACACTACCATCCCGACCAAAAAATCAGAGATTTTTTCAACTGCTGCAGACAATCAGCCTGCGGTAACACTGAGAGTCGGTCAGGGTGAGAGATCAATGTTCAATGATAACAAAGAAATCGGTAGATTTGATTTGACCGATATTCCACCTGCACCGAGAGGAGTTCCGCAAATTGAAGTCACTTTTGATATTGATGCAAACGGTATTCTGAATGTGTCTGCCAAAGACAAAGGAACCGGAAAAGAGCAGTCCATCAAAATTGAAGCTTCATCAGGTTTGAGCGATGCAGATATTGAAAGAATGAAGAAAGAAGCTCAGGAAAATGCTGTTAAAGATGCAGAAGCAAAAGAGAAAATTGAAAAAATCAATGCGGCAGACGGTTTGATTTTCCAAACTGAAAAACAGTTGAAAGAGTACGGAGATAAAATTCCGGCTGACAAAAAATCGGCAATTGAATCCGCTCTTGAAGAACTGAAAACTGCACACAGCACTCAGGAAGTTTCTCAGATTACTCCGGCTATTGATAAACTAAACGAAGCCTGGAATGCTGCTTCACAGGAATTGTATGCTGCCATGAATGAAGGTCAGCAAGCACCCGGAGCCGATGCAACTGCAGATGCTTCAAGCAGTCAAAATCACGGAGACGGCGTAGAAGATGTTGACTTTGAAGAAGTGAAATAATTGCTGATTAACAAAATCAGTTAGAATTAATAAAACGCTGTAAACAAATAGTTTGCAGCGTTTTTGCTTTTATAAAGAATTTATGTAAATCCAAAAATCAGCTCTGATTTTCTCTGATATTGTTCCAAAATTCATTCAGTAATTCTTTCAGTTTATTTCGCTGACTTTCTTCTACATTTTTAATATTCAGTCTGATATCGATTAAACCTTCTTTGGGTATAAAATTCCATTCGTCACCATAAACAAAAACTTCTTTAACTCCGGCAACATCCATATTATCGGTTACAAAAAGTAATTTTCTTCGGATTTGTTTACCATCCAGCCACAGATAACCTCTGTTTTTTCGATAAATTATTTCTGCAATCGCTTCAATCCACAACAACAAAGTTGCAATCCAAAATATATTTCCAAAAATAAAAGCACAGATTAAAAAGGGTATAGAGGGCAACAATCGCACTCCGAGGATTTGCATTAAATGACTGACCGAATAATTAAATTTCATAAAGTAAATACACAAAAAATAAGTATGCAAATATATAGTTTTTGACCGGCTTAATAATTCTTCAAAAGCTGTTTTCAATTTAACACTTATCTAACAATAGAATCATCAGAAAATCTTAACTTTGTAGCCATTAATTAAATTGAATTATAATCATGAAACAAATTTTTACATTGCTTTTACTGAGTACTTCAATGTTTTTGGGTGCTCAGAATATCTTGTCAAACGGAAGTTTTGAAGATTGGACAGATGGAAAGCCTGATGCCTGGTTTGGCTCAAAGAGCAACATAGCTGCTTCCAAAGTCGTTGAATCTTCAGATGCTCAGGATGGTTCAAAATCTGT
>CAYFWH010000218.1:0-269 GCA_964346785.1 uncultured Weeksellaceae bacterium | reverse complement strand
CTTTTTATGCTAAAGGTGAAGGAGACATTAGAAACTCATTTTACAATGGTAATCCTGATTCTTCAGGAAATGGTTATGCAAGTTACTCAGCTTATACCACTGTTAACGGAGACTGGCAAAAAATCACCTACACTTTTGACACCGATGTTGATGTAACCGGGGTTGAAATTATTTTCTCAATGAGAAATACCGGTGAAACAGCTGGTGTACTGATCGACAATGCTGTACTTGAGGAAGGCGGGACTGTTGAAGTAACTGAAGTTTCTACC
>CAYFWH010000217.1:334-2606 GCA_964346785.1 uncultured Weeksellaceae bacterium | reverse complement strand
TCCCTTGCTTCTGAGTATTTCAATCAATTTATTCTGAATCAACTCAACACCTTTCATTGAATCAGCATCTGCAGATTTCCCGATTTCTTTGATTGCTCTTTCAAAATCATCCAATACCGGCAAAATAGCAGTAATGGTATCTAAGTTGGCAGTTTTGAAAAATTCAAGCCGCTCTTTTGTCGTTCTCTTTTTGAAATTATCAAATTCAGCAAACATTCTCAGATATTGATCTTTCTGAGCCTGTAATTCTTCTCTAAGTGCATCTGTTTCAGATTTTTCGTCTTTGACTTCCGGGTTATTGTCAAAAACTTCTTCGTTCAGTTCTTCTTCGTTTACTGTATTTTCAGTCATTTTTTTGAATGCTTTTCACTCTGATAGTCAAAAATACTGCCAATTAAGGATTTGTGACTTTTTGACAGAGGAAATCAGGTTTTTATAAAATGATTAAATTAGCAACAAAAAGGAAATGGTTGTCGAAATATGTGCAGCTTCGGTTCAATCAGCAATCAATGCTCAAAAAGGCGGTGCTGACCGGATTGAGTTGTGTGCAGAGTTGTCAGTGGGTGGAGTGACGCCTTCTTACGGAATGATTCAGGAAGTAATCCGATTAATTCAGATTCCGGTTTTTGTATTAATCAGACCAAGGAGCGGTAATTTCGTTTACTCTGAGACAGAATTTTCTGAGATGAAAACAGATATAGAAATCTGCAAAGAATTGGGTTGTTCTGGAATTGTTTCAGGTGTTTTGAATGAAGATTATTCGCTTGATTTAAAAAGAACAAAAGAATTGATTGAATTATCAAAACCACTTGAATTTACTTTCCACAGAGCTTTTGACAGAATTGAAAATCCTGAAAAAGCTTTGGAGGAATTAATTGAAATTGGCGCCGACAGAATTTTGACCTCAGGTTTGGAATTAAATGCTGAGCAGGGAATTGAAAATTTGAAACGATTCAAAGAAATAGCTGACAACAAAATCATAATTATGCCTGGAAGCGGAATCAATCCTGACAATGCCGGTTTATTCAGACAGCACGGATTTAGCGAGATTCATTCGTCAGCTTCATCTGCTTTGACCGGAAATAAAAATCTTTTGTTCAATAAAAATCGATTGAGAATAAAAGATGAAGAAAACAGATTTGAATCTGATATTGAAAAAATAAAGAAATTAAAAAACATCTAATTTGAAAAAATAAAAATATGAACCGCAGGAAATTTCTTCAAAACAGTGCATTGTCAGGGCTTGGACTGACAGTAGGTGCAACCGCGCTGGCAAAAAATATTGAAACACAAAATCCGAATACAGAAGTTAATTCTGAAAATTATCCTCTGGCAATCGCAACCTGGAATGTTCCAAATGCAGTTAGAAAAGCCTGGGAAACATTGCAAAACGGACAATCTGCACTGGATGCAATCGAAAAAGGCTGTAATGTTGAGGAAGAAGACCCAAATAATTCATCGGTTGGCTATGGCGGACTACCCGACAGAGACGGAAATGTAACGCTGGATGCCTGTATTATGGATGACAATGGCAATTATGGATCAGTTGTTTTTTTGCAAAATATTGTTCACGCAATTTCAGTTGCCAGAAAAGTGATGGAAGATACGCCGCATGTATTGATAGCCGGAAAAGGAGCAGAAGAATTTGCGGTTTCAAAAGGATTTAAAAAACAGAATCTTTTAACTGAAAAGTCAAAAAATAAATGGTTGGAATGGTTAAAATCTTCTGAATATAAGCCTGTTATTAATATCGAAAATCATGATACAATCGGCATGTTGGCAATTGATAAAACCGGTACAATTTCAGGCGGATGTACTACCAGCGGATTGGCTTATAAAATGCACGGAAGGGTAGGAGACTCACCGATTATCGGCTCGGGTTTGTTTGTTGACAATGAAGTAGGAGCAGCTACTGCAACCGGAGTGGGAGAAGAAGTTTTGAAAACCGTTGGTTCATTTTTGATTGTCGAGTTGATGCGTCAGGGGATGAGTCCGCAACAAGCGTGTGAAGAAGCGATTGACAGAATTATGAAAAAACAGCCGGACCGAAAGGATTTTCAGGTAGCATATATTGCGGTTAATAAAAAAGGTGAAGTAGGTTCATTTTCAATACACAAGGGGTTCTCTTATACGATTTATCAGAATGGTGAAATGAAAAATATAGAACCCGGATTTTGGTTTGACGGAAAATAAATAAAAAAATCCCGGTTTGAATGCCGGGATTTTTATGAAAATTTTAGATTATTTAATTCAATGAATTGAGTAATGCCAT
>CAYFWH010000217.1:0-324 GCA_964346785.1 uncultured Weeksellaceae bacterium | reverse complement strand
AAATCACCGGAAGCAACATCTATCACAAAATTATCATCACCGTTAACGGATACATTTTGAGTAGAAAAATTCAGTTTTCCGTCAACCAGTGCGATTGCGATTAATTTACCTTCTGCACCTTTTGGAACACTGGCATTATAAGTTGAAAATGCTCCTCCCTCAACATTTGGAATACCCGAAACTAAGGTGTATTCATCTGATAACCAGAAGACTTCTGTTTTTTCAAGTCCTGAAGAATTTGAAACCTGAACTGTAAATTGTGTAGCTTCATCACCTTCTTCATCAAAATTATAAGGTGCTTCGTTTCCGTTCCAACCCGAAACC
>CAYFWH010000216.1:0-2635 GCA_964346785.1 uncultured Weeksellaceae bacterium | reverse complement strand
GATTTTCAGTCCTTTGCTCTACCAACTGAGCTAAGGCACCAACTCATTTGGGTCTGCAAATATAAAACTTTTTTGCAATCCCAAAAACTTTTTTCAAAATCAGTGTAAATTAATTTTTTCATTGACTGAAATACTGTTTTTATTTGGCTTAGTATCCAAAGCCTTTCAGGTCCCGGTCTTTATTTCGCCAGTCTTTTTTAACTCTGACAAAGAGTTTGAGAAACACTTTCTTATCAAAGAACTTTTCCAAATCCTCACGGGCTTCCTTACCAACTTTTGACAAGGATTCACCTTTATGGCCAATCAAAATTCCTTTTTGAGAATCTCTTTCAACATAAATATCGGTTTCAATTTGTATCAATTCAAAACCTTCTTTGAAAATTTCGGTAACTACTTCTACCGAATAAGGAATTTCTTTTTTGTAGTTAAGCAGTATTTTTTCGCGTACAGTTTCATTAACTATAAATCGCTCTGATTTATCTGTCAACTGGTCTTCCGGAAAATACATTGGGCCTTCAGGTAATAACTCAACTATTTTCTTTTTCAGTAAATCTATATTCGCATTTTCAAGTGCGGAAATCGGAAGGATCTCAGAATCAGGTAACATCTCGTGCCAGTAATCTACTGCTTCTTCAAGTTGTTGTTGATTGATGTTGTCAATTTTATTAATTAACACAAGAACGGGCACCTTAATTTTTTTTAATTTTTCAAAAACATCCTCATTTCTCGGTTTTCTTTCGCCCGGTTCGACCATGTATAAAATCAAATCGGCATCTATCAATGCTTCTTTGACATAATCCATCATTCTGGATTGAAGTTCATAAGCCGGTTCGAGAATTCCCGGAGTATCAGAAAAGACAATCTGAAAACCGTCACCACTAAGTATTCCTTTGATTCTGTGTCTTGTAGTCTGAGCTTTGTGTGTGGCAATAGCGAGTTTCTCGTCCATCAACTTATTCATCAGCGTGGACTTACCCACATTTGGATTACCAATAATATTGACAAAACCCGATTTGTATTTTTTATCTTCCGGCATTGTGCAAAATTAACACAAAATTAGAGAATAGTCTATGTGATTATCAATACTAACCCGCCTAATTAAATTTATAGACTAAGCAAGCTAATCAAATCTCACATTATTTTTGGTAGCTTTCAAAAAACAAAATTCATAACTTAGCAAAATTAAATTTTATTCATTTCTGATAGAATCAATGAAAAAAAAACACAGGTTTCCATTACTGATTTTCAGGCTGATTTGTGGATTTATTTTAATCGCATACTTGCTGTATTTTCTTTTGGGTGACAAGCTTGCCATTCGTTTTTCGGTACAGGAATACAACAAAATATTTATTCAGGTTTTGGTATTTGCAGCATCTGCCGCCTTGTATGCTTTCTTTATACTTTCCATAAAATCGATTCGTAAAAGATGGAAAAACATCTTACTTTTTATTGGTGCAGTAGTTATTGGAAGTTTTCCGTTATTGTTTTACCACGGATTTCTGATGTACCAATGCGGATTTTGGAATTCTGTTGAAACTGAAGTCAAAACAATTTTTGTGAATTCAGAAAATCCTGATGAGAAAGTGAAAATAGTTGAAATTAAATGTGAACCTGAAGACAATTTTCGTACTGATACTATTTTTGTAAAGAAAATCAATGGACTATTGGAATGGACTGACAATGCAGTGATTAAGAAGTCTCAATCCGGAAAATTTGTAACTCCGTAATTCCGACACCTGAAAAATTCTTTTTATATTTATGAAATCAAGTCTGAGAAATGAAAAGTACAAAAGAAAGACAACTATTTAAACATAAACTGATAGCTACTTCTTTGTTTTTTCTGATGGCTTTGGTTTATGGATTAATGGTTTGGTATCAAAAACATTCTCCTCAACCATGGATTGGTTTCGTCAGGTCATTTTCCGAAGCCGGAATGGTGGGTGCACTTGCCGACTGGTTTGCAGTAACAGCATTGTTTAGACATCCCTTGGGTTTGCCGATTCCGCACACAAATCTGATTAGAAAAAAACAAAAAGATCTGGGAGATAATTTAGGAACTTTTGTGAAAGATAATTTTCTTAACCCCGAAAATATTCGTCCGCACATTGAAAAACTTGATGTTGTAAAATTTGTAACTGACTGGCTTGGGAAAGAGAAAAACAAGATGGTTTTGGAAGAGGAGACCATGAATTTACTCAAAAAAATTATTGTTGAACTCGATGATGAAGAAGTTGAATCGTTTTTAAACCATAAAAGTGCAGAACTGTTGCAGTCTGTGGATTATCAGAAATTGGCTTCTTCAGGAATTCACTATATGATTGAGAATGAAGGATTATGTGAGCGAAATTAAACAGTTAATCAGAGAAAAAATTTCTGAAAACAAACCTTTTATTGCTTTTCTTGACAGAAAAAAAATATCGAAAGAATTAACAGAAGGTTTCATGAAATTTATAGAAGAAATTCAACTGGATTCAAATCACTTTGTAAGACAGAAACTGAGTTCAGCTTTGGATGATTTTGCAGAAAAATTATTGATTGACCCGGAATGGAATCAAAAATTTGACCGGTTGAAACAGGAATTAATTACTGACGAAAATCTTGGCCCGGATGTACAGGAATTATGGCTGAAGAATAA
>CAYFWH010000215.1:0-2644 GCA_964346785.1 uncultured Weeksellaceae bacterium | reverse complement strand
AGATAGTCAATTGAACTAATTTTTTTTTTTTTTTATTTTTTGATTCTAAAGCTAAAAATCATTAAGTCACTAAATCACAATCAGATTCAATCCAAAAAATAAAAAACATAATAAGAAAACACAAATTTAATTTTCAAGATGAATCAATCAAATCAAAAATCAATTTAAATAACAACTGAATATTTGAAAAATTGACAACTATTTTTATCTTCGCCAAAATTTTATAAGTTTTTAATTCTCAAATGAAAACCATCAAATTCTTTCATCAGGATGAAACCTTAGTTTACAACATTGAAAAATGTTTCTGTAAAGTTGTTCTTTCAGGTCAGCAACATCAGCTTTTGATAGAAATTCATTCCACCGATGAACTGGATCATGTTGAAGGCGATGCCATTCAAAACAATTTTCCGCAAGTAAGTTTATATGTTGAAGATTTTCCAGTAAGTTTTAAAAGTACAGATGAATTAAATCAAAAAATCATCGAGATTCCTTTCTGTTTCAATGAGACAGAAGATGAAGACGGTGAAATTGAGGAATTCTATTACACCAGCGTCAATGTTCAGGAAGATGACTATGAAGCAGACAACAACACACTTTCATTTTTCAAGAACAACAACGGAAAGCTTTGTTTGAAATGGAAAGGTGAAGTTCAGGACTTTATCGATGAGTCGGATGAATACATTCCTTTTGAGCTGGAATGTATGTTTTCTGATTTCACATTCGACGAAAGAGACTAAAATCATCTGAAAATGAATTACTTTTTAGGTCGCTGAATTTTATACTTCGGTCGGCATGACTTATATTTGTCAACTTGTAAAAAACTGACGAATGAGCACTTCAAATGAAGATAAAAAATTACGAATAGATGCGTTGAGATATCATGAAGTTGGCAGAAAAGGAAAGATTGAGGTCATTCCAACCAAACCACATGATTCACAAAGAGACCTTTCACTTGCCTATTCACCGGGTGTAGCCGAGCCTTGTCTCGAAATCAATAAAGATGAAGATGCGGTTTATCGTTATACTGCCAAAGGAAATCTTGTGGCGGTCATCACCAACGGAACTGCTGTGCTTGGATTGGGAGACATTGGCCCAAAAGCAGCCAAACCGGTAATGGAAGGAAAGGGATTGCTCTTCAAGATTTTTGCAGACATCGATGTTTTTGATATAGAAATTGACGAGAAGGATCCCGAAAAATTTATTCAGGCTGTCAAGGCAATTTCACCCACTTTCGGAGGTATTAATCTTGAAGATATCAAATCTCCGGGTGCATTTGAAATTGAAAAAAGACTGAAAGAGGAGCTCGATATTCCTGTAATGCATGATGAACAGCATGGTACAGCCATCATTTCGGCTGCGGCTTTACTGAATGCACTTGAACTGTCAGGCAAAAAAATAGATGAAGCTAATTTTGTGGTAAACGGTGCAGGCGCAGCAGCAATTGCATGTACAAAACTCTATATTGCTCTTGGTGCAAATCCGAATAAGATTTTAATGTGCGACAGCAAGGGAGTTATCAATCATAAAAGAACAGAACTTACTCCTGAAAAAATTCCATTTGTAAGAGAAACCGAAATTGAAACGCTTGAAGATGCAATGAAAGGTAGCGATGTCTTTATCGGATTATCTAAAGCGGATGTGGTTACAGCTGAAATGCTGAAGACAATGAATGAGAATCCAATCGTTTTTGCAATGGCAAATCCGGTTCCTGAGATTTCTTACGAACTCGCAATGTAAACCCGTTCGGATGTCATCATGGCAACCGGTCGGTCAGATTACCCGAATCAGGTGAATAATGTACTTGGTTTTCCGTTTATTTTCAGAGGAGCTCTGGATGTACAGGCAACCAAAATCAATGAAGAAATGAAACTCGCTGCTGTAAGAGCACTTGCAGAACTGGCAAAAGAACCGGTTCCTGAAATTGTCAGCAGAGCTTATAAAATTGGAAACATCAGTTTTGGCAAAGAATATATCATTCCAAAACCTTTTGATGACAGACTGATTACAAAAATATCAATGGCGGTTGCAAAAGCTGCTATCGATTCAGGAGTTGCCAAAAAACCAATCAATAACTGGAATGTTTATGAAGAAGAATTACTCAACAGAATGAGTAATGATCTGAAATTAATCAGAATGCTTCAGAACAGGGCCAAACAGGATCCCAAAACTATAGTATTTAGTGATGCTGATGAGTACAATGTGCTTAAAGCAGCTCAGATAGTTAAAGAAGAAGGAATAGGCAAACCTATTCTTCTTGGAAACAAATCCAGAATTCATGAAATAATGGAAGAGCTCGACATTCAGTTTGATGCTCAGATAATAGACCCTAAATCAAGAGATGCAGAAGATCATGTGAACAGGCTTGCTGATAAGCTTTGGAAAAAAAGGCAACGAAAAGGAATGACACTTTACAATGCCAAAAGAATGCTGACCAACCGTGATTATTTTGGCTCAATGATGGTTGAGGCAGGAGAAGCTGATGCATTTTTGACAGGCAGCACAAGAAGTTATGCTGATTCACTCAAACCCGTATTGCAAACCATCGGAAGGGCAAAAAATGTTTCAAAAGTTGCCGGACTGATGTTGTTGCTCACCAAAAAAGGACCGCTCTTCTTTGCTGACACAACCATCAACCCCGACCCGA
>CAYFWH010000214.1:0-2702 GCA_964346785.1 uncultured Weeksellaceae bacterium | reverse complement strand
AATAGCCTGATGCATACAAAGCACCTACTATAGCTCCGATACTTGTGCCGCCTATATAATCTATTTTAATACCTGCCTCTTCTATAACCTTGAGCACACCGATATGGGCATAGCCCTTGGCACCACCTCCACTCAGTACCAAACCGATTTTGGGCCTGTCTTGTTGTGCAGACACAGATGTCATGAATAAGAACACCCACCAAAAAATTATTAAATAAAGCTTTAACCTCATAAGTGACAAAGTTAAGACAAGTAAAATGAAATTCACCGTCAGAGACAAAGTGAAATTATTGTGCCAAAAAAATGAAGCATCAAGTTTCAGAAATAAAAAAAGCTGCTCTTATGAGCAGCTTGAATATTATACAATTAAACGGATTTATTTTTTAACAAATTTGGTTGTCTGAGTTTTTCCGTTGATTACAGTTTGTAGTATAGCTACACCTTTTTGAAGTGTGCGTACATCCAATGCGGTATTTTTCCCGTGTGGAATATTTGACATCAGTACTTGTCCGGTCAAATTCAAAATCTCAACTTTCTGAATCGGAGCTTTTGCGTTGACATTGATAAATCTTGTAGTTGGATTTGGATAAATGCTGTACTCGGTTGATGATAAATCCTGTACACCCAAAAGAACTTCACCGTCCACATCAAAAGGTAATCCCTGATGAGCATTTGCACCACTGTCAATCATATCAACCCATTCGAAAGTACTTCCACTGAATTGTATAGCATTACCGGTAACTGTTTCGCCATCAATTGTAATTGGAGATGCCCAAGGGCCGGAACCCAATGACCCGCCAACGCTGAAGTCTAACCAGTATGTTCCGGGATCAAGCGTTAAACCGGGAGTTTCGATGGTTTGAACCATAATTGGACGAGTAGCGTCTGTGGTGTTGGTGTCAAGCACTCTGTAAACTCCTGTCCATTCGGTTTCTGACATAAAATCATCATATTCATCTCCCCAAATTAAATTACTGTTCTCGGGAAGACCATCCCAGATTCTGAAAGTCACATAAGTCATTGTAGATGTAGTGTCGGATCCTGTTTGATAAGCATACATATAGATTTTTTCTACACTGACCGGCTCAGTTATTTCCCAGTCGTCTGCAGCTCTGAAACTGGCACCGTCATTAATATTAAAACCATAAGTAGACAAACCTAAATTTGTCTGAAGTACGCTTAGTTTAGGCTCTCCTTCTACATTATAGTAAGGTCCGTTACTATAAAGAGTCCCCTCAAATACTCCTTCTGTGCTGTATTCCTGAGAATTGGAACTTCCGCCTGAAGTGTTAAAAATCGTCTCGGTGTTCTGACCGAATGCAAGACCGCTAATCATTAAAGCAGCTGCAAAAGAAAGTAAATTTTTTTTCATAATAAGTTAATTAAAAGTTACGGTGAAGATAAGTAAAAATTGTTATAAAAGGATTTTTGTAACTAAATTTTATTATTTCTGATTTATAATCAATCACTTACATAAATTCATTTTATAATGTTAATTTTATTTTATTGAAATTGACCGTTAACAAAGTTATTTTTAAAGTATTTGTGCTATATAAGCAGGTTAAAATCAGTAATTTTGAAGAAAAATTATACATGAAAGTTGCAGTGATTGGTGCTACGGGTATGGTAGGACAGATAATGCTGAAAGTATTGGAACAAAGACGGTTTCCGGTTACAGAATTAATTCCGGTTGCTTCTGAAAGATCTGCCGGAAAGAAAATTGAATTCAAATCTGAAAATTATCAAATTGTAACTGTGGAACAGGCACTGGAGATGAAACCTGATGTTGCTTTGTTTTCGGCCGGCGGTGAAACTTCAAAAAAATGGGCTCCCGAATTTGCAAAAAAAGGAACGGTTGTAATTGATAATTCCTCTGCCTGGAGAATGGATCCTGATGTTCCGCTAATTGTACCTGAAATCAATGCATTTAAATTAAAAGAAACCGACAAAATTATAGCCAATCCAAATTGTTCAACGACTCAGTTGGTTATGGTGCTTAGCCCCTTACATAAAAAATATAGTATAAAAAGAGTTGTTGTCTCGACCTATCAGTCGGTGACCGGAACCGGGAAAGATGCCGTTGATCAGCTTGAATCAGAAATAAAAGGAGAGAATCCCAAAATGATTTATCCTTATCCGATTTTCAAAAATGCATTGCCACATTGCGATGTCTTTGAAGATAACGGTTATACAAAAGAGGAGCTGAAACTCGTTAATGAAACCAAAAAAATTCTGAGAGACGACAGTATTGCAGTTACAGCTACTGCGGTTAGAGTGCCGGTGCAGGGAGGACATTCAGAGTCTGTGAACATTGAGTTCAACAACGAATTTGAAGAAGCAGAGGTCAGAAGAACACTCAGAAGGGCAAGCGGTGTGCAGGTTCAGGATAATCCCGACACACTTACTTATCCAATGCCGCTTTATGCCGAAGGAAAGGATGATGTCTTTGTTGGCAGAATCAGAAGAGAGTATTCGCAGACAAATTCAATGAATCTGTGGATAGTATCGGATAACCTTAGAAAAGGTGCTGCAACCAATGCAGTTCAGATTGCCGAATACCTTTTGAAAAGAAAGTTTATCTGAACATGAAAATAGAAAGCCTTCAGAATCCGGGAATTAAGCAGCTGATAAAGCTTCAGAAAAAATCAAGAGAACGAAAATCTTCTTCTCTATTCGTAAATGAAGGTCTCCAGGAAAACCGG
>CAYFWH010000213.1:0-2703 GCA_964346785.1 uncultured Weeksellaceae bacterium | reverse complement strand
TGATGAAGTATCGGCTTCAGCTTCTGAGATTTTTGCTGCGGCGATGCAGGATTATAAAAGGGCAGTAATTGTAGGAAGCAATAAAACTTTTGGTAAAGGAACGGTTCAGACTTTTATACCGGTTGACCACAAAAATTCATCTAAAAATGAAATGGGCGATCTCAAAGTAACTATTCAGAAGTTCTACAGAGTCAACGGAGGTTCAACACAGTTGAGAGGTGTGACACCGGACATTATCATGCCGGATGTACTTGCTTATTCAGACATCAGCGAATCTTATTCAAATGATGCGTTACCATGGGATCAGATCAAAGAAATTAAAATCAATCAATGGCAACCAACTTTTAACTTAACTACAGTAAAAGAGAAAAGCAAAATCAGACGCGAAAACAATGAGTATGCAGCATTGATAGACGAAGCAGCACTGTACTATAAAAATTTGGATAAAATTGAGAGAGTATCTCTGAACTTAGATAAATTTAAGGAAGAGAGAAAAGCAAGAGAAGAAAAGTCTAAAAAATATGATTCTATCAACAAATATAAAACTGATATCGAAGTAGATTTCCCGCACTGGGAACTCGAAAAGATTGAACGGGATACAGTGTTGAAAGAAAAGAGAAAAAATTGGTACAAAGACATTAGAAATGATTTTTATATTGAAGAATCAATCAATGTTTTGAAAGATATCTCATAGGGATGGAACAGTCTTCAGGCTCTTTTAACAGTAACGCTATCAGCAAAATAAAAAAGAACCCTTTGGGTGTGATATCGTTTTTGTTAATTGTGTCTGCTGCACTGATTAGTGTTTTTTCTTATGCAATCTCAAATGATAAAGTAAAAGATGCCAATCAGCAGAATGTTATAATTGCGCACAAGCCAATGGGTTATAAGCAGTTGCTGATTGATGTGCCACTGGATAATTACACCGGAAAAACTTCTTTGTCTGACTTTCTTTTTGGAAAACAGGTAGAAACCGAACAAATTGCGATTGATTCTTACCGAATAAATGATGAATCTGTTTTTTATATTCCCTACTTGGGCGAAGGACTGGATTCAGAAGAGCAATCACTTCCGCTGTCGGTATGGACTTCAAAAGGAATTGCCAAACAGGAAATTGAACAGAAATTTATATATCAGAAAAAATTCATTTTTGGAACTGATGCATATGGCCGAGATTTTTTTTCAAGATTAGTTATCGGAACAAGGATTTCATTTCTGATTGGATTTATTGCGGTTTTCATTTCACTACTTGTCGGAATTCCGATAGGAGCAATCGGTGGTTATTACCGTGGCAGAATAGATGATATTATCATGTGGCTGATCAATGTGGTGTGGTCAATTCCAACCTTACTTTTGGTCATAGCAATTACACTTGCAATTGGTAAAGGTTTTTGGCAAATATTTGTAGCTGTCGGACTGACTATGTGGGTTGAAGTTGCGAGAATTGTACGCGGACAATTCATCAGTTACAGAGAAAATGAATTTGTTGAAGCTGCCAGAGCAATGGGTTTTAGCAACCGGAGAATTATTTTCAAAGAAATACTTCCGAACATACTTGCACCGGTGATTGTAATTTCTGCAGCAAATTTTGCAGCTGCAATTCTGGTTGAAAGCGGTTTGAGTTTCTTGGGAATTGGTGCACAACCGCCCACACCTTCATGGGGAAATTTAATCAAAGAAAATTATTCGCATATCATTATCGGTCAGGCACATCTCGCTTTGTTTCCCGGAATAGCAATCATGTTGCTGGTTCTTGCTTTCAATGTATTTGGAAATGTTTTGAGAGATGCTTTTGATGTTAAATAATTGAATAAAAAGCTCATCCAAATTTTAATTGACTAACTTAGCAGTTAAATTTACTATCATGAAAAAACTTTTTATTCTACTGATTTCAGGTCTTTTTGTATTGAGTTGTGATTCACAAAAATCAATTTCAAACACAGTTCAAGCAGAAGATATTGTTATCAAAATTATTCAAATCAATGATGTTTATGAAATTGATGCCATCAATAATGGGAAAAGCGGAGGACTTGCAAGAGTGGCGTGGATCAGAGATTCTATAGCTGCTGAAAATCCGAATACCTGGTATTTTTTGGCCGGTGATTTTGTAAATCCGTCTCTCTTGGGAACAATTAAAGTTGACGGAAAAAGATTGCAGGGAAAACAAATGATTGAAGTATTGAATGCTTCTAAGGTGGATTTAGTAACTTTTGGAAACCATGAATTTGATATCAGCGAAGCCGATCTTCAGGACAGAATCAATGAATCAAATTTCAAATGGACATCTGCCAACACACTTCAGGTAACGCCTGAAGGTAATAAACCTTTCTACAAAGAAACTTCTGCCGGAAAAGAATATTTTCCTGACCATATGGTCTTTGATGCTTTCAATTCAAAAGGAGATAAGGTTAGTTTCGGAATTTTTAGCGTGACACTTCCATCCAATCCCAAACCCTATGTTTTTTATGGTGACATATTTGATGAAGCGGTTCGCTCTTACAATGAAGTTTCAAAAAAATCTGATTTTGTTCTCGGTATGACTCATGTGTCGCTTGATCAGGATCAGGTAATAGCAAGAAGGTTACAGGATGTTCCGTTAATAATGGGCGGACATGAGCACAATAACATGGAAGTCAAAGTTGGAAAATCTGTAATCATAAAAGCAGATGCCAATGTGGTGAGCCTCTATGTTCATACTCTGAC
>CAYFWH010000212.1:0-2736 GCA_964346785.1 uncultured Weeksellaceae bacterium | reverse complement strand
ATAATTTTTATCGAAATTGATAATTGCACGGTTGGTTTCAGGATTGTTTTCAGGATTTACATACCAATCTGTACCATCGACATTAAAGATAGAAGGAGAAAGTCCAAAAATCAGATTTTGGTTTTCATCTGTCGTTTGATATAAGTCAAGATCAAAATCTATTGGAAATTCTTTTCCCCATTGAAATGTAGTTTTTATTTGCAATGAATCCTGTAGTGGTGTTGTATGTATGTCGGCATTGTAAATCATCATACCTTTCACATCCAAACTATCTGTTCGAATGTAAATCAGTTCTGATTCTTTGGAAGTATCTATATTGATTAACGGATTGAAAATCTTGAAACCATCAAAACCCATATTTGGAGAACTCAGTTCTGCCGTTAATATATTGTCGCTTGTTTCTACATGACCATCTACAATTGTTCCGGGTGCAATCTGTATTCTGGAATCAAAAAGGCTGAATAAATCCTGTTCAACTTCAAAATAAAAATTAAAATTCTGATTCGGGTCTGTCTTTTTGGGTTCAAAAGTTATCAGTGTTGTTTTTCCAATTGAATTAATCAGCGCATCGGGCAATTGACTCAGCCGAAATTTCCCGTTGACCTGTCCTTTCAGATAGCCGGGAACATCCAGATTCAGGTTTTGATTGTCACCGTCTTTTGAAGAAATTATATGAGCGTGATCTATGTTCAAATTTTTGTCCTTTGACCTGTACTCTACATCTGACATTTCGAGTGCACCAATGAAATCATCAAGATTAGAAAAGCTGAAATCTCCGGTTATGTTTGCCTTTACCGATGCCTGCATATCTTTGGTTACACCCAAATAATCCAAATCAAGATGCTGAACATCAGAAACAAAATCAAGTCGATAGGTTTTTTTTGAAAAATCAAAAAAGCCATCGTAATCTGCGTACATTTTTGAATCTCTGACCGACATATAGCCCGTAAATCGCTGGTTTTCCAACCGTCCGTTAACCATCACATTCTCATATCTTTTATCCATTAAGTCAAAATAGGATAAATTACCGTTTGCTTTTAGATTAATCTTCTCAATTTCAGTTCCGCGACCATCAAAATCAATCCTCCCTTTTACGAATCCAAGTTCATTGACTTCAGTAATTTGCTTCAGATTCAGGTTTTGAGTAATCAGCGTTCCTTTATATTTCAAATCATTTTTATAATCATCCAGAACAACATCCAAATTGGCATCACCCAAAGAAGTAATTGCATAACCGTTTGATTTAATTTGATCCTGTACCAAATCAAAACTTCCGCGATAATCCATTTTACCAAACCGGTCAATCATTACAGGAATCTTATTTGACACAAAAGTTGGCATCAATTCAATGAATTCTCTGTAAGATGATTTTGCCTTCAACATATCTGAATGAATCTGAATGTATTCACCTTCAGTCATATCGATTAAATTCAACTCATCTGAAACCAGAAACACACCGTCGGCGGAAAGTTGCAAATCATTGAATTTCATATTGTTTAAAGTTCCTGAAACCAAACCTGACACCTCAACTTCACTGTTTTTATCGAAATCCTCAACAAAATATCTAATGTCTTTAAAATTCACTTTAGAACCTTCTTTGAGTTCCATATCCCATTTAACCTTGTTTAGAAAATCTCCCATATCTCCCTCATTCTCTGTAATCAGAACTATATGGCCATCGATTTGAGAATCTTCGGTTTCAAAATTCCATTCGTCAACTCTGATTTCTTTTGGTGAATAGTGAAATTTTCCTGAGAAATTTTTGACTGTATAATCTTCTTGATTTCTTTTTGAATCAAAACTCCAGGATTCAATATCAGCCCAGATATCGTCTCCTTTCAATCTGAAGTTCCGGGCATCCATATTGAAATTCACCGCATCGACCCAGTCCTGTTTACCGGGTTCCAGATTTTCATTTCTAATCAGTAATTTACCATCAATAATTTCTATATTTCCATTCAATCTGAAGTCAGATGGTTCTTTTTCCTCCTCATTAGAAAAACTATCAATCAACTGAATAAAATTACTGATTCCTTCATTTTTATATGTAATTACCTTAACATCAGGCTGGTAAAGTTTCAATTTTCTTATTGTAATTCTGTTTGGATTTTTAATTAAACCTGTCAGGCTCAGCCCGGCCTGAATTCGTTCAATATCCACAAAATCAAGTCCATGACTGTCCTTTGCTGATACTCCGTATAAATTAACATCTCCGAAAAAATCAATTTTCACTCTGTCTATTTCGATTTCAGTTCCAAAAGTTTTATTGAGTTCCTCGACTGCATATCTTGCAACTTTTGTCTGAACAGATGGCATTTGAATAGCAATCATAAGGGCAAGTAAAAGAAATAACAACACAATTAGTGGTATTAAAATCAATCTCCCTATTCGTCTGAGTATTTTCAAAATATAAAATTCCGATATTTGTGCAAAATTACACCAATTAATTAATTCAAATAGAAAATGAAAGGGAATCCCATCATTTTAGGCATAGAATCATAGTGTGATGACACCGGTGCCGCTATTATTCAAAATCATAAAATTCTTTCCAATGTCATTGCAAGTCAAAAAGTACACCAAAATTTTGGTGGTGTAGTACCCGAGCTTGCTTCAAGAGCTCACCAGCAAAATATAGTTCCGGTGGTGCATCAAGCTTTGAAAGAGGCAGGCATTGACAAAAGTGAGCTTTCGGCAATTTCTTATACAAGAGGTCCCGGGCTGATGGGGTCTCTTCTG
>CAYFWH010000211.1:2139-2755 GCA_964346785.1 uncultured Weeksellaceae bacterium | reverse complement strand
ATTTCTGACACAGAATTAAGAGAAGAATTAATTAATTCGAAAAATAAACTAGAGAAATATGCCGAATTAAATTTCAGTGGTTACTCAGAGCCAAATCTTAAAAAATCATTATTCAGTAAAATTACCGCACATTTGGGTATTTCAGGCTACTACAATCCATTTACTAATGAATCTCAGTACAATTCAATTAATCCGGATACCAGAAAAATAGTTGCAATGTTGCACGAAACTGCTCATCAATATGGTTTTGCGTCAGAGAGTGAAGCAAATTTTGTTGGTTTTCTTTTAGGAATCAACAGTGAAAATCCTGATTTGTTATATGCTTCACACTTTAGAGCGATGAGGAGTTTGCTTAACAGAATTTTGTGGTATGATCCTGAGTATGTCAAAGATTTTATTGAAAATAAATATACCTATGGGATGAAAATGGATCGTGAATATGAAATTGAAATTGATGAGAATTACAGTGGTCATTCAGAGGATATTTTTGCAATGATGAATGATGCATTTCTCAAATTAAATAATCAGGAAGGATTGCAGTCTTATGGTCGTTTTGTGGAATTACTTGTAGGTTATAACCGTGAATATTCAGTAAAGAAATAATATTCAGTTGTTC
>CAYFWH010000211.1:0-2129 GCA_964346785.1 uncultured Weeksellaceae bacterium | reverse complement strand
TATAAAAAAAACCTTCAAAAATTTCTGAAGGTTTTATGTAATTTTTGAATGTACAAATCAGAAAGATACTGCTTTAGCAAAGTTTTTGCCTGATTTGATTACTTGTTCACCTTCTCCGTTATCAGTTGAAAGAGTAAGCAGAATGTAGTAGGTTCCGTTTTGCGGAATGTTAATTAAACCGGCAGTTACAGAAGTGCCGACAAAGGTTTTGAGAGATTCAATATCACCGATATTGGCTGACGCAATCTGTACGCCTTCAAAATCCTGGTTGATTTGAGTGATGTTATCTTTTGTCAGATAAACATTCAAAGTCAAATCATTAACTTTGAAATTGTTTTTGTTTGAAATATTCCCTCCATTGATGGTGACAACGGCTTCTTTGAAATCTATTCCAACCTCCCATTCTTTGTCAAGTGAAACTGAATTGTCTATAGCTGTTTTAATTTTCACAACAGAATCAGGGTCTTGTTTGATGATTTTTTTTTGTTTTTTATCTTGTTTGATTACTTCAGTTTCGTTTTTAATTTCCTGAACGGGTGTTTCGTTTTCTGCAATTTGGGGTTTAGAAATTTTAGAATCTCCGATAAATGTAACGCCATCGTGAGTTATTACTTTTGTTGGCAAAACTTTGAAAGCCATTACTTTTCCGCTTTGATTGGTCATTACCAAAACAGGGTTATATAATCCGTCTGGTGGAGTTTGGTTTATTTGACTTAGAATATTGACAGCAATCAGTTTAGAATTTCTGTCAAGTCTTTTGAAATTGGTTTCAGTAAGTAAATATCCCTGAAAACTATTGTCATTAAAATTGTGACCGGCGGGTAACAGATAAAGATTCAAAATAAGATTCTTATAATTCTTACTGGATATATTTTGAATCTGACCGCTGTATACATTTACATTATTTAATTCAATATCAGTTTTCCAGTTATCAGAAAAACTAATTCCGCTCGTGTAAACATCGCTTGTTTTGTAATTTACAGTACTAAGTTCCTGAGCACACAGTTTAGCCTGCAGGCTTCCGATAAAGATTAGTAGTATTATAAAATTTTTCATTAGGTGTGGTTTTAAATACAAAAATAAGAAAAATTATTTACCTGATGTACTTTAATTATTTAAAATAATTGATAAACTAATTTTGAGTCCAATCGATTGAATTATAGTTTTTTTTGTTCGAGTTTAATGCTTTTTCCAAAAAAGTTTTTTGCAAGTTTAGCAAAATTATTGGTGTAATCAGACAAATAAAAATGATATGCCGGTTCCTGTTTTCCGGCAAGTAGATTTTTTTTCTCTAGAATATGGATAAGTTCATTGACAACAATTAAAGGTGAATTAACCACTTTGACCCGACCTTTGAAAGCAGCTTCAACTTCTTTTTGAATCAGCGGATAGTGTGTACAACCCAGAATAATTGTTTCTATATCTTCAAATTTTTTATATGAAAGATAGCTGTCAATTGCATTTTTAGAAACAGCTGTATTCCTAAAACCTTCTTCGATAATGGGAACCAGCAGGGGAGTAGCCAGTTCGGTAACTTTAATGTGTTTGTTTAATTTACGGATTGATTTTTTGTACGCATGTGAGTTGACCGTTGCCTTGGTTGCAATCAGTCCGACATTTTGATGAAGCTCAAAAGCCACTTTTTTTGTAACGGGCGAAATTACATCGACAACCGGAATATCTCCGGCAGCTTTTTTTATTTCGGCTATAGAATTTGAAGTTGCAGAATTACAGGCAACTACAATTGCCTTACAACCAATTTCAACTAAGAATTCAGTGATTTGAACTGTGTATTTTGTAATGGCTTCCTTTGATTTATCGCCATAAGGAAGATGTTCTGTATCTCCAAAATAGATAATGTTTTCATAGGGAAGCAGCCTTTTGATTTCTTTTGCCACCGTCAGTCCGCCTACACCTGAGTCAAAAACACCAATGGGTCTGTTGTCATTCATCCGACAAATTTATTCAAATATTTTAATCACTGGCTGTCAATTTGCTCATACTGTATAATATCGAAAAAAATCAAAAAATGGATGCCATTAGTAGCATCCATTTTTAATTAATTATTTTTTTATAATTCAAGTGCTCTTTCCGGATTTCCGTCCATCAATAAATTGATTGGATCTTCG
>CAYFWH010000210.1:2360-2783 GCA_964346785.1 uncultured Weeksellaceae bacterium | reverse complement strand
GCTATGGCTACGGTTATGTCTACGGATATGGTTATTTCGAGGAAGATGCTGATTTTGACCCGAGTCTGGTGGGCAGAATTAAGCGGGTTCTAAATATCAAAAGATATTTGAAAAGATAATATGAAAACCAAGGCAGTATTTGATTTCCTGCTCGCACTGCTACTATTGCCTCTTGTATTGCCGTTAATTTTATTATTATTTTTAATTGCATTTGTTGATACAGGACAGAGTGGTTTCTTTATACAAAACAGAATTGGTAAGAATGCAAAAGTTTTCAAAATCTACAAAATCAGAACCATAAAGGGGAATCAGGAATCTGATATTACGACTTCAAAAACTCATCAGCTGACCAGAATAGGGAAATTTATAAGAAATACTAAACTCGATGAATTGCCACAAATTTTTAATATTCTTCTCGGTCAG
>CAYFWH010000210.1:0-2350 GCA_964346785.1 uncultured Weeksellaceae bacterium | reverse complement strand
TTTGTGGGACCAAGACCCGATGTGCCGGGTTATGCCGATTTACTCAAAGGAGACGATCGGATTATTCTGACTGTTAAACCGGGAATAACCGGACCTGCCCAGCTTAAGTTCAGAAACGAAGAGGAGATTTTAAATCTGCAACAGAATCCTGTAAAATACAATGATGAAGTCCTTTGGCCTGAGAAAGTTAAAATTAATGTGGATTATGTAAATAATTGGTCATTTGCAGGCGATCTGAAATATATGCTGAAAACTGTATTTTAATTGAGATTAATCTCACTGAATAAAGGATAAATTTGTCATAAATCCAAGATTCATTTAACTTTTGAAATTGTGTAAAAAATAATATGGAAAATACAGTTGAAATTTTGGAATTGGAACAAGTGAAGCTATTGGTAGATTCATTTTATTCCAAAATTAGAAAAGACGATTTACTCAAAGATATTTTTGATGAAGTCATTCAGGACCGCTGGCCTGAACATCTTGAGAAAATGTACTGTTTTTGGCAAACTGTTTTGCTTGGCGAAAGAACATATAGCGGTAAACCTTTTGTGCCACATATGCATTTGCCGGTTGATATGCAGCATTTTGACCGCTGGCTTGATTTGTTTGACCAAACACTTGAAGAACATTTTCATGGACAAAATGTTGAAGCAGCCAGATGGCAAGCCAATCGTATGGCACATTTGTTTCACCTCAAAATTCATTATTTCAGAGAACATCAGGGTCTAATACTATTGGCTTAGACTGATATTTATTGTTTGATTTTATGATTTAAATTCTTACTTTGGAACTTTAAATATAATTAGTCTAAATAAAAATAAAATCAATGGATACATCTAATCCCGAAAAAGCACAAGGTCACTGGTTACTTGCAAAAATGGGAAAGAGGGTTTTGAGACCCGGGGGTAGAGAGTTGACTGAAAGAATGATCCAGGCTTTGGATATTGATGCTCAAGATAATTTGGTTGAATTTGCGCCGGGTATAGGCAAAACAGCATCATTTTTAATTTCAAAATCACCAAAAACTTACACCGGCGTAGATGCAGATGAGGAGGTGGTAAAACGATTGAATTCAAAGCTGGGAAATAATCAAAGTAAATTTATCTTATCAAATGCTGCAAATACCGGACTCGAAGAGAATTCTGTTGATAAACTGGTTGGAGAAGCAATGCTGACGATGCATGCTGATCATAGAAAATCTGAAATAATCAGAGAAGCAAACCGGATTCTGAAAAAAGGAGGATTATATGCGATACACGAACTCGGTCTAACGCCTGATTCTATTAATGATGAAGCCAAAGGTGAAATCAGTAAACAACTCGCACTAAGTATAAAAGTAAATGCAAGACCGCTGACTCTCAAAGAATGGGAAGGGATTTTAATTGCCGAAGGTTTCAAAATCAAAAAAGTTCTTATCTCTGAAATGTTACTTCTGGAAAGAAGTAGGGTGATAGAAGATGAAGGCTTTTTGAGGGCGCTAAAGATCGGTTTCAATGTATTGACTCATCCCGAGGCAAAGAAAAGAATTCTGGATATGAGAAAAGTGTTCAGGAAATACAGAAGCAATATGAATGCAGTTGCAATAATAGCAGAAAAAATTTAAAACAAATACAAAATGAACTATACAGAAAAAGACATCATAGGAGATGTTGTGGCAGCCGATTATAAGGCAGCAACAATATTTAACAAACATTCAATCGATTTTTGCTGCAATGGAAACAGAACCATTGGTGAGGCTTGTCAAAGTCATGGACTGGACAGTGAAGAATTTGTAGATGAATTAAATAAATCACTTTCAGAAATGGAATCTAAATCTACGGACTATAATTCATGGCCACTGGACTTACTCGCTGATTATATCGAAAAGAAACATCACAGATATTGTGATTCAAAAATCACAGAGATTAAGCCATATATAGAGAAAATCACAAATGTTCACGGAGGAAGACATCCCGAACTTGCGGAAGTTCAGGAGTTATTTAATAAGACTGCCGCAGAGATGTCAATGCACATGAAACGGGAAGAATTGACTTTGTTTCCGTACATCAGAAAGATGGTTTCTGCAAATGACAAAGGAAAAACACCCGAAAAACCCCGTTTTGAAACTGTCGAAAGTCCGATTGCAAAAATGATGGCTGAACACGATGAAGAAGGTAAGAGATTCAGAAGAATCAGAGAAATTACCAATGATTATTCTGTTCCCGAAGACGGATGTAATACCTACAAAGTTACATTGGCTATGCTGGAAGAATTCGAACAGGATCTTCATCTTCATATACATTTGGAAAATCATATTTTGTTTCCGAAATCACTTGAGCTCGAGAAATCTCTTGCATAAATTTAAATT
>CAYFWH010000209.1:0-2800 GCA_964346785.1 uncultured Weeksellaceae bacterium | reverse complement strand
AGGATACTTGCAGAACTGTGACTGCTGTTGATTCAGGAATCGTTATAGTAGAGGTGGCAAAAGCAGTGGAGGTACAGACCGAAAAACTGGTAGAAGTTTGTCGTATGAGAAATATTCCAATGCTGGTTTTTGTCAATAAAATGGACAGAGAGGGTAAGGATGCTTTTGATTTAATGGATGAAATAGAACAGAAACTCGGTTTGAGATTGACTCCGCTAAGCTGGCCGATTGGAATTGGTTCTAATTTTAAGGGTATTTATAATTTATATCAAAAAAGCCTTGGATTATTTAGTGCTGACAATAAACAGAAGATTTCTGATGCAGTTTCATTTGACGACTTGAACAGCTCATCTCTGGAAGATATGATTGGACAAAGTTTTGCAGAAAACTTGAGAGATGAACTGGAAATAGTAACTGAGGTTTATCCTGAATTTTCAAGAGTCGAATATATGCAAGCCAAATTGCAACCTGTTTTTTTTGGTTCTGCTTTAAATAATTTCGGAGTACGCGAATTACTCGATGCCTTTGTTGAAATTGCACCCGAACCACAGGCCAAAGAAACCGATTTGAGAATTGTTGAGCCAAATGAAGACAAATTCAGTGGTTTCGTTTTTAAAATCCATGCCAATATGGATCCAAACCACAGAGAAAGATTGGCTTTTGTGAAAATTGTTTCCGGTAAATTTGAAAGAAATAAAAACTATCTTCATGTAAGGAATGGAAAGCAAATGAAATTCAGTAGCCCAAATGCATTTTTTGCAGACAAAAAAGAGGTGGTTGAAGAAAGCTTTGCGGGTGACATAGTAGGATTGCATGACACCGGTAATTTCAGAATAGGTGATTCTTTGACTGAAGGTGAAAAAATGAATTTCAAAGGTATTCCGTCTTTCTCACCCGAGCATTTCAGGTATGTTAACAATGCGGATCCGCTGAAAGCAAAACAACTCGAAAAAGGAATAGATCAATTAATGGATGAAGGAGTTGCTCAGTTATTTACGCTCGAATATAACAATCGAAGAATTATAGGGACAGTCGGTGCATTACAATATGAAGTTATTCAGTACCGTTTGGAACATGAATATGGTGCAAAGGTTAACTATGAACCAATTTCAATTTATAAAGCCTGCTGGGTAGAATGCGAAAATGAAAAATCTGAAGAATTTAAAGAATTCAAACGCGTAAAACAAAAACATCTGGCAAGGGACAAATTTAACCAGATTGTGTTTTTAGCTGATTCTTCATTCAGTATTCAAATGAGTCTTGAGAAATATCCTTCTGTGAAATTGCATTTTGTAAGTGAATTTTAATCAAAAATATTGCTCACAAAATTTTTTTCATTAGACTCAAAAAAGCTTTCACAAACTATAAAAAAAGCCAGAAAACAATAAAAAAATAAAAAAATAAGCTTTTGCATAATGAGGGTATTTGATTAATAGACGCTCAAAAAAATAAAGGTTGCGTATCTTTTTTAAATTGTTTATTTAATCAGAATTTCATCAAATTACTATTGCATAATTTTTTGTATTTCTACTGATTTTTAATTGCTTTTATTAAAAAAAACAAAGTTTTAACTCTATAAGAATTGTTTTTTTTGTTAAAACAACACTTTGAAGTAAAATTTTCGTAATTGGTTAAATACCATATAATCAATTAGTTGTGTTATATTTTAATTTAATGAAAATATCATTTTACTGAAAATGATAACCCTGACTTTTTTTTGAATTGATAAAATGAGATATTTTTGATTTTTGAAAAACGAGCAATAAAAACTTGTGAATTTTTCTATTAGGTCATTTAGGTAACCAACTATAATCTGAACGATGATTAAGGGCATATTGATTTTTCGATTTCAATGCCCTTTTTTTTTTATCACAGACAGATGAAAAATTTGAAAATAGACAGTCTGAAAGAATAAAAGGAAAAAAAGAAATAATTACTGAATTGTGGTATAAATACAATTATTACCCTAACAATACATGGACTTATTTTGTGAGTGAAAACTGGTTTGGTAGAAAAAAATACTTAAACTTATTTTTAAAAAATGAAATAGTTAATGATGCATTTTTTGAAAATGGTTCAAAAAAAATTAGCTCACCGTACCAATTAATTTATTTGTCCTGATTATTGCCTGTTCATCTTTCCATTCAATCCATTTCTGACCTTTAATTTTTCGCATAATATTATCGAAAGTTCTCATCACAAAAACATTGTAAACTGCTTCTGAGAAGTATTTGGGTTTATGTGCGAGAGATCTGAGGCTCATCGAAAAACCGGGCGTAAGATATTTCATATAATGCCACCATCCTTCGGGCATATACAGCATTTCACCGTGTTTCAAATGCGCAGTCATTGGTTTTAGATTTTTAAGAGCCGGCCATTTTTCAAAATCAGGATTGTCAAAATCAATGTCTTCTCTGCAAATAACAGAATACGGAATTTTATACATATATTTTGACTGATCGGGTGAAATCAATATACATTGCTTTTCACCTGCAAAGTGGAAGTGAAGTATGTTGGCAAGGTCGATGTCGTAGTGCATAAAAACATTAGAGCCATAACAGCAAAAAAACAACATCGGCATACTTTTAAACAGTTTCAATCCCAGGTCAGGATATTGGTAATCATTTTGTAAATCAGGAACCTGTTTCATGAGATTGTAAAGAAAAATCCTCAAATCAGTTGGCCCTTTATGCAATATATCAATGTACTCGCTCATTTTCTTTTTTTCTTTTGGCTCATTTACTTTTTTTGTGTAATCTACCGGATCATTATTGTACAAAGGAACTACTTTGTCGCCTGC
>CAYFWH010000208.1:0-2804 GCA_964346785.1 uncultured Weeksellaceae bacterium | reverse complement strand
CGAAATGGGTGTCGGCAACATTAAAATTATTTATCATGATTCAAAAACACTCAGTGAACTTCCTAAAATCACTTCAATCATTGCGAACGGAAAAAAATTGAATTTCACTGAACTCGGTACGCCCACCAATCAGGATTACGCAACCGAAAAACTCGGTCTTATGAGTTCCGGAATCTATGAAGTTCTAAGTAAAATACCGGCCAATACAAAAATTGAATTTTGTTTTGACAAAGCTATAAATCCTGATAATCTGAAAATATATCCAATTGTCGAGGCTGAAATCGGAGAATTTAATTTAGCCATTGAAAATGGTAATATTAGTCTAATAGATTCAAATACTTACGGAATTTGTAAGGATAATAATTCAGTTGAAATTATTTTTGAAATTAATCAGAAAAATAATCAAATACCTGAAAGTCTGCTTCGTAAAACTGATGTGAAAATCATTTCGGACAATAAAACCTACAATGCAGTTTATGATAATGGTAAGTTCAGAGCAACAATTCCGGTTACAAAAAATGAAATCAGTTACAAGATAGAAAGCGAGTTGAAAGGTTATTTCAGAAAGAGTTCAGGTTTGAAGAAAATTAAAAAAACAGGTGACTGTAAACCGCCGCCTCCGCCAAAACTTGAGCCGCTTCCTATGCAGTATCTTGAATTTGGAAATATTTCACTTGATAATTTGATGAGAGAAGGCAGAATTTCGAGCCGAATAATCGATGAACAAACCAGAGAGCCAATTAGCCCTAAGTTTTTCAATATCAAGGTCAGTAATAATTACAAGGCGATATTCAAAAACATCAGAATGGAATTCAGAGAAGATGACTGGATTGATTTGATTATTGAACCAAGAGGTGAATGGTGTGATTGCTTTATACCCGATAAGCTAAATATTGATTTTTATGCTGATCCGGTTGAAGGAATGACAGTTGATGACAAATATTACAGACCTATACAGGCTGTGCTTACAGTCAATATCATCAAGGAGAAATCATGGCTGCAAAGATGTGCCTGGTTGCTGATTAGCATGCTTGCAAGTTTGTTGCTCAGCTGGTATCTGATTGCAATCAGCAGAAAGAAAAGATTCAGACGAGGTTCGGCAATCGTATTTAAATATCCAAATATAAATTCAAGAAGAGCGTTGAATCCAACCTATATCACAACCGATTTCAAACTGAGAAAAAGCGGTTTGATGGCATGGATTAACAGATGGCTGATTCCGTTCGGAACCGAAAAAAGCACTATCGGATTCCACAACATTGGAGTGACGCTTCAATTTACTGCTGCCAAATCGATGCGGTATGTGCTTTTTCCAAAAACAAGTTTCAATGAAGACAATATGGAAAGTGTGAATTATGATCCTGACAGCAGAGATAAATTCATTCAGATGGATGAAAATAACGAATTGAAAATCACACATCAAAGACAAAATATTGGCAAGACCACCAACTTCCTTTCCTATTCTTTCCCAAGAAAAGCATGGAACGATATTTCATCTTTTAGATTTGTTTTGGGTATTTTTACCTTAATTTTAATGTCTTATTTCATTATAGCAACAATTTTAATTATAAAATCTTTATTCTAAAAAACAATAATAACTATGGCAACATTTCCAAAAACACTGATTATAGGACTGGGCGGTTTGGGTTCAGACATTGTGGTTGATGTATTCAAAAGGTTCAGAAATCACAGTCAGCACGAAGACGACATCAACAAGGTTCGTTTTCTGGCTCTGGACACAGATTCGGGTGAAGTCAACGAACGAAGAACGATTATGAAACCCGAAGATGTCATCCAAACCAGTGCGACCACCAATATAACTGTTGGACATTTTCTGGATGAAATCAAAGGACAAAGCACAGTAGAGCAATGGTTTCCTGCTGATTCACCCGAAATTACCCAAATGTCAATCAATGATGGTGCGGGACAAATCAGAGTCGTTTCCAGACTTGCTTTTTCGCATGCCGTTCAAACCAAAAAATTAGACCGTTTAGAAAAAGCAATCAGTGAACTTTTGTCATTAAGCGCAGGAGAAGGAAATATCATAGAAGTCCACATTGTAACCAGTACAGCCGGTGGCACGGGTGCAGGTTCATTTTTGCAAACCGCCTATCTCGTCAGAGAAATTTTGAGGAGAAATAATATCACCAATCCTAAAGTCTGGGGATACTTTATGCTGGGTGATGTATTTTTGAGAGATCCGTCAATCAATCTTTCTGACCCTACCAAAATGACCAATGTTCTTGCAAATACTTATGCATGTATCAAGGAAATGAATGGTATTTTTGAAATCAAACTAGGAGATGAAATCGATTTTGAATATGGCAGTTTCTCTTCTACTCCAACAATGATTACAAAAGATAATTCAATTCCTTTTAACCAGGTGTTCCTGTATGATTTCGAAAACAATGATGGCAATAACTTGAAGTTTATCAGAAATTACAGCAGTCAAATTGCCGAATTTTTATACCTGAATGCATTCAGTCCGGCAGGTTCAGAAACGCGCTCGAGAGCTATCAACGAAATTTTCAGACAAATTGAACAAGGCTCTGCATCAAGATATGGCTCAACCGGAATTTCGAAAATCGTTTATCCGATTGAAAATCTGATGCAATATTTTTCGGTGAGAAGACTTGCTGACAATTTGAAAACTACCTGGCAAAAAATTGATCTTGATTTTGAGAAAATCTATAATGAATGGAGAATCGAAACCAATAAAGGCATTTTCAAAAAAGAACCAAATCTGGGCCAATATTTCATCAGTAATGTCGATGCACTGGCTCAAAGCGGAATGGGAACTGAGC
>CAYFWH010000207.1:0-2868 GCA_964346785.1 uncultured Weeksellaceae bacterium | reverse complement strand
TACAAAGACTTTGGATTGTTCATTGTGGACGAAGAACACAAGTTTGGTGTGAGTGTGAAAGACAAACTGAAAACACTCAGGTCAAATGTGGATACACGGACTCTGACTGCAACTCCAATGCCGAGAACTTTACAATTTTCGCTGATGGCTGCCCGTGATTTGTCTATTATCAAAACGCCGCCGCCAAACCGTCAGCCGATTGATACCCGACTAATTGGATTTAACGAAGAACAGATTCGTGATGCCGTTTTTTATGAATTACAGAGAGGCGGTCAGGTCTTTGTGATTCACAACCGAATTGAAACACTCAAGGAAGTTTCTGGGATGTTGCAAAGATTGGTTCCGGATGCAAAAATAGCAATTGGTCATGGTCAGATGAAAGGTGAAGATCTGGAAAGAAATGTCCTTGATTTCATGGAAGGAAAATACGATATTTTGGTTTCAACTACCATTGTTGAGAATGGTTTGGATGTCCCAAATGCAAATACGATTATCATTGATCAGGCACAAAATTTTGGTTTGGCAGATTTACACCAAATGAGAGGAAGAGTGGGCAGAAGTAACCGCAAAGCATTTTGTTATCTGATTTCTCCTCCGATTGCTGCACTGACTAACGAAGCCAGAAAGAGACTACAGGCGATTGAGCAATTTTCTGATTTGGGATCGGGTTTCAATATTGCAATGAAGGATTTGGAAATCAGAGGTGCCGGAAATTTACTGGGTGCCGAACAATCCGGGTTTATTTCTGAAATTGGTTTTGATACTTATCAGAAAATTCTGAACGAAGCAATTGAGGAATTAAAAGAAACTGATTTCAAAGATTTGTTTGCAGGGGAAGAAACCGCAGATAAAATATTCGTGTCAGAAGTGCAGATTGATACAGACTTGCAGGTTTTGATTCCGGATGATTTTGTCAACAATGTAGAAGAAAGACTTGCTCTTTATACTGATTTGACACAGATTGAAAATCAGGAAGAGCTCAGGGTTTTTGAAGAAAATCTGATTGATCGTTTTGGTGATTATCCCAAGGAGGTCAGTAACTTACTTGAAAGTATGAAGCTGAAGTGGATGGCAAAAGAACTCGGTTTTGAAAGATTGGTTTTGAAAAACGGAGTTATGCTTTCCTATTTTGTAAACAAACCACATTCTGCATATTTTCAGTCAGAAAAATTCATTCATATTTTGAATACACTTCAGGAAAACCCCAGACTTGGGCAATTCAAACAAAAAGAAGCCAAATCAAAAGATGAAAATGAAACGCTAATGCTGAGATTCGATGGCGTGAAAACGGTACAATCTGCAATCGAAAAACTTGGAATTCTTCAGCTCAGTAAAGAAAAGGAGATTTCGGGAAAAGATGAATAATTAAAAGACTTATTTAATTCCCTGTTCATTCAGCCACTTTCTGTATTTCGCAGCATTTTTTTGATGTTCTGCATAAGAGCTTGTAAATGAATGATAACCTGGTCGGTCGGGGTCAGCGCAAAAATAAATATAGGAATGTTCTTCAGGATTTAAAACCGCATCTACCGCTGATAGATTTGGCAAACAAATCGGTGCAGGTGGTAGTCCGTTGACTTTATAGGTGTTGTAATCTGAAGGTGTGGAGAGATGTTTTCCAACCACTCTCTGTATGATTTCATCAAATCCGTTTTGCATTTTATAAGCATAAACCGAAGTCGGATCGGCCTGTAACTTCATATTTCTTTCGAGTCGGTTCAAATAAGCCTGAGCCACTCTCGGTTGTTCATCGGGTTTTGAAGATTCCATTTGTACGATGGACGCCAGAGTGAAAACCTCAAGCATACTCAGTCCCGATTCATCTGCTTTTTGTTGTCTTTCGGTAGTCCAGACTTTGTCGAATTCAGTAATCATTCTTTCGACAAATTGTTCACCTGTGGTTGGCCACAGAAAATTATAGGTATTGGGCAGAAAATACATTTTGACCGTTTCAGGATTTAGTTCCGGGTCGTGCTTCAATCCGTAATCGACAATTGCCTGAACGATTTGTGCCGAATCGGCTTCAATTTTTTTTGAAACTCTTCCGGCGAGATGAAAAATTGTCGGAACATTTCCAATCAAAACCGGGATTTGCTCCTGATTTCCAATCATCAGCCTGTTAACCAGTTCTTCGTTGGTGTCAGTTTTAAGTAATTTGAATTTTCCGGCTTTTATTTTTGAATTATAACTCTTTGAAATTGCATAAGATTTAAAAGATTCAATATCATTTAATTTTCCGGTCAAGGAATCAATTACTTCATCAAAGTTTGCACCGGTTCGTATAAAAATAAAGGTGTCTTCGGTCACTTCTTTCTTTTTTGACTGAAAATAGGAACAGGATGACAGACTGATTAAAAAAACTGACAAAAGTGCTATCCGGATTACATTCATTTAGATTTTAATTCTTAAAAAATTTCAGCAAAATTAAGAAATTCAAATATACTAAGACGCAGAGCAGCTGTTAATCCTTTAAAGTTCTGATAATATTTGTTAAAACACAGTTAAACAGTTTGTGAATCTCATTTCATTGGTATTAAATTTGATTAATTAATTCGTGAAAAATTAAAAACAAATTTTATGAAAAAGTATTTGGGATATATGATGGTTGGACTTTTCAGTGCGGCTTTTGCAGTTTTGGCAATCAATTATTTTTCTTCAAATTCAAATTTCAACAATGATTCTTTAATTACAAATTCGAATCACAATAAAGGTGATTTTCAGTTTGTAGATTACAACGGAAATTATACGGCGAATGTTCCTGATTTCGTATCGGCATCTCAAAAGACTGTTAATGCAGTGGTTAGCATCAATAATTTTTCATCAAAAGCACAAAGCAATAAGAGAGGGATTGATCCTTTTGAATTTTTC
>CAYFWH010000206.1:2473-2920 GCA_964346785.1 uncultured Weeksellaceae bacterium | reverse complement strand
ATACTGTAATATTCAAGCATCAGATGTAATTTTTCAGTTGTGCGGTAACCTGTCAAAAAGCCAAATTCGTGATGGTCTCTTCCATCTTCACCCCAAAAATTAGCAACACCTGCTCCTAAAAGAAATTGATTAAATGTCTTTTCTATAAAGACGGGCAGAAAAAAACCTCTGGTGTTGTTGAGTGTGTATTGCGGAAAAGTTGCAGCTGAAACCAGATGTTTTTCTTCATCCAAAAAACGATATTTCACACCGGCTATTACATCACCGATCTCGGTTTTTGATGAATCTCCTTTTCTGAAATCAAGCAACAGCGGAGCTTCTATTTTTAATTGTAAATTAGGCAAAATACCATAATTCAAATCAAGATGCGGAATAGATAAAACTGTATTGTTTTCAGTAACTGATAAATTAAATGAAGTATTGAGTTACCATTCTTTGTAATCAGCT
>CAYFWH010000206.1:0-2463 GCA_964346785.1 uncultured Weeksellaceae bacterium | reverse complement strand
ACCCTGGCATCATCGGTGAGCATAGGCGGTCCGCCTTCCTGTCCGAAAAGACCTGATAAAGTAATTAGAAAAATAGTTAAAAACAATTTGAATCCGGTCTGCATTTATGACTTTTATTTTTAAAAAATTGAATTTGCAAACATATGGATTTAGTCACAAACAGGTTTTAATCACGATTTAACGGCATAAAAAAAGTGCAGGATCAACTGCACTTTTATATGAAAATAATGTTTTTATTTCAATAACTGAATCAAGTCAGTACAAAGCTTCACATAATCATCACTGCCCGCTGCTTTTGAAGATTCCAAAGCCTGATTGGCAAGATTGAGAGCACTCTTCTTATCACCTGCTTTTTGATGAATCAAAGCTTGTTGATAAATCTGATAGAAAGCCGGTTTTTCATTCATTTTCATTCCCTGATCCATCCATTCTTTTGCTTTCTGAATATCTTTTCCACTGCTGAAATAAAAATTTGCAGCTGCAATATAGTCTCCGGATTTAGGTGTTCCGCCAAGTGTTTCATCAATTGATTTTTGAACTTTTGCATCGGTTGGTGTGATGATTTTAGTTTCAACCATTACATTGTCCCATGAAATTCTCAGCTGTGCCGAATTATAAGTCAGATCATCGAGCGAGATTGTAAAAGATTCTACTGTGAAAGGAAGTATATTCACTTTTGAATTCACTTTAGCTACAATCTTAGACTCTTCCCATTTCGCAGGATTTCCCCAGTTTTCGTTGTCTGAATAAAAGTAAATTTCCCATGAATCTGCACCCGGTTTGGTGAAAATTGCATATTTACCTTTTTTAACATTCTGTCCTTCAATTGTTACATCATCTTTGAACTCGATTGTAGAATTTTTATTTGCGCCTGTTCTCCATATTTTATCAAAAGGCACAAGGTTTCCAAAAATTTCTCTTCCGTTTTTATTGGGTCGTGAATATTCAATTTCAATCTCTGTCAGACCAACCATTTGTTCAACTTCTGTGAAGAGACTCGGTTGAGGAGTTTTAACCTGAGCCTCAGCCATTCCAAAAAAAGAAACTGCAAGTACACAAATAAAAAGTTTTTTCATCTTGATTAATTTAATTTTAAAAAATATTTTCACAAATTTAATCCAAATTATTTCAATTACAGCCTTTATCTTTGCAACGAATATGTTAGAAAAGAAAGAAGCACAGTACGAAAGAGTCATTTTGGTTGGTTTAATAACAAGAAATCAATCAGAAGAAAAACTTAACGAATATTTGGAAGAGCTAAGGTTTTTGGCTTATACAGCGGGGGCAGAAGTGGTTGGGAAATTCACCCAAAGACTTGATCAACCCGATTCTAAATTTTTTGTGGGCAGTGGTAAATTAAATGAAATCTCTGCTTTTGTTGAAGAAAATGAAATTGACACAATTATTTTTGATGATGAGCTTACTCCTTCGCAATTAAAAAACATTGAGCGGCAAACCAATCAGAAAATTATTGACCGCACGCAGCTTATACTTGATATTTTTGCACAACGGGCTCAAACTTCTTATGCCAGAACCCAGGTAGAACTCGCACAATACGAATATCTTATGCCCAGACTGACCGGTATGTGGACTCACTTAGAAAGACAAAGAGGTGGTATCGGAATGAGAGGACCGGGTGAAACTGAAATTGAAACTGACCGTCGAATTATCAGGGACAGGATTACTTTACTGAAAGAAAAACTAAAGTCTATTGACAAACAAATGGCTACACAGAGAAGTAATCGAGGTCAGCTTGTGAGAGTAGCTTTGGTTGGTTATACCAATGTCGGCAAATCAACTCTGATGAATGCTTTGAGCAAATCTGAGGTTTTTGCAGAAGACAAACTCTTTGCAACTCTTGATACAACTGTAAGAAAAGTGGTGATTGGCAATTTGCCGTTTCTGTTGACTGATACAGTTGGTTTTATCAGAAAATTGCCGACACAACTCGTTGAATCTTTCAAATCAACACTGGATGAAGTCAGAGAAGCAGATTTTCTGATTCATGTGGCAGATATATCACATCCCGGATTTGAAGACCATATCAATTCGGTTGAACAAATTCTAAACGAAATTGAGTGTTCAGGTAAACCGGGTCTGATGGTATTTAATAAAGTAGATAATTTCTCACTGAATGAAGAAGATTCAAAAAAAGGAAAAGTTCCTCAGGAAATACTCGAAAAAAGTTGGATGGCAAATTTGAATTATCCGGCTATTTTTATTTCGGCCTTTGATAAAAATGATATTGAAAAACTCAGACGGACAATTTATGATGAGGTAGAAAAAATTCATAAAACAAGATTCCCATTCTACAATTTCCTTTTTCAATATTACACTGAAGACGGTGAAGCATTGTAAAAAGTTTCCCTCAAACTATTTGAAATAAAAAAGCTCCATTTCAGGAGATTTTCTATTAATTTACATTACCGAGTTTAATTAACCTCTTATGATCAAGAATCTTCA
>CAYFWH010000205.1:1622-2982 GCA_964346785.1 uncultured Weeksellaceae bacterium | reverse complement strand
GGTGTTATACATACCAAAAGGAACCCATGAGAAATTCAGTGTGAAACTTCTCAAATCACGGTTGAAAGAAATCCTGGCTTCAGATAGTTTTTTGGATCTGAAATCATAAGAAGTGGAAGTACTTAAACTCCAGTACGGCGATGGTGAAACCGATGCACTGATAGCAACTACCGTTGTATTGGTTCCCTTTTTCATCGTTCCTCTGCTGTAATTATGTGTGAAATCGAGTCCGAGTCTCCACGGAATTGAAAAATGAGCATAATCGTATTCATCAAAATAGAAATTCTCGTTTCTCACATCTCCTCTTCTGTTGTATTTATTTGAGTCAAAACCTTTTCCGAAAGTATTGTTATCAAAACTATATCCAAAATTCACACTGTAATTGGTCAGTCTCATTGCTCCGAGTTTATTGATTCTTGTCCCTGAATCCATACCGTCTTCAAATCTGATTTTATACGGATCAAACGAAGCCCTGAACTGAAGATTCAATTTCTGGTTAAACAAACGGGTCATACCCGAAACACCGATTGGTGAAAGTTTAAATTCCTCTGCTGCCATATTATACGAAGAAGTGATGTCGAGGTATTCAAAAATCTTAATCTTCTCATATCCTGTTGAATCGGTTTTTGACCGAACCTTCATTTCCAGATTGTTTCTCAAACCAAAATTCAATGCTGCACTTTCTCCCGTTGACGGTGCGCCAAAAACACCACCGTCAAATCTTGAATACAATACTTTTCTTCCGTCTGCACCTCGATAATAATCATAATAACCCCATTCATCAGATCCAAAGTTAGGTCTGTAACTCAAACCGACAGTTGGAGAAATCACATGGCGGATACCCTTGATCATTGCATCTTCTTTTTTGGAAATAAAAGTACCGTATAAATTGGTGGAGATACTCATTCCCATATTGAAGGTACGATAAGAATCAAATCCGTTGATATCTCTGGTTATCACTTGATTTTCGGCAGCATCAAATTCCTTCTCATAAGTTTTCATATACCAGACTTCATCATAGGACGCATTGAATGAAACCGGAAAATAACTCCCGAGTGTTGCTCCTGTTGTAAAATCAAATCTGTGTCTTGCACCATTTTTTGCCTCATCCCACATTCTGGAAGTGAAAGCATCATCCTCATTGGTATTTATATTGTTAACCAAATTCATGTTATAACCCACAGCAAGGTTTTTAATCAAACCTTTTTTACTTCCTGCTTTGGGTGCAAACGGATAGATTCTGCTCATATTGAAAGTCAGTTGTGGCAATACAAACTGCATACTTGCCGGCTCTCCGGAACTGTGGGTGTTGTACTGAGGGTGCGAGGCAACTACCGAAAGTGAAAAAGGAGAATGTGGA
>CAYFWH010000205.1:0-1612 GCA_964346785.1 uncultured Weeksellaceae bacterium | reverse complement strand
GAAACTGAAGATGAAGTTGAATTGGTATAAACATCACCATTGATGATATTGGTATTGTTGATACTTTGTCTGAAATATTGAGAACTGCTCATATTGACATTTGCAGAAAAAATCAGATTCGGATTAGCCTTCGGGTCTTGAGAGTGGTTCCAGTTCAGTCTGTAATTGGTCATGTGATTGTAATTATCAAGACCTTTAATACCTGTAATTCTATTTTCATAATCAAACCTGAAACTTCCTCTGAATTTATATCTTTTTCGATAGGTCGAATTTACATGGGTACCCCAGCTGCCTTTGGTATATAACTCTCCGGTTACCGACAAATCTAAATATTCACCAATTGGCAGATAAAACCCGCCTCCTTCAAGATAAAAACCAACATCTGTTCTTTCACCAAAAGATGGAATAATTATTCCGGCAGAACGATTTTCACCAAGTGGTATATATGAAAAAGGTAAAGTCAGCGGTGTTGGCACATCATAAATCCTCATATTGATAGGACCGGTAATCATCGATTTATTTTCACCGTCGATGTATTTTGCCCTGCTGGTTCTGAGTACATAATCAGGTTCATTGGTTTTCTTATCTATAAAATAGGTGTCAGTAGTATAATCCGCACCTTTGACATACATAATACTGTCATTTGCTTTTTTGACAATACCACCGATTAAAACACCTTCACCTTCTTTGATTCTCACATTATAAGCTACACCGATTTTGGTTTTAAAATTAAATTTAAAACTGTGTTGTTCATATTCATTACCTGCCTGTTTAAAGATAGTTGGCTCGGTGATCATTCCGATTGAATCTCTTTTTCCATCAGCAAACACATCTCCGGTATCCCAGTTTATTTCTATATAATCAGCATTAATTTCCATATCGGTATATCTGATTACCGCATTTCTGAGCAGGTAACTCATTTTATTTTTCCACCGATGCACTTGGTCATCTGAATCATATACCAATATATCTTCGAGTCGCTCTTCATTTGCGACTTCAATATGCACACTATCATTAATTATCTCTGTATCCTCTTTCTCTTTAACAACGACTTCTGTTTCCTGTCCAAAGGTCAGAATGTTGATAAACAGTAGAAAAAAAGTTATAATTAGATATTTAAAAAAACTTTTTTGCAAACTAAATACTTATTTTTGCGCTAAATCGTTTCAAAAGTAAACAAAAATTGTGGCTGAATAATGGGATTAACAAGGATTTACAAACAAATTTTCATTAGTATATTGATTATCACGCTGGGAGCGACTTTAGTTAATGCACAAAAAAAACCAAATTTTGTGGTTGTAATCGATCCAGGACACGGAGGAAAAGATGCAGGTGCCAGAGGTGTGGTTCAGGACGAAAAAGATATTGTATTGGATGTATCTCTCAAGTTTGGGCAATTAATAGAAAAAAAATACAAGGATGTAAAAGTAATTTACACCCGAAAGACCGATGTTTTTCTGGAATTATGGGAAAGAGCCGGTATAGCCAATAGAAATCACGCCAACCTTTTTGTGTCAATCCATTGTAATTCCGCAGCGAACAGAATTGCATACGGCTTAGAGACTTTTGTGATGGGACTTCGCCGGATGAATGAAAATATAGATGTGTCAAA
>CAYFWH010000204.1:0-3015 GCA_964346785.1 uncultured Weeksellaceae bacterium | reverse complement strand
GTACGGTCAAATCATATCTCAAAGCGTTGTCAGAAATTTTTGGCGTAATTGACAAACAGTCTTTTGACTTCAGTAATTTCTCATCAACTTTAGAAAGATAATCACCCGAATTCAGAATTTTAAAAATCAGGCGGTCGCCTTCTTCACCATATTTTCCGGTAAGTGTGGAAAGATTTTCAAAAGATGGAGTTTCAAGCGGTGCATAGGCGTATAGCTGAAACTGATGACGAATAATGTCAATGATATACTGTCTTTTGCTGACTTCCTCAGCCGAAAAATCACGGGTGCCTTTTGGGGTTGAAGGTTTAAGAACTGCCATAATTCAAATTTGTCTGCAAAGATGATGATTTTAACACAATCTATAGAGAAAAGCTGTAAAAAATCCGTGTATTGCAGGTTTATAATTATGCAATCATTAAATTGATATTTTGAAAACAAATAAAAAAACTGTACGGAATATTTAAGTCCGGACAGTTTCAGTTCAACGACTGACAATAATTTTTTTAGACTCTTTGGTTTTGTCTTTGTAGTAAATCAGCACCAAATAAGTACCTGGATTCATATTTGAAACATTCAGTTTGTCATTGCTAAAGATTTTATTACTGAAGATTTCAGAGCCGGTTATTGTGTACATGGAAACCGAATCAATTTCTTTATTAGATTTGATGGTGATATGAGACTTGGCGGGATTTGGGAAAATCTCTGTTTTGGTTTCTTCGATTTTTGTCAGCCCCATATTTGGCCAGTTATTTTGAGCATCAGGACCACCCCAGATAATGGTTGCCAGATAAGGATTGTCGATAAAAGGATTTCTGTTTCCCTGCATATCTTCAAGCACTAAATTTCTGACCCATTCAATTTCTGTCGGCGGATCGGCTGCGTTCCATTCAAGAAAAATATCGGGCATTTCACTGTTGTAAGTATTTGGACCGCTACCCACGACATTTGCAGGAGTTCTTTCAAGGTATCTGATATGCATGTACATCATCATTCTCGCTACATCGCCTATCCATTCATCGCCCGGATAAAAATTTCCATTTGAAGTGATATAAGAAGCTGCACCTGAACCTTCAGCAAAAGGTCGATTTGAACGACTGTTGTTTTTCTGGTTATCTATTGCTCTGATGTGATGTGCGTCTGAGCCGGGGCCTGATGTTCCCAAATTAGGATTTCCGAGTGATTTGGGATAAGTATGTTCTCTTACCCATTTACCGTTGCAATTACTCGAATGACAACTTTCGTTTTTGTTTCTGGATCTTTGCTCACTCCATACTTCACTGGTGTCATTATAGCCATAAATCAGTAAAACATTATCATTATTATCTGGGTTGAGATCAGCTAATTTCAGTGCATCCCAAACTTCGGGTGTATAGATCAATTCATGTGAATGTGTCGCAATGACAAGTCCGCTGAGTTCCTGTTCGAGTTCGCTTCCGGTTTTGGTGAAATCTACACCGAGATAGTAATCCGGAATTTGTGCGATTAACTGAAAAGGAATCAGTAATAAAAGAAGTTTTTTCATATAGTAAAAAAGTTAAAAATTAAAAGAAACACAATTAAATACTTTGTTTAAATAGAATGTTAATAAACACATTTACAGTTTTTTAACGAATAGGAAGTAAGCAATAAGAATTCCGGTCGAATTAGCCAAAATATCATAGAAGTCAAATGTCCTTCCCATAGCCATCAGATGTTGCAGAATTTCAATAAAAATTCCGACTGAAATGGGTACAATCCAAATGAGGTTTCCTTTTTTCAGAACGCCTGATAAATAAATAAGAATTGTAAAAATGAAGAACAAAGCAAAATGAATCACTTTGTCTCCATTTTTGAAATTAAAACTCTTTAGCCATCCCTCAGATTCAGACTGTATTAATTCGCCGGGTAAAAGTGTTATGACCAGCAAAAATACGGTATAAAACCAGAAGAGCGCCCTAAAGTAATTACTGCCTTTTTTAGTCTGTAATTTCCTGATAAGCTGCTGCATCCAGTAGTTCGTCTAATTCAGAAGAATTCAAAATTTCTACTTTGATAATCCAGCCATCGCCATAAGGGTCCGTATTGATTTTCTCAGGCTCACCGTCAAGTATTTCATTGATTTCGATGATTTTTCCTGAAATCGGCATAAATAAATCCGATACTGTTTTTACTGCTTCGACAGAACCGAAAACTTCGTTGGTAGATACTTCATCATCTTCCTGTACGCTGATGTCAACATAAACTATGTCACCCAGCTGATCCTGTGCGAAATCTGTAATACCGATGTAGGCTTGGTTTCCCTCAACTCTTACCCACTCATGGTCTTTGCTGTACTTTAATTCCTGTGGAGTGTTCATAATAACTCTATTTAAACTTTTATAATAAACTTTTAATTTCCAAATGTCAATGTTAAACTCAATCCTGCCCTGATAGTTGAAATAGGGTAGGCGGTTGATATTTTATATTTAGATACCATCTGATCCCAGAAGAATTTCAGGTTAAAGTTTTTGCTGAAGTCATAGTCAGCAGTAAACTGTACCGATAGTAGTTTTTGACCACCGGTCACCTATGCATCTCCTTCGATAATTCTTCTGATTCTGGTTTCACTGTCTCTTAATCTGGCATCGGCTCTGAAATTCATGTCGCCTTTGAATGTTTTGCTCTTGCCCTGGTATCTCATTTTGAATTTCAAATCTTTGATTACATAACCAAGTCCCAGTACATATTCAGTTCCATAATCTTCGGTCAGTGTATAATTGCTCAAACTCATAGAAACCATTCGGTCGCGGTTGTATTGAGCTCTCATCTGAAAGTTGTTTCTGAATGTCATGTCCACACCGATAAGCGGCGAGAAAGACTCAATCATATTCACAGTTCCGTAGATGTTTTTTGAATAAAAGTTGTCATTCAAATCTCTTGCAAACGGATCCATAAAATAATTTGGATTTGACTGTACTCCATTTACTGTATAGGAAGAAAGGTAGGCATGAGAAACTTCAAATGAATTGAAAATTCTGTTATTCATCGGAACTTTGG
>CAYFWH010000203.1:0-3090 GCA_964346785.1 uncultured Weeksellaceae bacterium | reverse complement strand
GTGCCGTATCCCGACAAAACATAATCTCCAATCCAGATTGGAATTTGTTTTCCGGTTAACGGATGAATCGCATATGCACCGATAAACTCACCGCTGACCTTATCCACATCAGCCATTCTTTCTCTTTCTGAGCGCCTCGAGGTTTGTTCAATATAAGCAAGCACCGCATCTTTTCTGTCAGTTGTAACAAGCTCTTTCACCAAAGAATGTTCGGGTGCAAGACATAGATAAGACACTCCAAAGAGAGTATCCGGGCGGGTTGTGAAAACAGAAATTTTCGAATCTGAATTATGAATTTCAAATTCAAGCTGAGCCCCCTGACCCTTCCCTATCCAATATGTCTGAGCATCTTTCACAGGCGTTGGCCAATCAATTTTTTCAAGATCGTTTAACAATCTGTCCGCATAGGCGGTAATTCTCATCATCCATTGAGTCATCTTTTTTCTGATAACCGGAAATCCTCCCCTCTCAGACAATCCGTTGACCACTTCATCATTTGCCAGAACAGTTCCCAGCCCGGGACACCAGTTCACCTCTGCTTCTGCAAGATAGGTAAGTCTGTATTTCAACAGAATTTCCTGTTGCTCTTTTTCTGAAAATGCTTTCCATTCTTCGGCTGTAAAAACAGGCGTATCATCATCTGACGAAGCATTAATTCCGGCATTTCCTTCTTTTTCAAAAGTTTTAATTAATTCAGATACCGGCAAAGCTTTGTCTTTATCATTGTCGTAATAAGAATTGAATAACTGAATGAAAATCCATTGAGTCCAACGATAATATGACGGGTCTGAAGTGCGAAACTCTCTGTCCCAGTCATAAGAAAAACCAAGTTTTTTCAGTTGTTTCTCATAACCTTCTATGTGATTACCCTGTTTGTCCACACCACCTTTTATATTAACCTCGGTTGTAATTGAAGGATGTTGTCCGGTTTGAATCGCATACTGCTCGGCAGGCAATCCAAACGAATCATAACCCATCGGATGCAAAACATTGAAACCTTTCAGTCTTTTGTAACGCGAGTAAATATCTGATGCAATGTAACCTAACGGATGACCGACATGCAACCCGGCTCCGGACGGATAAGGAAACATATCCAACACATAGCATTTTTGCTTTTCAGAGTTATTAGTTGTTTTAAAAGTCTTATTTTCTTCCCAGTATTTTTGCCATCTGACTTCAATCTCTCTGTGGTGATATTGCATGATTTCGTGTTTGAAGTTGCAAATTTAGCCATTTTTCAAGATTTGACACTTAATAACTCCAAACAACTACTGTCCAAAATTTATGTATTTTTGTTTCCTATTTCAAAACCGACAAATTGAATCAAAACAACAAATACAATAAGCACTGGAAAAAATTATACTGGCTGTTAATTTTTTCAGTTTTCATTGCTTTGATATTTATGGTTCGATTTGTTCTGAACAGCTCAAAAATTTATGTTGAAAAAACCACAGTCATTCATCCTTATAAAATTGACTGGACACTGGAGCGAGATGGTTCACTTAGAATTAACGACCCTTACTACCTAAAGACAGATGCAGAACTTTTACTGACTGATTCAGATATTTTCAACAATGATTCTTCAATTTATAAAAATTTGTTTTTGAAATCCGGGACTAATTCTGAAAACAGAGCTACACTCAGGGATTTGGAAAGACCTTATCTTCTCTGGAAAAATGCAGACAGCGATACCATTTATATTCTGAAAAATAATATACCATTGTTTTTTCTGATGAAAAATGAATAAATCATTTTTTGAAATTCTAACCTGCATAATTCACCAATCCTTATTGCTGTCTTAAGATTTTTTATAATCAGAAACTTGTGTTTTATGAGAAAATATAAAATTTCACTTTTCTGAAGAAAATAAATTAGACTCCTCATAGCTCTATAAAATTCATGAAAAATTGCTTTGAATCTGCCGGATTAATTTTTTTTCACAATAGTTTGTAACATTTCATTCATTTTCTCCGTATATATAGTGCGAGTCTAATTTAATAAATAACTAACGATACAGAATGAGACAACTAAAAATCACGAAGCAGGTAACCAACAGAGAAACTGCTTCACTGGATAAATATTTGCAAGAAATTGGGAAAGTTGATTTAATTACAGCTGACGAAGAAGTTGAGTTGGCACAAAAAATCAAAGCCGGTGACAGACTGGCGCTCGAGAAACTGACCAAAGCCAATCTTCGTTTTGTTGTTTCGGTAGCCAAACAATACCAAAACCAGGGACTGAGTTTACCGGATTTGATCAACGAAGGAAATTTGGGATTGATAAAAGCTGCACAAAGATTTGATGAAACCAGAGGTTTTAAATTTATTTCTTATGCGGTTTGGTGGATCAGACAGTCTATTCTCCAGGCTTTGGCAGAGCAATCCAGAATTGTCCGCTTACCATTGAACAAAATCGGTTCAATCAATAAAATCAACAAGGCATATGCAACTTTGGAGCAGGAACACGAAAGAGCTCCTTCACCTGAAGAAATTTCTGAACTGCTCGACATGTCAGAATCTGATGTGAAAGAGTCGATGAAGAACTCGGGTCGTCATGTTTCTATGGATGCCCCTTTGGTTGAAGGTGAAGATTCAAATCTCTATGATGTTCTGAATACCGGCGAATCTCCAAGCCCTGACGGTGATTTGATGATTGAGTCACTAAGAATAGAAATAGAAAGATCACTCCAGACGCTGACTCCGAGAGAAGCGGATTTGATTCGTCTTTACTTTGGTCTGAACGGCGCGCACCCGATGACGCTCGAAGAAATCGGCGAAACCTTTGATTTGACAAGAGAAAGAGTTCGTCAGATCAAAGAAAAAGCAATCCGAAGACTAAAACATACTTCGAGAAGCAAGATTCTAAAGACTTATATCGGAAGATAAAATTTTTCATAATAACAGATTTATCCCGCAGTTTTCGCTGCGGGATTTTTTATTTTTAATTAGAAGAGGAGAAAGAACAAATAAGAAGAAAATAATTCTGAATAATTGACTTCTTATCTTTATTGAAATTTCAAAAGTCCTTTGATAAATGTGATAATTTACACAAAACTCCTTTGATAAATGTGATGGATTACACATAAGTCCT
>CAYFWH010000202.1:306-3100 GCA_964346785.1 uncultured Weeksellaceae bacterium | reverse complement strand
TATTGCAGGTGCCGGTGGTGCAGCTCATTTGCCGGGAATGATAGCCTCACTTACACCGCTACCGGTGATTGGTGTTCCGATAAAATCTTCAAATTCTATTGACGGCTGGGATTCTATTTTGTCAATTCTTCAGATGCCCAACGGAATACCGGTAGCGACCGTTGCCCTGAATGCAGCAAAAAATGCAGGTTTGCTTGCTGCCAGGATTATTGGTACTTCAAATGCGGGTGTAACCGGAAACCTTGAATATTACAGAGAAGGTTTGAAGAAAACAGTTGAAGAAAAAATCGAACGAATTAAATGGGAATTTAAAAATCGTTACGACCATAGTCAGGGTGAGGAATAGTCTTTATTAACGCAAACTTCCTTCAGGAAACTGAACTTTGTCGGGTTGAGCATTCAGTAACGGCAGTGCACTTGTGAGAATTCTGGTTCTCCTTCCTGTGGTGTCATTTGGTTCGACAGGATAGGATATAACAGCTTCGAGCCAGGCAAAACTGTTAACTCTGAAATAAACTTCGGGATACCATCTTTTTCTGATTTTTACATCTTTTTTGGGATATCTCTGTTCAAAATCTTTCAGTGTTGCTTCCATCAGACATTCTTTCACAAAGTTCAAATCACTGGTGTACGCAATTTGTATGGCGGTTTCATTCCATATAAAAGGAACCTGAGGACCTGAATAATTGATGAGTTGTTCTTTGAGAATCAGGCTGTTTGGAAAGTAAACAACTCTCCCGGTTTTTCGGTCATTCATCACATAATCTCCACTGATTTCAGTCATTTTGGTATCGAGATAGCCGATTTCGAGTACATCGCCGCGCATACCGTTTATCTGAATGCGATTTCCGACTTTGTAGGGTCTTCTGAATACAATATAGAGCCAGGCAATAAATGAGGTAATCGGTGCCTGAAGTGCAAAACCGAGAATCAATGAGATTAAACCCAGACTGACAACTGTAGTGTACAGGTTGTCAAACATAAATGAGGCTGCAACGAAGAGAAGAAAAATCACAGTAGTAAGTTTGTTGACTCTGAGCAGATTGTATTTATCTCCTTCTGAATGAATCTGAGTATGTATGAACCGATTGATAATTTTGCCAATGACAAGAACCATCATCAACAAAAAACAGCATAATGTTATTTTCTTCAATACCGGAATTAACTTATGCCAAAATGGAATAATCTCTCTCAATGCAGGGAATAAATTTAGTTTGAGCATATAATAAAAGACAAAAAACACAAGTCCTGAAATTGAAAATACCAAGATCCAGTATCTTGAATTATGATGTACTTTGTGGTTCATAATGAGGACAAAAATATAAAACTTTCAATGAAAATCAAGAATAAATCAGTTATTCAGTTTTAGGAAAACAAACATAATTTAACTAAATTTGAAAAAAATAAAACATATGATTTTTGTAGAGAATGAGGGGAATAATAATCCTCATCTTAATATAGCTCTTGAAGAGTATATGCTCAGAAATTTTAGTCCGGACAATGACTATCTTTTGTTCTATATCAACCGTCCATCGATTATTATAGGAAGTTACCAGAATACACTTGAGGAAATAAATTATGACTATGTGAATGAGAAGAATATTCGTGTAGTTCGTCGTTTGTCGGGTGGCGGGGCTGTCTATCATGATTTGGGAAATCTGAATTTTAGTTTTCATACCAATCATGATATTAAGAGTATCAATAATTTTAAGAATTTCACGGCTCCGGTTATTAAAGTTTTACAGGATCTTGGTTTGAATGCAGAGCTCAAAGGCAGAAATGATATTGAAGTTGACGGAAGAAAAATTTCGGGCACTGCTCAGTTCACAAACGGAAAGAGAATGTTGAGTCACGGCACACTTTTATTCAATTCAGATTTGGGAGAGGTTGTCAACGCACTGAATGTGAAGATGAATAAAATTGAATCAAAAGGTCATAAATCAGTCAGAAGTCGGGTTGCAAATATTTCTGAATTTCTAAATGATAAAATTTCGATAGAAGAATTTAGAAAAATGCTGCTCGAAGGTTTATTTCAGGGGGTTGAAGATTTTGAAACATATCATTTGACTGAGGATGAGTGGAAAGCTGTGCATCAGTTGAAGGAAGAAAAATATGATAGCTGGGACTGGAATTTTGGCCGTTCACCCAAATTCAATATCAAAAGAACAAGAAGATTTGCTGCCGGTGAAATCGATTTGAGAATTTATGTTGAGAAAGGTTTTGTAAATGAATTTAAGGTCTATGGTGATTTCTTTGGGAAAGAGCCGATAGCTAAGCTTGAAGAATTAATGAACGGAATCAGATATGAGAGAGAAGATATCATTGAAAAATTGAAAGATATTGATGTAACTGATTATTTTGGAAATATTGACAAAGACGAGTTTATAGAACTGATTCACGGTGATGATGAACCTGAACTGTGAAAAAAGTTAAATTATGAATAAGAATAAAAAAATCAGATGACTACAGTAAAACTCGAAGATAATTTTGTAGCCGAAACAAATGCGATTCAAAAATCATGTCGCAGGGGTGAGGTCCTGATTGAAGAAGGAGTCAGATCTCCCTATTTTTTTTATTTATTGAGTGGTGAAGTCAGTGTTTTTAACCTGACTGAAGACGGAAAGGTTTTTTTGCATCACAAAGTTCAAAAAAATAATTTTTTTGGTGAACCGGGCGTTTTTCTTGATATTCCTTTCCCGGGTTATATCAATGTAGTAAGTACAAAGGCTGAGATTTTAATGATCAAAAGAGTAAATTTGATAGAATATCTGAAAAAACACCCGGAATGGTCTAT
>CAYFWH010000202.1:0-296 GCA_964346785.1 uncultured Weeksellaceae bacterium | reverse complement strand
ATCAAATCAATGGCAGAAAAGTCATGGAGAAAAAGCGAATTGTTAAATGACATTGTATTTCTTAATCCCGAAGAACGAATTTTAAGACAGTTTGATAAGTTTAAAAGAAAATCTGAAACAAGAGTAAAAATTCCATTGACCAGAAAAGAGGTTTCTAGAATGACCGGACTGCGGATTGAAACAGTTATCAGAGCAGTTAAAAAAATGGAGAAAGAAGGGAAATTAGAAGTTATTAAAGGAAAGGTATATTATTAAATATGGAGTGATCTGCTGCTTCCGGATTAAAATTACCGTTA
>CAYFWH010000201.1:0-3122 GCA_964346785.1 uncultured Weeksellaceae bacterium | reverse complement strand
GTGTTTTTCATCAAGATAAGGTTTTAACAGCATACAAAATTGCTCTGCAACTTTTGAGTTTTTTTCTTGTTTTTCATGTCTGAAAGTTATTTTAATCAATCTGATAAATGGCGGATATAAGAATGCTTTTCTTTCATATAGAATATCCTGGGTCATTTTCAGGTAATCATAACGACTGACATCCTGAAGAATTTCGTGGTCCGGATTATAAGTTTGAATCAGTACTTTTCCGGCTTCATCTCTTCTGCCTGCTCTTCCAGCAACTTGAGTCAGCAGTTGAAATGCTTTTTCGTGTGCTCTGAAATCAGGAAAATTGAGAATAGAATCTGCTCTGATTACACCAACCAAACCTATATTTTTGAAATCCAACCCTTTTGCAATCATTTGAGTACCAACCAAAACATTAATCTCCTGCTGGTCAAACGCTTCCAGAATTTTTTCATAAGCATGTTTTCTGCGCATTGAATCCACATCCATTCTTGCAATTTTCAAATTTGGGAAAAGAGTCTGAATCTGATTTTCAATTTGTTGGGTGCCAATTCCTTTTGTTGTCAACTCATGACTCTGACAACTCGGGCATTTATTGAGCAATGCCTGATTGTGTCCGCAGTAATGACATCTGAGTGAATTTGAATATTTATGATAGGTAAGTGGCGTATCACAATTCGGACAGTATGGAGTGAATCCGCAGTGCAGACATTCTATGATTGGTGCAAAGCCGCGGCGGTTTTGAAAAATTAGAACCTGTTTTTTATTGTTAACAGTTTTTTGAATTTCATCTCTCAGAATATTTGTAATGTCGCCATTTATTTCTTTGGTTCTAAGTGCGGTTCTCAAATCGATTAATTCTATTTTCGGCATTGTCGTCCTACTGTATCTCTTACTCAGTGAAGCATAACCGAATTTACCGGTTTGAGAATTGTGAAAAGATTCCAGAGATGGAGTTGCAGAACCGAGTAGTACGCCGGCTTTGAAAAATGAACCAAGTACAAGTGCCATGTCTCTGGCATTGAAATATGGTCTCTGGTCGTTTTGCTTATATGCTGATTCATGCTCTTCATCAACAATGATTAAACCGAGATTTTTGAAAGGCAGAAACAATGAAGACCTTGCACCGATTATAATTTTATATTCTTCTCTTAGTGTTTTCTCCCAAAGTTCAACTCTTTCATTTTGATTGAATTTAGAATGATAAACACCAACTTTTTCGCCAAAATATTTTCTGATTCTTTGAACCATTTGAGAGGCAATCGAAATCTCAGGAAGTAGAAAAAGTATGTTTTTGTTTTCCTCCAAAGTATTTTCAATTAATTTGATATAAACCTCAGTTTTTCCGCTTGATGTAACGCCGTGCAAAAGAACGGTTTTGTTTTGTTCAAATTGCTCACTGATGATTTTGAGTGCATTTTGTTGCTCTGAATTTAGTTTTTCTGAATCAATTGTGTCAATTTCATTTTCCTGAATTCTTGAAATTTCATGCTTATAAATTTCCACCAGTCCTTTCTCTTCCAAAGAACGGAGAGCTGCGTGAGACCCATTTTTGGCTTTCAGGAAATTAGAAACCTTTATAGGTTTTGAATTTTGTTGTTCTTCAACAATAAGTTGCAAAAAAAGCTCTCTTTGTCTGGAAGCATTTTTCAGCTTTTCCATTGACTGATTGAATTTTTCTTTTTCTGTCTTTAAATCAATTTTGATTTTTACAAAAAGTTCAATTTTGGGCGTATATTTTTCAATCAGAATTTCATTTGTACTCAAAATCCCTTTATCCCAGAGTGATTTAATAATTGAAATCACTGATTTTTTTTCAATTAACTGTGCTATTTCTTTGATTGACAATAAACCTTTGGCTTTTAGATTGTTGATTACAATTAATTCATTTTCAGTCAAATCTTCGTCAGTCTGAATTTCGATTTCATTTAATTTGACAAAAGTTTCACTTTCCCATTTGAGTGCTGTTGGAAAAGCATTTCTGTAAACATCTCCGATTGAGCACATATAATATTTAGCCATCCATTCCCATAATCGGATTTGGTTTTCGGTTATCAATGGTTCGGGGTCGAGTACAGAATCAATTCTTTTGGTTTTGTATAGTTCAGGTTTATGCTGATGAAAAGAATGGATAATTCCGGTATATAATTTATTGCTTCCAAACGGTACTGAAACTCTTTGACCAATTTTTAGCTGTTTGAAATCAGATTCACTGATTTCATAGGTAAAAGTACCCGGTACTGCGAGTGGCAGAATAATTTCAGCAAAAAATTGTTTGGACATAATATGGAAATCAGAGCCGGTTATAATTGCATTTCAACAGCCAATCTAATCAAAAATGTGAAATAAACGAAATGTAATTGTTTTGATTTTCAAAGATAAATTAAAATAATTCTAATAATGAACTTAAATTTCTTTAGATTTCCAACCTTTGTTTTATGCCTTTCTTCTTTTGATTTCTTTTTCAATCAACGAAAGTTCTCTTCCGGTTTGTCCGGCGACAGAAGTGTTTTCCTGTGCTCTTCTAATCAGATAAGGCATAACTTTTTTGATAGGCCCGTAGGGTAGATATTTTGCTACATTATAACCTTTGTTGCCGAGTATAAAACTGATGTTATCGCTCATGCCGTAGAGTTGACCAAACCAAACTCTGTAGTCATTTTTTTCAACATTGTGCTTTTCCATCAATTGAGTCAACAATTCACAGCTGTATTCGTTATGCGTTCCTGCAAAAATTGAGATTCTGCCGAGTTTTTCAATCATAAATTCCATTGCTGCATTAAAATCTCTGTCGCTTGCCTCTTTATTGATTTGAATCGGATCTTCGTAATTCTGAATTTTGGCTCTTTCTCTTTCTTTTTCCATGTAAGCACCACGGACAATTTTGAAGCCAATCAGATAATTTTCTTTTTCAGCTTTTTCGTGAATTTTTTTCAAAAACTCAAGACGGTCATGACGATACAATTGAATGGTACTCCATACAATACATCTTTCCTTGTTGAATTTTTGCATCATTTCATCCATCAGATCATCAGCTGCATCCTGCATCCAGCTGTCTTCTGCGTCAGCCATAATCGGCACTCCCATATCGAATGCTTTCTGACAAACTTCTTCATATCTTCTTCTGATATTTT
>CAYFWH010000200.1:700-3150 GCA_964346785.1 uncultured Weeksellaceae bacterium | reverse complement strand
CTTGGATAAAGAACCGTCAGCACAAAAAGAAATCACTCCCGGAATTCCGTTGGACAGTTTAAACTTACAATTGATGGACTGGATTGATGCCTCTTTTGATGTGGACTCCGAGCTGAAAATAGCTATTAAGGGAGATGTTAAGACGCAATACCCTAAATTCAGGGAATTGATTAAACAGTTGGTTGAAAGAGATTATAACAGATTCCAGCTTGTAACAAGTGCAGAATCAAAACCTAACGATTAAGTCATGCCAAATTTATTTAGAAGATTAAGAAAAGAAGATAAGGTAAGATCCAAAAAGGCATCTACCAGAGTCGATATGACACCATTGACCGATTTAGGATTTCTGTTGATTACTTTCCTTATGTTTACTACAACATTTAGCAAACCCAATGTGATGGGACTAAATATGCCACCCAAAACACCACCTACTGAAAATAATGAGCCGCCACCGGAAGTAGATGTGACCAACTCTATTTCAATTATCATCGGTGAGAATAATAAATTATTCTGGCACCAGGAAGAAAAAGCAAAACTGACTCCTGAGTCATTGAGTGAAACAGATTATTCAAAAGACGGATTGAGAAAAGTGATTTTGACAGCAAGACAAAAAGCTAAAGATGTTGAGAAATTCACAGTGATTATTAAACCCACTGACGAATCCAACTATGAGAATCTGGTAAATGTTCTGGATGAAATGGAGATTACACAATCTGACAGATATGGTATAATCGATGTTTCACCGGAGGAGTTGAATGTGTATGAACAAAAGCTTGGAAAAGCTCCGGGCTCTGGTACAGCTAATGAATAAAATGGAAGAGATGGAACAAGAAAATTTTAAATCAATTGATGATATCGTATTTGAAGGCCGTAATAAGGAGTACGGTGCCTACGATATGAGAAAGAGTTCGTCTGCCATTCTTCTGAAAGCATTTATTATTGGTGTTACTTTTATAATGCTGATTACTTTAGGAATATTTCTTTACAATGCAGTGTTTACAAAAGGAGATAAAGATGAAACCTTTATTGATGCTACACTGACTCAGATTGACGAAATAGATATACCGGAAGAAGAAGAACCAGAAGAACCGGAACCGGAACCGGAACCTGAGCCCGAGCCTGAAATAGCAGAGGTAAGAGTAGTTATTCCCGAACCAAAAGAAAATGTTGTGAAGGAAGAACCAATGGCTTCTATTGATGAAATGAAAGACAAAGTTATTGGTACTCAAAACAAAGAAGGTGATGCTTCTACAGGTGTAAAAGGTAAATCAGAACCGACAGCAAGTGGAGAAGGTGACAAACCTGCACCTCCGCCACCGCCACCACCACCAGCTAAAAACTTCACGGCAAGAGAAGTAAAAGATATGGCAGTTTTTCCGGGATGTGAAAAATTCAAGGGAGATAAGGCTAAACTACAGACTTGTCTGCAGCAAAAACTTCAGGGAGAACTGGGTGATCAGCTTGGCGATTTTGCAGAAGTTATGAATGACAGTGGTGAAGCCAAGGCAGTTGCAAGAGTGCAATTTGTAATTGATAAATCAGGTAAGATTATTTCAATCAAATCAATGAATGCAGGAGGTCCGGCTATTAACGGTAAACTTGCTACAGAATCTGAAAGAGCGATGCAGAGAATTTCTCAAAGGTTAAATGCCAGAGGAAAAGGCATTGAACCAGCAAAACTCGATGACGGAAGTCCGGTGAATATGGTATTTGTATTACCGGTTACCTATCAGATACAACAATAAAATTATTAATGAGATAAAAGGAGGACATGAAGTCCTCCTTTTTTTGTTATATTCTTTTATTGAAAAAATATCCGGGATAATCAGTTAAATAAACAAAAAAAGCGAGCTAATAATAACTCGCTTTCGGTGACCTGGCTGGGGCTCGAACCCAGGACCCTAACATTAAAAGTGTTATGCTCTACCAACTGAGCTATCAAGTCTTTTCCTAATGCGGGTGCAAATATAGAACGTTTTATTAATAATCCAAGTCCTTTTTTAAAATATTTTTTGTTTTTTTGCATGAGCATTAGCTATGTTTTTAAGAATCAATTTATAAGCTGTTTTATGAATATTATTTTAATTGGATATATGGGCAGTGGAAAGTCCACTATTGGTAAAAAGCTATCCGAAATCCTAAATTTGGAACTGATCGATCTGGATGATTATATTCAGAAAATGGAAAACTTGACCATATCCCAGATTTTTGCAACAAAGGGCGAAATCTATTTCAGGAAAAAAGAACATTTCTATTTAAATGAACTTTTAAAGCGCGATGACCTGATCCTTTCGCTTGGAGGAGGAACGCCTTGCTATGGCGATAATATGAGTGTTATTTTGAACGCCGCGCATGCACACAGCATTTATCTAAAAAGCTCCATCCCTAATTTGGTGCAACGGTTAAGCGCCGAAAAACTAAAACGCCCATTAATTGCCCATTTGAAAACC
>CAYFWH010000200.1:0-690 GCA_964346785.1 uncultured Weeksellaceae bacterium | reverse complement strand
TTTATCGGCAAGCATCTTTTTGAGCGTTCGTTTTTTTATAACCAAAGCCATCAAACTATCGTGACCGATGGAAAAAGTATCGCCACTATTGTCGAAGAAATTGTAGCGGGCCTATCGTAAAAAGGCTTCATAATTACCATCTGCCAAAACGACTTCAACGTGCTCTTGTAATGAGGTAGATAATGAAATGCCTTTGAAATCGGCTTTGACCGGAAATTTTTTATGGTTGCGGTTAACAAGCACCGCCGTTTTAAATTGCTTGACCGGCACATCCAAAAAATGTTTGACGCCATAAATAAGCGTGCTGCCGGAATTTAGGACATCGTCGATAAGCACAATGGATTTATTACTGTATTCTGATGCTGCCACAGAAGTTGTAATAGGATTTAGAGGGTTTTTCTTATCGATGGTCACTTTGCACAGCACCGATTTTAAATCGGAAATCTGATCCAAGTTGGCTTTCAATTTTTCGGCCAGAATATAGCCGTTGGCATCTATTCCTGCTAAGATCACTTCGGTTTCGTTCACATTGTTTTCGTAAATCTGATAGGCAATGCGTCTTATCTTATGGTTGATTTCCTGATGGTTAAGTATGGTTTGTTTTGAAGTTGTCATGTCAATATAGTTTGTCCAAAGATAAATAAAGCGTTGTTTTATTCCTCTTCATTATCATAATAAAAATCGTCAATA
>CAYFWH010000199.1:246-3192 GCA_964346785.1 uncultured Weeksellaceae bacterium | reverse complement strand
TCTTTTCATGTAAATGAAGGTGACAGAATTGCATTGGTTGATAAAAATGGGAGCGGAAAAACAACTTTATTAAAAATTCTCGCCGGTATTGAAAAACCTGATAAAGGTGAAGTTCAACTCAACAAAGATATTGAAGTGCATTTGTTTGAACAGACAGATGAATTTGATACTGAAGAAATATCAGGAAAATATATATTCAATCACTCCAATCCTGTTATGGATGTAATCCGTCGCTATGAAGAACTTCTGCAATCAGGAGCTGACAGTGCGGAATTACTAAAGATGACGGAAGAAATGGATCGGTTGGATGCCTGGAATATTGAACCGATGGTTCAGGAAATTTTATCTAAACTTAAAATTGATTTCCTGAATCAAAAGATTGGTGAACTTTCCGGCGGACAACGAAAGAGAATCTCACTTGCCCGGTTTTTGATTGATTTGAGTCTGAGCACCGGACACCAATTACTTATACTCGATGAGCCGACCAACCATCTGGACATAGATATGGTTGAATGGTTGGAATATTTTCTGAACAAAGGAAACAAAACCATTCTTTTGGTTACCCATGACCGATATTTTTTGGATGTAATTTGTAATAAAATTATTGAAATCGATGAACAGGAAACCTTCATCCACAATGGCGGTTATGAAACCTATGTATCCAACAAAGCGATCAGAATTGAAAACAGACAAACAGAAATTGAAAAAGCGAAAAATCTTTACCGAAAAGAACTCGAATGGATGCGGAGACAGCCACAGGCAAGAGGCACCAAATCCAAAGACAGAATTGATGCTTTTTATGATGTAAAAAAGAAAGCCCATCAAAAAATCGATCAGTCTGAACTCAAACTCGATATGCAAATGAGCCGACTCGGTAAGAAGATTATCGAGATGAAGAGTATTTCAAAAAGATTCGGAGATAAAATTATTCTTGACAATTTCTCACATCTTTTTGGTCGTGGTAATAAAATTGGAATTATTGGTAAAAACGGAGTTGGAAAAAGTACTTTTCTGAGAATTATAGAAGGTACAGAGAAAATTGATTCCGGCACAATAGAAACAGGCGAAACACTGAGAATCGGTCATTTCAAACAAGATGGAATTGAATTTAGTAAAGATCAAAGAGCGATTGATTTTGTAAAAGAAATTGCTGAGAATTTTCCGTTGAGCAATGGCAAATATCTTTCTGCATCTCAGTTTATGGAATTATTTCTTTTTACGCCCGAACAACAGTACACCCATATAGAAAAGTTGAGTGGCGGTGAGAAAAAAAGGTTGCAGTTGTTGTCGGTTCTTTTCAAAAATCCTAACTTTTTAATTCTTGACGAGCCGACCAACGACCTGGATTTACCGACACTGTCAGTGCTTGAAAATTTTCTGGATGAATATGAAGGTTGTTTATTGGTTGTCAGCCATGACCGTTATTTTATGGACAGGATAGCCGATGAAATGATGATTTTCACAGGTGAAGGCAAAATCAAATGGTTTAACGGAAATTACACCGAATACTATTTGTCTCAAAAGGAAATCGAAGAGCAAAAAAAGGTTGAAGAAAAAAAGGTTGAAGAAAATTTCACCAGAAATAAAAAAGAAACTAAAAAACTGAATTTCAACGAAAAAAGAGAGTTGGAAAGACTTGAAAAGGAAATGCCTGAACTTCAGCATCTCAAAGAGGAACTGACCGAAAAAATTTCTTTGCCCGGTTTGGATTACGAAGAAATAAAAAAAATCAGTGAGCAGCTTGAAAATTGTATCAATGAGTTGGAAGAAAAAGAAAGCCGATGGCTGGAATTGTCAATTATAAATGAAAATCAATGAGTTTAATTGAAATAATCGGATATTTTGGTGCTTTGTTGGTTGGACTTGTAATGGGACTCACCGGTAGTGGTGGTTCAGTTCTGTCGGTTCCCATACTCGCCTACTTATTTGGTTATGATGAAAAAACTGCAACTGCTTATTCTTTGTTCATCGTTGGAACTATTGCTCTGTTCGGCAGCTCCAGAGTACTGAGAGAAGGGAAAGTGAGCAGAAATGCAGTAATTTATTTTGGAATTCCTTCAATCATTGGAGTCGTTATTGTCAGACGAATTTTACTTCCTCTCATACCCGAATTAATATTTCAAATAGGTGATTTTGAGTTCCATAGACGAATGCTTGTTTTTGGACTTTTTGCAACACTGATGCTTGTTTCCGCCTATTCTATGCTCAATAAACCAAAATTAAAATTATCTCATTTCAGAAGAAAAACTCCTGCTCCACCTGTACTTTCAATTGCCGGATTTCTTTTGGGAATTTTTGTTGGATTGATTGGTGCCGGGGGTGGTTTTCTGATGGTTCCTGCACTGATGATTATTGCGAGAATGCGAATTAAAACTGCGGTCGGGACATCTATGATTATTGTTTGTCTGAATTGTCTGGTAGGATTTTTTCTCGGTGATTTTTTCAATATGGAAATGGAGTGGGGCTTCCTTTTTAGTTTTGTCGCAATTTCGGCTATCGGTATTTTTATCGGTGGATTTTTGTCAAACAAAATCAATAGCCGGGCACTCAAAACCGGATTTGGTTATTTCATACTGCTGATTGCAGTTTTTGTTTTTATGATGGAGTTTTTATTTAATAAAGTTGCATGATTTGATTTATAAATACAATTGCTCCAATTCCCGAAGTAGCTTCGATTCCACAAATGTCCATCCCACCAGAACTTGTTTTATCAGCATTATCATATTGATCAATCATTATAATGTGCTCAGAGATGTTTTGGCAAATGCCAAATTGTGTGTAATTATCTGGTTGATTTGTAGATTGCTTACCTTTTATTATTTAACGACATGGATTGGCTGATTGGGTTTTTAAATTTGAAGAAAATTCAAGTGAAAATCAGATCGTTCAAGAGCTAATTACTTTAACACAAATTATTATGAAAACCCAGTTCCTCTACATCCACGG
>CAYFWH010000199.1:0-236 GCA_964346785.1 uncultured Weeksellaceae bacterium | reverse complement strand
TTCCGATGCAACTTCAAGGAAATACTTGAACTTAAAAGAATATTTTCAAGGTAAATTTGAATTTGATTGTCTGGAATGGAAAAATGATGACAATATTTCGGAATTATTGGACAAAGCCGAATTGAAATTAGAGAATGAAATTAATCCAATCCTTTTTGGTGATTCCACAGGCGCTAATTTTGCTTGGCAGTTGCGCGAACGCAGACGACACAAAGGCAAAGACTCAATTCTTATAC
>CAYFWH010000198.1:0-3242 GCA_964346785.1 uncultured Weeksellaceae bacterium | reverse complement strand
CATTTGAACAGGATGGAATCCAATTTAATGCAGCGAATATTCATTTTTTTAGTTTCAACAATCCTTATGGAGCCTGTCCGGTATGTGAAGGCTACGGAAAAATTATAGGAATTGATGAAAATCTGGTTGTTCCAAATAAAAGACTCTCTGTGTACGAAGATGCAGTACTGGCATGGAAGGGTGATAAAATGAGTGAGTGGAAAGAACGATTTATTAAAATCTCAGCCAAAACAGATTTTCCTATTCACAGACCTTATTACGAATTGACAGACAGTCAGAAAGATTTTTTATGGCGCGGCGGACAAGATTGGGAAGGAATCGATGGTTTTTTCAGTATGGTTGAATCCAACGCTTATAAGATTCAGTACCGTGTGCTGCTTTCCAGATACAGAGGAAAAACGATTTGTCCGGAGTGTCGCGGAAAAAGATTGAGAAAAGAAGCTTCTTATGTAAAAATTAACAACAAATCTATTCAGGATTTGGTGGATTTACCATTTGATGAACTGAAGCAGTTTTTTGATAACCTGGAGTTAACTGAACACGAAAATAAAATTGCCAAAAGGATTCTGATAGAAATCAGAAACAGAATCAGTTTTCTGTTGGATGTCGGATTATCTTATCTGACACTTAACCGTGCGTCGAATACACTTTCGGGTGGAGAAAGTCAACGGATAAATCTTGCTACAACTTTGGGGAGCAGTCTGGTGGGGTCGATGTATATTTTGGATGAACCTTCAATTGGCCTACATTCAAGAGATACCGAAAGATTGATCGGTGTTTTGAAAAAACTAAGAGATTTGGGCAATACTGTAATTGTGGTTGAGCATGATGAAGATATAATGAAAGCTGCCGATTACATAATTGATATTGGACCTGAGGCTGGAACGCTTGGCGGTGAAGTCGTTTTTGACGGAACTTATAATGAACTCCTGAAAACCAAAACGCTGACCGCCCAATATCTGAACGGAGAAATGGAAATAGAAATACCTGCTTCGAGAATTCCTTTCAGAAATTATATAGAAATAAAAGGAGCAAGAGAAAATAACCTCAAGAATATTGATGTGAAATTTCCGCTCAATATGCTGACCGTTATCAGCGGAGTCAGTGGTTCGGGCAAAAGTACGCTGATGAAAGAAATTCTTGCACCGGCAGTATTGCGACAACTTGGAGTTTACGGAAACAAAATTGGAGAATTTGATGAATTAAGTGGTGATGTTTCTCAAATTCAAAATCTTGAACTCATCGATCAGAATCCTATTGGGAAATCTTCCAGATCCAATCCGGTTACTTATGTAAAGGTTTACGATGAAATCAGGAATTTATTTTCAAAACAGAAGGCGAGTAAATTAATGGGTTATCAGCCAAAGCATTTTTCATTTAATGTTGATGGGGGCAGATGTGATAACTGCAAAGGTGAAGGTTTGATAACCATCGAGATGCAGTTTATGGCAGATGTGGAACTTGAGTGCGAGGTTTGTCACGGAAGCCGTTTTAAGAAAGAAATACTCGATGTCAAATTTCATGGCAAAAATATATCAGACATACTGCATATGACGATTGATGAGGCAATTGATTTTTTCAGAAACAATGATGAATCCAAAATTGCAGAAAAACTTCAGCCTCTTCAGGATACCGGATTAGGATATGTTCAACTGGGACAGTCTTCAAACACGCTGTCCGGTGGAGAAGCACAAAGAATCAAACTCGCATCTTTTCTTGGTAAGGGTCATTCTCATCAGCACACACTTTTTATTTTTGATGAACCCTCTACCGGACTTCATTTTCACGATGTCAAAAAATTACTGAAAGCTTTTCGGGCTCTGATAGAAATAGGTCACTCTGTTTTTGTAATCGAGCATCATGTGGATATTATCAGGGCAGCCGACTGGATTATAGACCTTGGACCGGAGGGCGGAAAAAATGGTGGAAAAATAGTTGCAGATGGAACCCCCGAACAAGTTATAAACTCAAAAAATTCAATTACTGCTCGTTATATCGTCGAAAAACTGCAAATCGAGTGAAATTATAAATCATTGTAAAACAGCGATTAAAGCAGCGTAAAAGTGTCATTTTCATGATAATGATATGTTTATTTCTAAGCTGTGTAAATAATTTTTGTAATTTCGCCGTACTAACTTAAAATAACTAACACCTAAAGCTTAAATGTTTATCTCAAAAACATAATGTTTATCTCAAAAACATTTCAGGAGATTAACTATGTGTGTATAAAACTATTTTTTATAGTTTATACGCATTCTTCTTTTGTGTTTAATGTTTCTCCCGTTAATTATTTTAATTGCGTTTGTTCAAAGAGTTTAAAACAATATAACATCTGAATATGAAGAAAGGTTTATTGTTTTATTGTTTTCTTTTTGTATTTACTTATTCCGGTTTGCAGGGGCAGACTTTGGATACTCTAAAAAATCTGAACATTGAATTACTGTCAGATTCTGTAAATAAAATAAAATTTGAAAAACCTACAATATTTGTAACCGGAGATGCATTTGTTTACAACCAAAATCAGATTCACAATGTAGAGATTGTTTATGTTGAAGAAGAAAAGTCTCAGTTAACTGTTCATGCCAAAGTAAATGAAAAGACAGATTCTGATAAATCTGAAGTTCAAGAACCAAAGCTAACAAATTCTAAAAAGGAAAAGCCAAAATTTAAATTTCATCTGAATGGTTCTCCTGTTTCAGATGAGCATTTGGTTGATGTTTTGTTTTCGTCTAAAACTGTAATTGTAACTCAATCAAGGCTATTCTAGGCTGTACTTTCTTCAGAAACTTACCAAAAGATAACAGAAAAATATTTTTTCGATTCTGAATTTTATTATTTAAAAACAGAAATAGATTCTGTACATAAAAGACGATATACAATTCGACCGCCTCCCGATTCTATTATATGATTGACTAATCTTTCCGAGTAAAGGAAAGAAATACTCAATAATCAATAAATTCAGTGTAAAAAACAATAAAAATTAAATAAAAAATTAATGAAAATAAAATTTAAAATTCTATTACCCTTAATACTTTTCTGTACAGTCTTTCTTCAGCAGATAAACGCTCAGGAAGGCTCAGGAAACTGGAAGGGTACACAAACCGGAAGACAAACCTCATTGTATGTTCCATCTTTTACTACAGGTAATAACTCATCTTCTGTAATATTGGATGTTGAATGTAGTACAGAGAATGTGTTTTTTGAAGATTTTGGAATAAGTGATAAAAATAATGGTAATATGG
>CAYFWH010000197.1:0-3324 GCA_964346785.1 uncultured Weeksellaceae bacterium | reverse complement strand
TTACAAAGTAAATTTTTGTAATATATAAATTAAAAATATCTATATTCAAATTCCTCTGATTCAGGGGCATTTGTTTTTTTTAATAAATTTTCGAAAACCATTTTGGAAAACAAAAATGTATTCTTACATTTGCAACCCGAAATTTTATTGACCATAAACAAAAAAAAATAGGAAGTGGATACTTTAAGTTATAAAACCTTATCAGCGAACAAGGAGTCTGCTCAGAAAGAGTGGGTGCTTGTAGACGCATCAGGCTTAAGTCTGGGAAGACTTGCCTCAGGAGTAGCTAAATTAGCAAGAGGAAAGCATAAAACAAACTTTACACCTCATGCTGATTGCGGAGATTATGTGATAGTTGTCAATGCTGATAAAATTGAGTTGACCGGTAAGAAGTGGGATGAGAAAATCTATTTGCGTCACACAGGTTATCCCGGAGGTCAGAGAAGTCTGACTGCCAGACAAATGTTTGACAAAGACCCTATCAGACTGATTGAGAAAGCAGTGAAAGGAATGCTGCCTAAGAACAGGCTGGGCTCGCAGATATACTCAAATGTTTATGTGTATTCGGGTACCGATCATCCGCATCAGGGACAAAAAGCAAAATCAATTGATATTAACGCATATATTTAATTATGGCAATTATTCATAAAATAGGTCGTAGAAAAACTTCTGTGGCAAGAGTATATCTTCAGGAAGGGAATGGCGAAATTTATATCAACGGTCGAGAGCTGAAAGATTATTTCACAGTCGATATGTTGCAATATAAAGTTGAACAACCATTTATTTTGACCGGAAATAAAGGAAAATACAATGTGGACATCAAAGTTTTTGGTGGAGGAATTACCGGCCAGGCTGAAGCAATCAGACTTGCTATTTCCAGAGCATTGTGTGAAGTTGACAACGAATTCAGAACTCAGTTGAAACCGGAAGGTTTGTTGACTCGTGATTCAAGAATGGTTGAAAGAAAGAAATACGGTCAGAAAAAGGCAAGAAAGAAATTCCAGTTCTCAAAGAGATAATTTGGAATTTATTTCATCACCGGACTTTAAATTATTATATAATCATTTACCATTTTCCGGTTGGTTTAGCATCCAAATATCCAGGGCGAGATTGTATCAACCACCTGGGTATTGATTGCAAATTAGGCGGAATGTAAACTAAAAAACAAAGAAAATGGCAAAAGCAAATGTAAAAGACCTGTTGAATGCAGGCATACACTTTGGTCACCTGACCAGAAAATGGAATCCGAATATGGCTCCTTATATCTTTATGGAGAAAAGCGGAATCCATATCATCGACCTTCACAAAACAGCAGTTAAACTTGAAGAAGCATCAGAAGCTTTGAGTAAAATTGCTGCCTCAGGAAGGAAAATCCTTTTTGTTGCTACAAAAAAACAAGCAAAAGAAGTTGTTGCAAAACATGCTGAATCAGTAAATATGCCTTACATCACCGAAAGATGGATGGGTGGTATGCTGACCAACTTTGTGACAATTCGTAAAGCGGTTAAGAAAATGAATTCTATCGACAGAATGAAGAAAGACGGAACCTTTGAAACACTCTCAAAGAAAGAAAGACTTCAGGTAGATCGTTTGAGAACCAAGCTTGAAAGAGACCTGGGGTCAATTTCAGATATGACCAGAATTCCTTCTGCTCTGTTTGTAGTAGATATTGTAAGAGAGCATATTGCAATTGCAGAAGCACAAAAATTAGGTATTCCGATCTTTGCAATGGTTGATACCAACGCAGACCCGAGAGAGGTTGATTATGCAATCCCTGCAAATGATGATGTGTCTAAATCAATTGATATCATCCTGACAAACATTAGTAATTCAATCAAAGAAGGTTTGTCGAGCAGAAAGGCTGAAAAGGAAAAATCGAAAGAAGCCGGAAGTGATAATGAAACTGACGAAGCTGACGATTCGGTTGAAGAAGCTGCGAAAGACGAATAATATTCGGTTGCATTAAACAACTGAATCAATAATAAAAAAAGTAGTTCTTTCGCAATAGGGAAGAACTACTTTTGTTTAATAAAATAATAAAAAAATAACATTTAAAATTCTAATAAGATGTATAAAGCAACTGCCGCTGAAGTAAGCAAACTCAGAAATACAACCGGTGCCGGAATGATGGATTCTAAAAAAGCACTGGAAGAAGCAGGCGGAGATTTCGAAAAAGCAATTGAAATTCTTCGTAAAAAAGGACAAAAAGTAGCTGCAAAAAGAGCAGATAGAGATAGTGTAGAAGGTGCAGTTATCGCTAAAGTAAACGAAAACAACACAAAAGGTGTGATCGTTTCTCTGAATTGTGAAACTGACTTTGTTGCAAAAAATGATGACTTTGTTACATTGGCAAATAAACTGGCTGATTTGGCATTGAATTATTCTGACAAAGAGTCTTTCCTGAATTCAAACATTGACGGAATGACTGTTTCTGAAAAAATGTCTGAACAAACCGGTGTTATTGGTGAGAAAATTGAAATCGGGAATTTTCAGACTCTTGAAGCTCCTTTTGTAAATGCATACATACACGCTGGAAATAAAATTGCAGCAGTGGCAGCTCTTTCGGCAAACACTGAAGGTGCGTCTGAAACTGCAAGAGAAGTTGCCATGCAGGTTGCAGCAATGAATCCAATTGCTTTGAATGAAGACAGTGTTTCTTCTGAAGTGATTGAGAAAGAACTTGAAATTGCAAAAGATCAGTTGCGTCAGGAAGGTAAACCCGAAAACATGATTGAGAATATTGCAAAAGGTAAACTGAATAAATTCTTCAAAGAAAATACTTTGGTTCATCAGGCTTTCATCAAAGATTCAAAAACCTCAGTTGCTGATTATGTGAAATCTGTAAATCCTGATCTTGAAGTAGTTGGTTTTATCAGATATGGTCTCTAAAATTTCATTTCTAATGAAATGATTAAGAAGACTAAAAAAACATTTTGAAATAGTATTAAAATTGCAGCATTCCCAGGAACGCTGCAATTTTTTTATTACTATTTTCAAATAAATAAAGGCATGGATGTTGTATATTGAAAAATATATATTATATTTGCCTTTAAGATGAGGAGATTTTTACTTTTATTAATGTTTATGAGTTTTTCTGCTACTTGTTTGTTTGCTCAGACAAAAGATAGCAGAATTACTTCTGTTACTAATAATATCACAATCAAAAAAGTAACCGTTTCTCCCAATCCTGCTTCTGCCGATGTGAAACTTACTATAGAAGGAAATCAGGCAAATCTTCGTTCGGTAGCTATTTACAGCATTATCGGCAACGAGGGTTTCAGCAAACAGTACAATACAAATTCAAAGACCATCGAACTTGATGTT
>CAYFWH010000196.1:0-3348 GCA_964346785.1 uncultured Weeksellaceae bacterium | reverse complement strand
CCGGGTGACTTAAGTGGTGATGTTATAGATGCGTGTTGTTTTAATGTTACTATTGAAGATACGCTTGGTGTTCAGGACATTAATTTCTCAGGTTTCAAATTTTATCCGAATCCTGCTAAAAATGAACTGAATCTGGTTTCTGATTCAAGAATTGAGAAAGTTGAGATTTTCAATTTACAGGGACAGAGAATCAGCAGCCAAATTTCGGACTCAACTACTGCAAAATTAAATGTTGAATCACTTTCAGCCGGTACTTATATGATGAAAGTAACCATCAAGGGTGAGCAGAAAGTATTTAAGTTTATTAAGAGATAAAGTTGTTAAACAAAAAAAATCCCGCTTGCGAGCGGGATTTTTTTTGTTTTATCGGATTGGTCAATTAAATATGTTCATCAAACAGTGTGCGGATATCCGGATTTGACGGTCTCGGTGCATCTGCCGTAATAATATTGCCTTCTTTGTCAAGCAGTATAAATCTTGGAATTCCATTGACATTAAAATCTCTTGCAAATTGTGAACTCCAGTCATTATCTGCAAAAACCTGAATCCCGCGTAACTCTTTTTCAGCTACCATTTTTTTCCATTTTTCAAAGTCCTTTCGCTGATCGATTGACATTCCCACAAAATAGACCTCTTTATCACGGTAATCCTCTTCAAGTTTTTTCATTGACGGAATTTCTTGAAGACAAGGCACACACCATGTAGCCCAAACATCTATATAAACCAGTTTTCCTTTCAAATCAGAAAGTGCAACTTCATTTCCATTGATGTCGGGATAAGCAAATTTGGGTGACGGGCTTCCGGGCAATAGTTTTTTGACCTGTTCAAACTCAGTGTTTGCTCTTTTGATTAAATCTTCGTCTTTTGCATACTTCTGAACTATGTCAAAATATTTTTGTGCGTCTGCTCCGCCTGATGAAATTGTGTACATCAGCAATTGCGACATCACATCATCCTTAATGGTTTGTGATTGAATACCCGCAATTATTTTTTCAACTTCTTCGGCATCTTTAGCTTCATCAATTTTTAGCGACATATTGTAAAAAACCAAGTCTTTATAAGACGGCAACAAATTATAATCCTTTTCGTCAGTTATATCCACCTTATTCAGCTCTTCTCTGAATTCAGCCGGGATTTCATTCATTTTGTTTCCACTGAAATAGGAATATGCCGCCGGATATTGTATCAGCATCAAAAGATAATTGTACTCCAGATTTTTCTTTTCAGAATTTATAAAAGTTTTTGACGCATCGCTTTTATTGAGCATTGTCAGTAACTCTTCTTTGTATTCAATCGATTTCTTCTTAAAATCAGAAGCTTCGAGTGTGAAAAAATCTTTTTGACCTTTTGAAAATTCAATTTCCTTAAGAACTTTTGCAGCCAAAAAAGCATTTTCTTTTGAAAGTGAACCTTCAAACTTTAGCTGGTTGTCAAAATCTTCCATATCGGTTTTCAAAGACAAATTGCTTCCGGGAGTTAAATAAATCCAGCCAAGCTGGTTACCTGTGTAAAATTTAAAATAAACCGGAGTCGAAAGTTTCAGAGTATCACTGAAATAACCATCTGTAATTGCAATAGCTTTTCTTATATCATTACTAATCAAATAAATACTGTCTGAAGAGTTGTTTTCTATGCTTCCGCTTATACTGACAGGTTTTTTGGTTTTGCTTCCGCAGGATAGTATCAGTAATGAACTAAATGCGATAATTATTAATTGCTTCATTTAATGTTTGTTATTTGTTTTTAATTTTTATTTTTAATCAAAAAGTTCCGGATTATTATTTTCTAACTCATAAACCTCATCAATTTTCAGACCATCGGTTTGATTTGCAGCTGCAACTGCCAGCTCGTCTGCCCGTTCATTCATCGGATTTCCTGCGTGACCTTTCACCCATTCTATTTTCACTTTGTGCTCACGGTAAGTTTTCAAAAACCGAATCCACAAATCAGAATTTTTCTTTCCTTTAAACCCTTTCCTCTCCCAGCCAAAAACCCATTTCTTTTCAACAGCATCATGTACATATTTTGAATCAGTGTAAATCGTAATTTCTGTTGGCAGAAATCTGAGTTTTTCGAGTGCAATAATTACAGCCATCAGTTCCATCCGGTTGTTGGTTGTCAATCTGAAACCTGCGGACAGTTCTTTTTTAAACATTTTCTCGGTTTCCAATAAAATTACCGCATAGCCTCCCGGCCCCGGATTGCCAAGAGATGAACCGTCTGTATATGCGATTATTGCCAATTTTTAACTATTTAGGTTTAGATCATTAAACATGATATCAAAAGCTTGTCTTTTGATTTTATCTTTATCGTCCAAAGATAGATTATCGGTGTCTATTATCTCTAACTGCCTGACTAAAACTTTTCCGGGAAAACCTTCCCAAAACTTATCTGGAAACATTTCTTTCAGTCCTTTTATAGTATAAACCACAATAGGAGTTTTGGAACTGACAGCAATTGTGAAAGCACCGTCCTTGAATCTGTCCAAAACGATGCTTTTGTCGTCGGGTATACCTCCTTCCGGAAAAATCACAATGTTTTCTGAACGCATAATTCTTTCTTTTGCAAGCGTGTACACATGAGTCCGGCTTTTTATATCTTTTCGATTAACGACAATACAAATTCTTTTATAAATCGTTCCAAAAATCGGGATATTTGCCAGTTCTTCTTTGCCTACAAAAACAACCGGATGATTTTTATGTATAATAGCCATTACCATAATATCAATTATAGAAGTATGGTTGGCTATAAAAATATGTGGTTTATTCTTTTCTAATTTAACTTTTCTTTCAACTTTCAATCTGAAACCACTGCCATAAAAAACAAGTATTGCCCACAATCTGATTCCTTTATAAGCAATATGAAAACTTTTTGAGAAAAAAGAAAGCGGATATACCCACAGAAAACCTATCAGTATAACCAGAATTGCGGTAAGCAAATAAAACCAAAGCTTCCACAATAAAATAATTATTTTGGTTGCCATATTCATTTCTGCTCAAAATTATATATTTTTTTAATTTAATTGAGTTTAAAAACATTTTGACTCAATTCATAAATCATTGAAAGATTTAGTCAATTCTGTATTTGTTCAGCAGTTAAATCAATTTCTCAAAATAACTTTGTAAATTTGCTCTCTTGTAGAAAAAAATTATGGCAGTTAAGACTTTCAGAGAGGTCATTGCAGAAGCAATGAGCGAAGAAATGAGAAGAGATCCGTCTGTTTATCTGATGGGCGAAGAAGTGGCTGAGTACAATGGGGCCTACAAGGCATCCAAGGGAATGCTGGACGAATTTGGCCCTGACAGAGTAATCGACACACCAATTACAGAAGCCGGATTTGCTGGTATA
>CAYFWH010000195.1:0-3371 GCA_964346785.1 uncultured Weeksellaceae bacterium | reverse complement strand
ATAGCACTAACCCTTGCAGCACTAAATCCTGTGTTACCTGAAGTGGTTTCAACAATAGTTCCACCAGGTTTCAATAGCCCGTCCCGTTCAGCATCTTCAATGATATGCATCACGATTCGGTCTTTTGTTGAATGGCCAGGGTTGTAACTTTCCAACTTAGCGTAAACCTCACCTGGAATTTCTTGGCCTATTTTGTTTAGTTTAACTAACGGAGTATGTCCAATTAGTTCTAAGACATTGTTATAAGTTCCAGTCATTACATTTAGTTCTTATTTACAGACCGCAAATTTATGAAAAATTATGAAATAACCCATTTTTAGTCAGATGATTATTAACACAGTGACTTGTTTCTGTTTTCAAAAATTACGGTTTCTTATTCGTAATTCATTAATAATCCGTTAATTCATCAAAAATATGTTTTAAAATATCTTTGTCATTTTCGGTTAATATCTTTTCCCTTCTCTCCATCATTTTTGATGCTGCCTCATAAGATCGGTTCAAATTAAACTTTTCAGAATCTCTGCTTCCGCCCCAATTAAATGACGAAATAAAATTCGGGGGAAATCCGGGTTTGAAAATATTAGCCGAAACACCAACTACTGTTCCTGTATTGAACTGTGTGTTAATCGCTGATTTTGAATAATCTCCCATAATCAACCCACAGAATTGCAAACCTGTATTGATAAATCTTTTTTGACTGTAATCCCACAGTTTTACTTCTGCATAATTGTTTTTTAAATTCGAATTATTGGTTCCTGCACCAAGATTACACCATTCTCCGATTACCGAATTTCCCAAAAAACCATCGTGTGCCTTGTTTGAATATCCCATCAATATTGCATTGTTCAGCTCACCACCTACCTTGGAGTGAGGCCCAACTGTGGTTCCTGAATAAATTTTAGTACCCATATTCAACTTTGCATTTTCACACAACGCAAGAGAGCCTCTAACCAAACTCCCTTCCATGATTTCTGAATCTTTCCCCAAATAAATCGGGCCGTTGGTTGCATTCAAAATTGAAAATTCAGCTTTTGCACCCTCCTCAAAAAATATATTCTCAGGATTAATCAAATGATTGGTTTCCGATATTTTTGCTGAATTTCTGCCATGAGTCAGTAATTTAAAATCATATCCAATAGCAAACTCATTATAAATAAAAAGCTCCCACAAATGCTGAATGTGCACTACACTTGATGAAATCTCTGTTTTGGAATTGCTCAAAACTTGTAAAACAACCGATAAGTTCATTTTGATACCATAGGCTTTCACCTTCTTTCAGATTTCTTAATGATTCTACCAAAAATCCGTTTGGAAAAAATGAGGGATTAATAAACAAATTGAGTTTTTCGGTGTTAAGCACATATTTTTCAGATAAATAACTACGGGTTGAAAAACTATAACTTCCCTCAATTAGTTTCATCCATCTTTCCCTGAAACTGAGTATTCCAATTCTCAGTTCAGAAAATGGCTTTGTCAGCGTCAGAGGTCTGAGATTTTCCCATTCCGAACCGTCAAACAATATAATGTTCATTTTAGTTGAATTTTGAACAAATTTAAAAGACTATTTTAAATCAACAATCAAAGTAGCTGAAATAAAAATTAAATCTTAATTTTGTGAATTGATTGAAATCTTATCCAATTAGTAAGGTCATAATTTATACAGATGAAACAAACACCGGTTTATTTTTTATTTTTTTTTGAAGAACTGAATAAAACGATTGAGCAAATCAACCCCGGTCTGGTCATAATACTTTCAGATGAAACCACTCATGATTTTTGCTCTCCCCTGCTTTTAACCGAGTTGGAAACCAAAGCTCAAATCGAAATGATTACAATTCCGGATGGCGAAGAAAATAAAAATATTGCTACTGCGGTTGAAGTTTGGGATATTCTGACTGAATTTAAAGCAGACAGAAATAGTTTACTGATTAATCTCGGTGGTGGTATGGTTACAGATTTTGGAGGTTTTGTTGCTTCGGTTTATAAAAGAGGTATCCGGTTTATTAATATGCCTACTTCGCTTCTCGGTATGGTAGATGCTGCGATTGGCGGAAAAAACGGTGTGGATTTGAATGAAATTAAAAATATTATCGGAAGCTTTTCTTTTCCGGTTGCAACTTTTATTGAACCACAATTTTTAAATACACTTCCCGAAAGAGAATTCAAATCAGGTTTGGCAGAAATGCTGAAACACGGTTTGATTTATAACAGAAATCACTGGAGAGAAATTATTGATTCCAACGAATTAAATTCTGAAAACATCAAAGATTTAATAAAAGAATCAGTTCAAATTAAACTTGAAATTACCGAAAAAGATCCTTTTGAAAAAGGATTACGGAAAATTCTGAACTTTGGTCATACCATCGGCCATGCGATTGAAAGTGAGTTTTTACTGACTGAAGACCCGCTACTTCACGGCGAAGCAATAGCTATCGGAATGCTTGTGGAAACTATACTCAGTGCAGAAAACGAATTGATAACCAATGATGAACTCAATGAGATTTTTTCTAATCTGACAGCAATCTTCGGAAAGACCAAAATCGAAGAAAACAAAATAAATAATCTGTTGAACTGGTAAGCACGACAAAAAAAATACCGGCGAAAAAATTAATTTCACATTGCTCAATGGTATTGGTTCTGCAAGATTTAACATCGAATTAAATGAATCACAGATTTCGGAAGGAATAAAAATTTATAACCGAATGATTGATATTCATTAAATTTACACAATGAAATTCATTTCAACCATATTTCTTTTTGGGTTAATTTTTTCGTGTACCCAACAACTTAATTCAAAAACAATGAAAGAATCAAATCAATACAAAATTCAGAAATCGGACGAAGAATGGAAAAATCAACTTTCCAATGAACAGTATATGGTACTGAGAGAGGCAGCCACCGAAAGACCCGGCACCGGTGAGTATTATATGCACTTCGAGGATGGCGTGTACAAATGTGCCGGCTGTGGTGAAACTCTTTTTTCATCCGAATCCAAATTCAACAGCAGTTGCGGCTGGCCGAGTTTTGACAGTGAAATTGAAAATGGAAAAATCATTGAAAAAACAGACACTTCTCATGGCATGATACGGACTGAAATCCTGTGCGGAAGCTGCGGCGGACATCTCGGTCATATATTTAACGATGGGCCGACTGAAACCGGTTTGAGATATTGCGTGAATTCACTCTCACTTGATTTTGATTCAGATTCTGATAAATAAAAGACTTTATCTTATTTTTGCCGTATGGATATACCTCAAAAGACTTTCAAACTTGGTCTGATTTTATTTGCAATCAATATACTTCTCTTTTTTGGCTTACTTTTCCTGTTTTCAACACAGGGCAGTATCACAGAAGCACAATATTTCAATTAT
>CAYFWH010000194.1:0-3374 GCA_964346785.1 uncultured Weeksellaceae bacterium | reverse complement strand
ATTGCATTTGAAATCATGCACTCTGCTTACAGAGATCAGAGCATCCGTTTTGCAAGTTTTGTTGAAGATGAATTTGTTAGAAATGGTCGTTCAAGCCGTGGTGTTAAACAAGGAGTATTTCATGTATTGAGAGAAAATGCTTCACCTTCGGTTTTGGTTGAACTCGGTTTTATTTCTAATCAGGATGAAGGCAGCTATCTGTCAACCGAAAAAGGCAAGCAGGAAAGAGCTGATGCACTTTTTAAAGCATTTGAGAAATACAAAAAGGATTATGACGAGAAAAACGGAGTTGTAGAAGTTGAAGAAAAACCGGTGGTTGTAGAGAAACCGGTAGTCGGTAAAAGTTTCAAAATTCAATTCCTTGCTTCAAAGAATAAATATTCTCCAAGTGCAAAACAGCTGAATGGTCTGACCAATGTAGAAATTATTCAGTCAGGTAATTTGTACAAATACTATTATGGTAATACCAATCTGCCGTGAGAAAGTGATGAAGTTTTGGACTGTGTAAGCAGAAAGGGATTCAAAGATGCAGTTGTAGTTGAATTTACCAACAATGAAAAATTAACAGGCAATCAAAATTACAGGATTCAATTTCTGGCTTCAGAAAACAGATACCGCGACAGAGACAGTAAGTTTAACGGACTCAAAGATGTTCTTAGAATCAAAGACGGGAAAGTACATTATTACTATTACGGTTCTGTGAAAACTTATGAAGAAGCACAGAGAGAATTGAAATATGTTCAAAGTAAAGGATTCAAAACTGCATTCATCGTAGTTTTTGACGGTAAAAAATTAATGGACTGACAAGCCGAAAATTATAATTACTTTTGCACCAAATTAAATTGTAATGAAGATTACCAGAGAAGTGAAAGCAGGTTTTTTTGTAATTGTTACCCTGATAGCATTTTATGCATTATTTAATTATCTGAAAGGTATCAATCTGCTGTCTTCGGGAAGCACTTATTATGTTGTATATGAAAATGTAAACGGTCTGGCTCCATCAAAACCTGTTACTGTAAACGGTTTAAGAATAGGCAGGGTGGATGAAATCAAAATAGTGGATAATGTAAAACCGATTTACTTTGTAGTAGCCATTAAACTCGACCGTAAAATTGATTTTTCTAAAAATACGGTTGCAGAAATCTGGGAACCCGGACTGATGTCAGGCGCAGAAGTCAGACTACTCCTCGATTATGGTAACAATATTGCAAAAGGTGGTGACACACTTCAGGGTAGTATAAAACTATCGATGATGGATGCTTTTTCAGAAAAATTAGATCCGACTCAGCAAAAACTGGATTCTTTATTGGTCAATCTGAATTCTACAATAGAAGATACCCACAAATTACTGGATGATGAAAACAGAGAAAATTTTAAACAAATTCTAAAGAATCTGGATGCAACTCTAATTTCATTTGACAAAACCTCAAAATCATTGACTGCAACTTCTGACAAGGCCGGTAAAATGATTGACGACAACTCCGAGCAAATCAAAACTACGCTTGTGTCAACTCAAAAAACTATATAAAAATTCAGCTTGACTGCAGATAAACTCAATAATTTAGAATTAGAAAAAATTATTGCAAATTTTGAGCAGACTTCGACAAAATTAAATCAGATACTCGACGACATCAATTCGGGGGAAGGCACTATGGGAGCGTTACTCAAGGATAAGGAGCTTTATAATAATCTTCTCAACACAACTCATTCGCTCAATGCACTTCTCGATGACATGAAAAATAATCCCAATCGATACATACAATTTTCTATCTTTGGAAAAAAGCAGCCTCTGCCCAAAGAAGATTAAATTATGCAATACATTGACAATGCAATTTTTGTAATTATACTCGGCTTTGCGATTTGGTTCTTCAGTCGCAACATGGGTAAAATCGACAGAAACATTAAATTAGGACGAGAACACACGCGCCACGACCGTAAAGCGGAACGATGGAAGACAATGGCCCGTTTAGCTCTGGGACAGGGTAAAATGGGTGTGAAACCGGTCGCCGGAATTCTTCATGGATTCGTCTATGTCGGTTTTATATTGATTAATATAGAAGTAATGGAGATTCTGATTGACGGAATTTTCGGGACTCACCGGGTACTCAGTTTCCTTGGTGGTTTCTATATCGGTATGATTAGTTTTTTCGAAGTTCTAGCTTTACTCGTATTGATTTCATGTGCTATTTTTCTTATCAGAAGAAACATTATGCATGTACAAAGATTCATGAAAAGAGAAATGAAAGGATGGCCATGGAAAGACGCCAACTACATTCTGATGATGGAAATTGTACTGATGTCAGCTCTTCTGATTATGAATGGTGCAGATGCAGTGCTTCAGAAAGCAGGTAATGCTCATTATGTAGAAACCGGAAGTTTTCTGATCAGCGGCTGGCTAACTGAGCCGTGGCTGACCGGAATGAGTGAAAGTGCGCTGATATTCATCGAAAGAGCATGTTGGTGGTTTCATATCATCGGAATATTATTTTTCCTGAACTACCTTTATTATTCAAAACATTTACACATCATACTTGCGTTTCCAAATACCTATTATTCTAAGCTTGAACCGATGGGTGAATTTGACAATCTTGAGTCGGTAACTCAGGAAGTCAAAATGATGATGGATCCGAATGCAGACCCTTTTGCAGCACCCGCAGAAGGCGCATCAGAACCTGAAACTTTTGGTGCAAAGGATATTTTTGACCTCAGTCAGGTTCAATTACTCAATGCTTATACCTGTACCGAATGCGGAAGGTGTACCGAGCAATGTCCCGCAAATATGACCGGCAAACTTTTGTCACCAAGAAGAATAATGATGGCAACCAGAGACCGGTTGGAAGATGTTGGAAAAGTGATAGACCAAAAAGGAAAATGGGAGGACGACGGGAAAAATCTTCTCGATTATATTTCACCCGAAGAGCTTTGGGCATGTACTACATGTAATGCATGCGTTCAGGCTTGTCCGGTTGGAATCGACCCAATGTCTATTATTGTTGAAATGAGAAGGTATTTGGTAATGGAAGAATCAAAAGCTCCTCAGGAATTGAATATCATGATGTCAAATGTTGAGAATAACGGTGCTCCATGGCCGTATGGTCAGCAGGACAGAATGAAATGGTCGGAAGAATCTTAATTCATTAATTTGATTTCTAATAATGGAAGAAAAAGAAATACAGAGTTTATTACACCAAAAGACTGAAGGCGGAAAAAGAGTGAGTCCGGTTTTACCTGAAAATATCAAAAATTATCTGATTGATATTGATGGAACTATCTGCGACGACATTCCAAATGAAGAACCTGAAAGAATGCTGACTGCTGAAGTCTATCCGGATGCTTTGGAAGTACTCAATAAATGGTACGATGAAGGCCATGTG
>CAYFWH010000193.1:464-3377 GCA_964346785.1 uncultured Weeksellaceae bacterium | reverse complement strand
ATCTTCAACAGTCATATCAGCGGTTTTACCCGGTGCAATAGGCTCTTTCGGCCATGTTGGTGCTGTACATCCGCAACTTGCTTTTGCTTCTGAAATAATCAAAGGTTTGTTTCCCGTATTTTTGATTTGTACGGTCGTGACAGCTTTTCCTCCAAATTCGATATTCCCCAAGTCAACATTTGACTCACTGATTTCAATTTCCTGAGCTGTCATGAAAGCGATTCCACTAACTAAAAAAGCAGCCGTAAGTAATAATTTTTTCATTGTTTTTGTGTTTTATTAGACAAATTTAAAAATTTTAATTAAAAAATAGTTAATTCAAAGTGTACATTTGCATAATATTTAAAACAAATAATATACCTAAGATGAATTTGCAAACGAAGTATGACCCGGGAGAAGTTGAAAGTAAAAGGTATTCACACTGGATTGAGAAAGGTTATTTTTATTCAAAACCTGATTCCAGAAAATCATATACCATCGTAATTCCGCCACCTAATGTGACCGGCGTTTTACATATGGGACATATGCTCAATAACACTAGCCAGGATGTGTTGATTAGCAGAGCAAGAATGAAAGGATTGAATGCCTGCTGGGTTTATATAATAAAGGTCTGATTTATCGAGGATATCGTATGATTAATTGGGATCCTGAGGCAAAAACCAATATTTCTGATGAAGAAGTAATCTATCAGGAAAAACAGGGAAAACTTTATTATCTGAGATATTATATTGAAAATAGTGACGATTATATTGTAGTAGCCACAACAAGACCCGAAACGATTTTTGGTGACACTGCAGTTTGTATCAATCCGAATGATGAGAGATATTCTCATTTAAAAGGTAAAAAAGTAATTGTACCGATAGCCAATAAACTTGTGCCTATTGTTTAAGATGATTATGTAGATATTGAATTTGGAACCGGTTGTCTGATAATTACACCTGCACACGATCCAAATGACTATGAAATAGGGCAGAGGCATGATTTGGAAATTATCAATTCAATTAACGAAGATGCGACTTTGAATGATTTTGGTTTACACTATTCAGGTATGGACCGTTTCAAAGTGAGAAAATTAATAGAAACAGAACTCAATGAAAAAGAACTTTTAGAAAAAGTTGAAAATTACACCAATAAAGTCGGAACATCTGAAAGAACCGGTGTGGTAATTGAGCCGAGATTATCTGTTCAGTGGTTTTTGAAAATGAAGGATTTGGCTAAACCTGCTTTAGACAATGTGATGAATGATACAATTCAGTTTCATCCGGCAAAATTCAAAAACACATACAGACACTGGATGGAAAATGTTCATGACTGGAATATTTCCCGTCAGCTGTGGTGGGGACACAGAATACCGGCATTTTATTATGGTGATGATTCTGATGATTTTGTGGTTGCAAGAAACAAAACCGAAGCTCTTGAAATTATCAAAAAAGAGAAAAATCTACAATTGTCAGAAGAACATCTCAGACAGGACGAAGATGCGCTTGACACCTGGTTTTCATCGTGGTTGTGGCCGATTTCAGTTTTCAACGGAATCAATGACCCCAACAACGAAGAAATCAACTATTACTATCCTACTCAGGATTTGGTAACCGGGCCGGATATTATGTTTTTCTGGGTTGCAAGAATGATCATTGCAGGATATGAGTACAGAAATGATTTTCCTTTTAAAAATGTGTATTTCACCGGAATTGTAAGAGATAAACAGGGTAGAAAAATGTCGAAATCTCTCGGGAATTCACCTGATCCAATTGAGTTAATGAAGGAATACGGAGCAGATGCGGTTCGTGTGGGAATGTTGCTGACAGCACCGGCCGGAAATGATTTACCGTTTGATACTGATTTGTGTTTACAAGGTAGAAATTTTGCAAATAAAATATGGAACGCATTCAGACTGATCAAAGGATGGACTGTTGATGAAAGCCTTGAAACTCCGGTTGAAAATCGGTTTGCATTGGATTGGTTCAATGTGAAATTTAATTCTGTGTTGAAAGAAACAGAAGGAAATTATGAGAAATACAGAATTTCTGATGTATTGATGTCTGTTTATAAATTAATATGGGACGATTTCTGTTCCTGGTTTTTGGAAGCGATTAAACCTGAATTTGGTAAACCTATCGACAAAAAATCTTATGAAGCAGCGATTTCAAATCTCGAAAAATGTCTGAAAATATTGCATCCTTTTATGCCATTTTTAAGCGAAGAAATTTGGCAAACAATCAGCGAAAGGGATGATAAAAATGCATTGATTGTTTCTGCTTATCCGGAAGTTGAAGTATTTGCTGAAACAATTATCGGGAAATTTGATTTTTCGGCTGACATTATCTCAGGTGTCAGAGCATTAAGAAATGAAAAGGGAATTTCTCCAAAAGAAAAAATGGAATTATTTACTTTTGAAGGAAATAAAAATGATTTCGAAAAAAACATCGTTGAAAAATTAGCCAATGTTAATTTGATTTTTTCAAATGATTTTCCTGATAAAGGTTTTACATTTAGAGTTGGAGTATCAGAGTTTTTTATTCCTGTAAATGAGAGTGTTGACCTTGAAGCTGAAAAAGAAAAGCTCGAAAAAGAAAAAGAATATCTGGAAGGATTTTTGAATTCAGTCAGAAAAAAACTTTCCAATCAGAAATTTGTGAGCGGCGCTCCGGAGGCTGTTGTTAATGCCGAACGAAAGAAAGAAGCTGATGCAATCGAGAAGATTTCATTGATTGAACAACAGTTAAAAGGAATGTAAACGACTATGTTTTGGTTACTTTTCTTAGTTTTAGATTGGATATTAAGAAATTAAATTAAAATTTTAAGAAAATTTTATAATTTATAATGTGCAGATTTACAAACTATTGAATTATTTTTGGGCAATTGGTTGATTAGCACATGAAAAATTTATTGTTTTTGCCGATGATGTTCTTC
>CAYFWH010000193.1:0-454 GCA_964346785.1 uncultured Weeksellaceae bacterium | reverse complement strand
CCGCATTTCTTAATGCACAGTCGAATTTCACTCCGGAAAGTTCATACATTAATGCATTGGTGTATATAGATAATAATCCTGAACTTTTGAAAAAAGATGTGAAAAGAGAGGTTTATTTAAAAGAAAATATCACTTATGCAGATCATGTTTTCGAAGCTTCATCTTTTGGAATTCCGCTGATAAATAATTATGATGAGATGGAAAATCTTGTCCTTGAAAACAGATTGATTGAAGTAGCAGAAGAGTCAGAAACCTATCTAATTCAAAAATTAACCCACAGCCGCCCGGTACTTATGCCTGAAGCTTATGATATTTTAATTGAAATTTCAGATTTGTTTTATGCACAAACTTCAAAAAGATTGTCAATTTCATCGCTGTTGAGAACAACTGAAACACAAAGCAGACTCAGAAGAGTAAACAGTAACGCAACCAAAGGAACAAGCACCCACACATT
>CAYFWH010000192.1:0-3411 GCA_964346785.1 uncultured Weeksellaceae bacterium | reverse complement strand
TCCCCACTTACTGTTTTCCAGTACTTATCATGTCTCATCAGTGTTCTTTCCCAAATGAATTTTGTTGCTTCGGGATAAAATTTATTCATCCATTCCAGATAGAGTTTCTGGTTATATTTCCATTCTTCAGAAAAACTTAAAACAAGTTTCAGATAAAAAGATGTCATAAATGGTGAACATTGGTAAGTACCAAAATCTTCAGCAATAAAAGACCCCATCACCGCCCTGTTGTAACCAATATTTCTGAGATAGAACAACTCTTCGGAATCCATTCCCTGAATTGATTTATCAAAAAAAGAACTGAATTTGTCCCAGTAAAAATCAGAAACCACAATTTTCGCTTTTCCGGGTGGTTGTTTGTAAGGCGCTCTGTTAAAACCGCCAAGAACTCCATCTCCGAGCTGTCCGCTATGAATAATCCCGGTGTTTTTACGATCGATAAACTTGTAGCTGTAATTGGTATGAACGCCACCCGTAAATCTCAGTAAACCATCAGAAATATCAACGACTTTATCAATATCGGTTAAAAATTCAGCACCATTAAGCGGAATAAATGTAAACGGAAAATCATATTTTTTTGAAATCTTTCTTGCTATAATTTCATCCCAATATCCTTTTTGTGAAAAACACATTGTTTGGTGTGGCTGAAAACCTTCTTTAATCGCACAAATTAATGCCAGCCGTGAATCCAAACCACCGCTCAAAAGTGCAAAATGTCCTTTTCCGAGTTCAGTGTCTTTTCCATATTCAAGTTTAACACCTTCTACAAATGCCTCCTGAATCAGATCTACAGCCTGTTCTTTATTCCCGCTGAATCTTTCGATTTCATCATAATTAAAAAAAGATTTCAATTCAGTTTTTGATGTTTGAAGATTGGTTTCAAGATATTCTCTGTCCATCAGTCTTTTAACATCTTTAACCGGTGAATTATTTTCGAGTAAATTGTCACAAACCAAAATACTGTATGCAGAATCAATATCCGGTTCAACCGGTATGCCTGTGCTGTTCATTTTATTTTTCAAACACTCCAGATTTACATCAGCCAATAAAATTTCATTTTTTGAGTAATAAAATAATTTTCTTGTAGCTGTGAAATTCATGAAAATGAACAACTTTTGTGTTTCAAAATCCTGATATGCTCCACAATACTCTCCTTCCAGTTCATTCAAAAAACGAATGCCATACTTTTGAATTAATGTTGAATAAAGCTCTTCCGGATCAGACACTGCAAATTTATCAATCAACTGTTTTTGATTGATTACAACTCCTTCAATTGCAAATTCAAATTTTTGAGATTTGAAATAAAGGTTATCAAAAAATTGATTTTCAAAACGAATATCAAAATTTATTTTACCATCTGTCAAACTGATTCCAAAACCTTTCTTCATTTCTTACTGATGATTTGATTGTAAATTTCGTCATATTTTTCAGATATTACTTCCTTTGAAAAATTATCAACTGCATATTGATGCATTTCATCAGGAGTTGCAAATTTTGATTTGATTGCTTTTAGCATGGCTTCGTAAAGAGCCTGCTCATCTGCTTTCGGAATCAAAAAACCAAAATTATCGGGTAGAAATTCTGAAATTCCGCCAACATCGGTACCTATAAACGGAATTCCGCTGGCATAGGCTTCAATCTGTACACACGGTTGATTTTCATAATTACTGAACAACACAAAGCAGTCTGCCTGAGCCATTTTTACAGAAACTTCTTCATGACTCAAAGCGCCAAAAGTTTTAATATTTTCTTCTAATTTATTTTCAAAAATATAATCATCAATCCAGTCTAACGGTCCATTTCCACCGATTTGAAATTCAAATTCAATTCCCTCTTCCGCAAGTCTTTTTGCAACTCTGAGCATGCCGCTGATATTTTTGTGTGCATCTGACAACATTGATAAATGAAGAAAAACAAATCGCTGATTTGATTTTTGTTCATTTGGTTTGAAATCTTGTACATCGACAACATTCGGAATTACTTCAAAATTTTCCCCACCCGTAATTTTAAGAATACTCTTTCCCAAATCCGAAGAAACAGGCAAAATTATTTCTGCATTTTTTAGAATATATTTTATTTGTAATCTTTTAAAATATCCGAATTCAAAAAATCGGTTAGGATGCAATACAGTCCAGTGTTCGGTCAATACATATTTTTCACCTTTAAACCATTTGAGAAACAACGCAAAAATTCCGGCAGGATGAGCAACATTGAGGTGAACCAAGTCAAATTTACCAATGATTTTCAATCCTTTAAAAAAAGCATTGAATTTTCTGAATTTACTCAGAATTGAATTCCCACCTTTGTAATAAACAATGATTTCTCTGACATCGTTTTGATTTTCAATAATTTCATAATTCGTTTCAAGTTCATCATCTTTAACTATAAACAAAACAGACACCTGATTTTTCAAGGCAACTGCACGGGCGTGTCGCTGAACAAAATCTCCGTTGAAAGGAGAAATTCGGGACGGGTACCATGATGCCAAAAAGAGGATATGTTTAGATTTCATCTGACTTGTTTTTTTGTAAGACACTTAAAACTTTTAAACTTAAAATCAAATATCCTAAACCTGATAAAATCGAAAAAATCCAGACACTGAAAAGAAAGTTATTTTTCATCACACCAAGATACAGTGCGACGAAATTAACTAAAAGCAAGTAAATATTGAAAATCAATGAATAATGATTTTTATTGATCACCACAATAACCGGCATAATCGGATTCATCACACTTCTGGCCAAAATCCAAAATGACAATGCAAGTATATATGCTTCCAGACCATTCCACTTTTCATCTAAAAATGTATTCAACAAATAAACACCTATTGTATTGATGAGAATAACAAAAACAAGCATCAGCAACACATTTGGCAAAATCACCTTTTGTGTTAATCCAAGTAGTTTCTCTTTTTCAGAATAATTCAAACTGACTGCTTTCTGAAAATATACTCTGGATACCGAACCGGACAGAAGCAACAACGGAACCGAAAGTATCGTAAATGCCATTGAATACAATCCGACTTCGGTTTGTGTAAAATAAAAAATCACCAGTATCGGCATGATATTGTTTGCAATTGTATTGATTGCTTCTGACGGATAAGTGTACTGAACAATTCTTTTGTGTTCGTTTACGCTTTGCCTGAAAAGTTGAATATCCGGAATTTTCAGTCTGCCACCTGAAACTCTGAAATTGTAAATAAATGATGCAGTCAGACCAACCAGCCAACCGTAAATCAATCCGGTTTTCTGCCAGAAAAAAAAAAAAAAAACAGCCTGAAAAAAAACTGCGGTCATTGAAGGTATAACCAGCGACACTGAGATTTGCTTAAACAATCTGTATTTTGTAAAAAGATTATTCTGAGTCAAATTCCAAACACTCAAAACCGAACCAATTCCTGTTAGCACAAGA
>CAYFWH010000191.1:0-3442 GCA_964346785.1 uncultured Weeksellaceae bacterium | reverse complement strand
TACAATGTTAAATAACAGACAGCCCCGAAAATCGGGGCTGTCTTTTTTATATCAGGTTGTATTTATTTACATTTCAAAAGCATTATCTTTACAAACTCAATTTAGACAGAAACCAATTTCATAAACCAAATATTTAAATCATGAAAAATTATTTATTCACTCTAATTGTTATATGTCTTTCGTTCTCAGGATTTGGACAATTGCTCGATGAAAAATTTGACGATGTTTCTAACCTGCCCGGATGGACTATAACCAATCAAAGTCAGCCTTTGGGAATCAATGATTGGTTTCAGGGGAACCCTACAGTATTTGATTCTCACAGCGGAGATTACGATTCTTATATCGCTGCAAACTTCAACAGCACTACCGGAAGCGGAACCATCAGCACCTGGCTGATTACACCTGTCCTCAATATTAAAGATGGTGATAAACTTTCATTCTGGACACGGGTACCTACAGGTTCTATTTGGAATGACAGACTTGAAGTACGAATGAGTCAGGGAACAATGACTCTGCCTTCAGGACATACCGGAGTGGGCTCGTTTACCAATGTTTTAATGATAATCAATGACAATTATAACTTAAGCTATCCTGAACAATGGACAAAATTTGAAATTACCGTTTCGGGAATTGGCGAAACACCCGTTTCTACACATTTTGCTTTTCGCTACAATGTAGTAAACGGAGGTCCGAACGGATCAGATTCAAATTATATCGGTATTGATGATGTACTTGTTGAGGCCGCTGATATTCCGGATCCAGAAGATCCGTGTGACAGTAAAACTATTGCACAGTGTGGTGTGGAATATACCGCTCAGCTGGTTCCCGGTGAAGGTGCCTGGACAAATTACACCGGTGTACCACACAACTACACTGGATCTGAAAAAGTTTGGCAGTTTACAGCTTCTACAGACGGTGTGCATACCTTTGAGCTCAATCAGGGTACAGCCGATGCAGATTTCTTCCTGATGGATGCATGCGACAATACTGCCGGTAATGTAATCGGAACATTCTGGTCGGGTCAACAATCAGAAACTGTAACACTCACCGAAGGTGTCACCTATTATTTAATTGCAGATTTAAGAGACGGCTCGGGAGCTACAACTGTTTCTGTGAAAATCAATTGTCCGGTTATTGAACCTGAAGATCCGTGTGACTACAAAACAATTACTCAATGTGGTGTGGAATACACCGCTCAACTCATTCCCGGTGAAGGTGCCTGGACAAATTACACCGGTGTACCACACAACTACACTGGATCTGAAAAAGTTTGGCAGTTTACAGCTTCTACAGACGGTGTGCATACCTTTGAGCTCAATCAGGGTACAGCCGATGCAGATTTCTTCCTGATGGATGCATGCGACAATACTGCCGGTAATGTAATCGGAACATTCTGGTCGGGTCAACAATCAGAAACTGTAACACTCACCGAAGGTGTCACCTATTATTTAATTGCTGACTTAAGAGACGGTTCGGGAGCTACAACTGTTTCTGTGAAAATCAATTGTCCGGTCATCCAGTCTGAAGATCCGTGCGACAATAAAACTATTGCACAGTGTGGTGTCGAGTATTCCGCAGAATTAATTCCTGATTCCGGTGAATGGGTTAATTACACCGATGTTCCGTTTGATTATACAGGTTCTGAAAAAGTTTGGCAATTTACTGCACCTGCTCAGGGATTATATATCTTTGAACTCGATCAGGGTGCAGAAGATGCGGACTTTTTACTGATGGATGCATGTGACAATAACGGAATAAACATCCTGGAATGGTACTGGACCGGAGAACAGACCGAATATATTAACCTGGATGAAGGACAGACAGTATATCTGATTGCTGACTTATATTCATTTGCTACTGCACCGACGACCGTAACTGTCAAAATAACTTGTCCTGATGAAAATAATCAGCCACAGGAACCTGATTATGATTGTTTTCAGGGAGACGGACTTACCTCATCATTTGATGATGCATACAATATAGAAGCTACAAATTTATACAGAGTTGCAGATGACTTTACTGTTTCTGAAGGAACTCTTTTCACTATCAGACAAATAACAATTGATGTGAATCAACAACAGATCCCGGATATGGCAGTAATCAATATTAGAGAAGACAATAATGGCACACCGGGTGGAATTCTTGAAACTATCACTATGTCACCTACTTCTTCAATTTTCTATGCAGCATCTTTCGGTGATCCTGTTTATCATCTGACTTTTGATCTGGCTGAGCCTTTGACTTTTAATCAGGGAACTTACTGGATTGAACCCAAAATGAGTACACCTGTACTGGAAACCGTTTGGTGGCTTGCAACTTCAACCGGTTCTCACGGTGCATCACCCATGTTGAGCGAGGATGACGGAGTTACCTGGACTGCCGATGACAACGGTTATCAAATGGTATTCTTTGTTGCCGGCGATTGTGAAGATGATGAAATGGGTATAAAAGATATGACTTCTTCAGATTTCTCCTATTATCCAAATCCTGTTAAAGATGTGTTGAATATCAAATCTGAAAAAACAATTCAGTCAGTTGAAGTATTCAATATGACAGGTCAAAAAGTTTTGAATTCATCAAGAATACAAAATGGCCAAATCGATTTAAGTTCAGTGAATCCCGGAATCTATGTGATCAGGATTATTCTTGACAACAAACAAATCGAAACTTTTAAAATCAATAAGAAGAAATCAGATTTTTAAATAAATGATAAAAAAATCCGGTTGATGAATTTCAACCGGTTTTTTATTTCCTTTATAATTTAAACAAACGGAAGTTTGACTACTTCAGCCGTCAGCATTTTATCTCTTACCTGAATGTAGATTTTGGTCTGTGGTTTAGCATAATCTTTATAAACATACCCCAGGCCTATCCCCTCTTTCAGCACCGGTGACATAGTCCCCGAAGTTACTTCACCCAAAGTATTTTCATATTCGTCAACTATCTTGTATCCCTGTCTTGGAATACCTCTGTCAATTAATTTAAAGCCAACCAGTTTCTTTTCTGTTCCGGCTTCTTTTTGAGCTGCAAGTATATCTCTGGCAACAAAATCGGTATTGAGTTTGGTAATCCATCCCAGTCCGGCTTCAAGCGGTGAAATTTCATCACTGATGTCATTTCCGTATAAACAATAACCTGTTTCAAGTCTGAGCGTATCTCTTGCTGCCAGTGCGCAAGGTTCAATTCCAAAATCTGTTCCGGCTTCCATCACTTTATTCCAGATATGAACGGCATCTTCATTTTTGAAATAAATCTCAAAACCACCCGAGCCTGTATATCCGGTTGCAGAAATAATCACGCCATCCACACCGGCAAATTTCCCGGTTTTGAAATGATAAAACGGTATTTCAGATAAATTTTCATCTGTCAGCGACTGCATTGATTCTACTGCTTTTGGTCCCTGAATGGCTAGCAACGAATACTTGTCAGAATCATTTTCAAC
>CAYFWH010000190.1:0-3468 GCA_964346785.1 uncultured Weeksellaceae bacterium | reverse complement strand
AAGACTGTTTCGTTTTTTTTATTATAATTTTCTTAAAAAGTTTCGGATAGTTGTGACCTGTGAAACAAATTCTTGATTATATTCAGGAAGATATTATATTTGCAAAAGAAGTTGATATCTTTAAGAGAGATGGAAAGGTTCAAATTCTGTCAACAAATGAAAAAATATCAGATGTTGAAGTTTTTGGATTGAATGGAAGTACTGTTTATTTTAAGTCTGATGTGAACTCAAAAGAACATGATGTAATGCTCAGCGGGATTACCAAAGGAATTGTTATAGTAACGGTGAAAATGGAAGACGGAGAGATTATCAGCAAGAAATTTGTAAATAATTAGAATGAAATTAACTAACCGGCTGACAATTATTCTTGTAGTAATGTTATTTTTATCAGGCTCTGCTTATGCTCAGTTTTTTGAGCCAGGTCAGGACGATGAAGGAACAGGTAATCATGAGTTTTTTGATGATTCAGGACCTAATTATAACAAAACGGGTCAAGGTGGTGATGAGCCTGAATTGGGTGAGGATAATTCAGCAGGAAACCCCGGAGCTGTAGTGCCAATAGACGACTGGATTTTTCTGTTGCCGTTGGCAGGTGCAGCAGTTGGTTATTATTATTTAAGAAGAAGAGAAGAAACTGTATAATCGTTTTAGGATAATAAAAGAAAATCCCCGTTCACAGACGGGGATTTTACTTTTAATTTAATTTTAGCAGTTCCGCTGTTTTTGCTCTGCTTTTTTTATAATAATCTGAATCGGTATTATCATTTTTATAAGACGGAATCATTCGTTGAATCTCTTTTTTCCATTCTCCAACATTCTCAGGAAAACATTTTTCAATTAAATCCAGCATGATTTTCACCGCAGTGGAAGCACCCGGAGAAGCACCTAACAAAGCAGCCAAACTACCGTCTGCAGAACTTACGATTTCTGTTCCAAACTCTAGAACACCACCTTCTTTTTCGTCTTTTTTAATAATCTGAACCCGCTGTCCTGCCACTGCTTCATCCCAGTCTTCTGTTTTTGCATCACTGAAAAACTCTCTCAGCGTATTCATTTTATCCTCCTTGTTTTGTTTGACCTGTTCTATCAGATATTTGGTTAGAGGTAAATTATGAATTCCGGCAGAAAGCATGGGTTTGATATTGCTCCACTCTATAGAAAGTGGCAAATCCCAATAAGAACCATTTTTCAGAAACTTGGTTGAAAAACCGGCGAACGGACCAAAAAGCAATGAAGGTTTGCCGTCAATCATTCTCGAATCCAAATGAGGAACAGACATCGGTGGAGCACCTATTTTTGCTTTTCCGTAAACTTTAGCATGATGTTTTTTGATAATTTCAGGATTGTTGCAAATCAGCCACTGACCGCTAACCGGAAAACCACCATAGCCTTCACCTTCCGGAATTCCTGATTTATCGAGCAATTGGATAGCTCCGCCACCCGCACCGATAAAAACGAAATCTGCATAAACTTTTACACTGTCGCCGTTGGTCAGATTTTTTGATTTAATTCTCCACTTGTTTTCCTTCTTTTTAATTTTTCTTACTTCATGTGCCAAATGGAGTTCAACCTGGTTGTTAATCAATAAATTTCGAATCAAAATTCTTGTCAGCGCACCATAATTCACATCGGTACCGGCATTCATTTTTGTCGCTGCAATTTTCTGTGAATCTTCTCTGTGAGCCATAATTAACGGAATCCATTCTTCGAGTTGTTTCTTATCATCAGAAAATTCCATTCCTTCAAACAATGGTTCTTTAATCAGTGCTTCCCATCTTTTTCTTAGAAATTCTACATCATCTTCACCCATTACAAGGCTCATGTGTGGAATAGGATGAATAAATTCAGACGGGTCTTTTATAAATCCTGTTTCGGTCAGATAAGACCAGAATTCTCTTGAATATTCAAAAGAATGTGCGGTATTGACTGCTTTTTCAATGTCGATGCTGCCGTCTTCTTTTTCGGGTGTATAATTTAATTCACAAAACCCTGAATGACCCGTACCTGCATTGTTAAGCGCATCTGAACTCTCAGCTGAAATCCGGTCGAGCTTTTCGTAGATGATAATTTTAAGATTTGGATTTAATTTTCTGAGTATAACAGCAAGTGTTGCGCTCATTATACCTGCACCAATAAGAACGGCACAGCTCTGTTCATTATTGATAAGTTTCATTACAGTATTGTTTAACTGGTTCAAAATTAACACAAAAAACCTAATTAGAATCATTCTAAATAATGATTTAAATTAGTTGTCTGTTAATTTTTAAGTTTGATTAAATTTTTCATTGATGATTTCCAACACTTTTTGAAGTGTTTCCTTCGGATTGAGCAATCCGTTATCAACCAGAACCGCATCATCTGCTTTTTTGAGCGGAGATACTTCACGATTACTGTCCAGTAAATCTCTTTGAGTGATATTGGCGAGTACCTCCTCATAAGTTGCCGGATTGTCTGTATTGAGTAATTCGTCGTATCTTCTTTTTGCTCTAACCTCAGCCGAAGCATTCAGAAAAATCTTCAAATCGGCATTCGGAAAAACAGTAGTGCCTATATCCCGGCCGTCCATTACAATTCTTTTATTTTCACCAAGTTTTCGTTGCAGTTCAACCGCCATTTCTCTTACTTCAGTGATTTTCGCAATCAAACTAACTTTTGAAGAAACCTGCATTTGTCTGATTTCTTTCTCCACATTAATTCCATTCAGAAAGATTTCATTGTCACCGGTCTCAGGATTAATTTCGAAATGGATTTCTATTTCACTTAATTTATTCAATAATCCATCTTCATCGACTTCATCACCATCAATCAAATTATTTTGAATTGCAAAAAGTGTAAACGCACGGTACATCGCACCCGAATCGATATGGATGTAAGCAAGTTCTTTTGCCAGACTTCTGGCCAGCGTACTTTTTCCGGTTGAAGAAAATCCGTCAATTGCAATAATTAAATCCTGCATTTGACAAATTTAATACAAATCGACTGATGTTTTGTTTTGAATGACTGAGAAAATTAAGTCAGTCCATTCTTTTATTCAGTGAACAATTGCCAAAGATTAAATTTTCTGATAAACTCAGTTTAAGTAAATAGTCCGAGAAAATTCCAAAGTAAATCAGGGAAAGCACCCAATGCAAAATTCAGAGCTGTTCCCAGAATCAGTAAAAAAGCCGAAACACCTGAAAGTTTAATTTTCTTTTTCACTTGAGTGTCTTTGAAATACATCACCACAATAACTTTGAAATAATAGAAAACACTGACTACAGCGAGTACCAAAGCTATTATAACCAAAATTAAATTTGATGAATCTTTCATAGCCGCGCTCAATACAAAGAATTTTGCAAGAAAGCCTGAAGTAAACGGAATACCTGCAAGCGAGAACAGAGCAACTGCGGTTGAAGTCGCCAATAATGGAGATCTCTTTGAGAGACCGTAAAAGCCGTCGTGATTCACATTGTCTGTTTTGGTCAAAAC
>CAYFWH010000189.1:426-3526 GCA_964346785.1 uncultured Weeksellaceae bacterium | reverse complement strand
AGTGATTTTTATGAAACCTTTTACGCCGTAGAAATTCTCGGAATCCGAAAATCAAATTCACTGAGAAAAATTATAGATGTTCTGCAACAGATTTATTGTAATACGATAGTTGTTGAATACATGCACATCGAAAATCCTGAAAAAGTACAGTAGATTCAAAACTGGATCAATGTCAATCAGAATCAGCCGGATTTAAACACCACTGAAAAAGAAATTATTTTCAAAAAACTAAATGAAGCCTCTTCTTTTGAAAGTTTTTTGAACACAAAATTCGTTGTTCAAAAAAGATTTTCACTCGAAGGAAACGAAAGTTTAATTCATACACTTGAATTCCTGACCGACTCTGCAGCCAAAGCAGGTGTGAAAGAAATCATACTGGGAATGGCTCACAGAGGTCGTCTGAATGTGCTGGCCAATTACATGAAAAAACCCTATTACAAGATATTTAGTGAATTTGAAGGGAAAGAATTCGAAGGAGATATTTTTGCCGGAGATGTTAAATACCATTTGGGTTATTCAACAGATTACAAAACCATTTCTGACCAGACAGTCAGAGTAAATCTTGTACCAAATCCTTCACATTTGGAAGCCGTTGACGCTGTTGCTGAAGGTATTACAAGAGCTAAAATCGAACATGATTATGACTGGGATTTCAAAAAAGTAATGCCGATACTGATTCACGGTGATGCTGCAATTGCAGCTCAGGGTGTTGTCTATGAGGTGATACAAATGATGAAACTCGAAGGTTATAAAACCGGCGGAACCATTCATATTGTAGTCAACAATCAGATTGGTTTCACAACCAACTACCTCGACGCCCGATCAAGCGTTTATTGTACAGATTTGGCCAAAGTGACTTCATCACCGGTTATGCATGTTAACGCAGATGATACCGAAGCAGTTGTTCACGCAATCCGTTTTGCCGCAGAATACAGAATGAAGTTTGGTGAAGATGTTTATATCGATATCCTCGGTTTCAGAAAATACGGACACAACGAAGGCGATGAACCAAGATTTACACAACCGACTCTTTATAAAGCAATTTCAAAACATCCGAATCAGAGAGATATTTATAAAAAACAACTTCTGGATAAAGGTGTTCTGAATGAAGATTTGATGAATCAAATAGAAGCTGATTTCAAAGCAATTCTTGAAGAAAATTTCAGTCAGGCAAAAGAGATTAAAAAAAATGTACTCAATCCGATTATGCCTAATAAATGGGAAGGATTTGAATACGGTTCAGAAAAGGATATGCTCCTGCCGGTTGATACAAAATTCCCGATGGAGGATTTGAAGCAGGTTGCAAAAACCATCACAACAGCTCCCGAAGGAAAGAATATGATCAGAAAAACCCAGCGACTTCTCGACCAGCGCAAAAAGATGGTGGAAGATAACAAACTCGACTGGGCAATGGGTGAATTACTTGCCTATGGTTCATTACTCAAAGAGGGACACAATACAAGACTTTCAGGAGAAGATGTGGAAAGAGGAACTTTCTCTCACCGTCATGCGGTAATCATCACCGAAGACAATGAAGAGGAAATTATTTTACTGAATCATATTGATGAAAATCAGGGAAGATTTACTGTATATAATTCTCTGTTATCTGAGTATGGTGTTTGCGGTTATGACTATGGATATGCAATGGCGTCACCAAATAGTCTGACACTTTGGGAAGCACAGTTCGGAGATTTCTCAAACGGTGCTCAAACCATTATAGACCAGTATATTTCTGCTGCTGAAGACAAATGGAAAAACCAAAATGGTTTGGTTATGTTGCTTCCTCATGGCTATGAAGGACAAGGTGCCGAGCACTCTTCAGCAAGAATGGAAAGATACCTGCAATTGTGTGCCGAAGGAAATATGTTTGTTGTAAACTGTACGACACCGGCAAATTTCTTCCATGTTTTGAGAAGACAATTGAAAACCAAATTCAGAAAACCTCTGATTGTATTCACTCCAAAAAGTTTGCTGAGACATCCAATGGCAACATCATCAATGGACGAGCTTGCAAACGGTGAGTTTATGACACTGATTGACGATGCTTCTGCAGAGCCTGAGAAAATAGAAAAATTGGTTTTCTGTCAGGGTAAGCTATACTATGATTTACTCAAAAAGAAAGAAGAACTGAATGCCGAAAATACAGCAATCGTCAGATTGGAACAGCTTTATCCGCTTGATAAAGAAAAAATTAATCAGGTTCTTGGAAAATACAGCAACAGAAAAAAACTGATTTGGGCTCAGGAAGAACCCGAAAATATGGGTGCCTGGTCACATCTTTTGTTAAAAATGAGAGAAGTAGAATTTGAATTGATTTCACCGTCAGAAAGTGCAGCACCTGCAACAGGTTCTCACATGAGTTTTGAAATTAAATATAACGGAATTATTAATAAAGTTTTTGAATAAATTTGCAATAAAATTCTAAACAGATATGGTATTAGAAATGAAAGTTCCCTCACCGGGAGAATCAATCACCGAAGTAGAAATAGCCACTTGGCTGGTTAAGGATGGTGATTATGTAGAAAAAGATCAGGCAATAGCCGAAGTTGACTCAGATAAAGCCACACTTGAATTGCCGGCAGAAGAAAGCGGCATCATCACTTTGAAAGCCGAAGAAGGTGATACTGTTGAAGTTGGTCAGGTTGTTTGCCTGATTGATACTTCAGCCGAAAAACCTGCGGGCGGAGCCAAAGAAGAAATCAAAAAAGAAGAGCCAAAAGCAGAAGAGACTAAAAAAGAAGAACCAAAATCAACTTCTGAAAAATCAACTTATGCTACAGGCACTCCATCACCTGCTGCCAAGAAAATTCTTGACGAAAAAGGTATTTCAGCCAATCAGGTGAGCGGAACAGGAAAAGACGGACGAATCACAAAAGCTGATGCAACGACCGCTCAGGCTGTATCGATGGGTACACCGGGCGGTGGCAACAGATCTTCTGAAAGGTCAAAATTGTCAATGCTGAGAAGAAAAGTAGCAGAAAGACTGGTTGAAGCAAAAAACCAAACTGCAATGCTTACGACTTTCAACGAAGCAAATATGACTCCGATTTTTAATTTGAGAAATCAAAAGCAGCGAACGAATTATATTATCTGACAATTG
>CAYFWH010000189.1:0-360 GCA_964346785.1 uncultured Weeksellaceae bacterium | reverse complement strand
CCACCAAAGCTGTTATCAGAGCATTACAACTCTATCCGGATGTCAACTCAATGATAGACGGAGATTACAAAATATCTTATGATTTCTGCGACATTTCAATTGCAGTTTCAGGCCCGAAAGGTTTGATGGTACCTGTGATTAGAAATGCAGAAGTGCTGACATTCAGAGGAATTGAAGATGAAATCAAAAGACTTGCCATCAGAGCGAGAGACGGAAAAATAACTGTGGATGAAATGACCGGCGGAACTTTTACCATTTCTAACGGCGGCGTTTTTGGTTCGATGCTTAGTACTCCGATTATCAACCCGCCACAATCCGGTATTCTCGGTATGCACAACATTATCCAAAGACCAATTGCAG
>CAYFWH010000188.1:0-3563 GCA_964346785.1 uncultured Weeksellaceae bacterium | reverse complement strand
ACTTTGACTATGGAATTCTTTCCGGATGCAACAGATGCCCGGTCAAAGAAATAAGAGCCATCATTGTTTCTTGAAAGTATTTGTTTGCTGTCAAATTTAGAATCAGACAAACAGAAAAACTCAATAAAGCCATTATCCAGTTGTGAGCTTAATTCTTTTGGTATATATAGTGTGAGTTTGTTACCATCTGTATCAAAATTGAATTCTCTGCCGAGTTCCTTTGCATTTCTTTCAGCATCGATATGGTTGTCAAAATCTTTTTCAAGTTTAAAATAATCACCTTCAACAGCCATATCAAAAGGGATTTGAGATGCTTTGATTGAAAAATACACCATCCATGTTGCAAAAATCACAAAGCCTATAAGAATCAAATTGCCGGGATGTTTTAAGAATTTCAACATAATTTAATATTATAATTAATAACCGCTAAGAAATGAAACTTTTTTGGTTTGAATAATTTTATCGCCTGACATAATTTGGATATAGATATTCTCTTTTCTGCTTTTTATTTTTTCCTGCGGAATTTTAATAAAAAATGTTTCTTCCATATGTTCACCTGTTCTGAGTGAATCGAGTTGTTGTCCGACATAAATAATCTCAGCATTTTCTTCTTTAACACTTAAATGATAAGGAAGTGTTTTGGCACTTTTACTCACCAGTTTAATTTTATAAAGGTTAGTCACAGTTCCGTCAGCATTTTCCTGGTACAATTGCCCGGGAACACGCATCACAGTAGAATCAAATATAGAGCGGCTGATAAGCAGAGCAGTGAAAGCAGCAGTAAGAACAATCAAAAGCGTAACCATTAGTTTTTTTCTTAAATCAAATGTTTTTTCACCTACCGTATTATTTTCAAGTTGATTTTCAGTAGCAAAAGTAATCAGACCGGTTGGTTTACCCACTCTGATCATCATATCATCACAAGCATCAATACACGCAGTACAGTTAACACATTCCATCTGCAATCCGTCACGAATATCAATTCCGGTGTGACAAACATTCACACACATTCCGCAATCGATACAATCTCCTAAATCATCATTTCCTTTTCTTTTCTTTCCTCTTGGCTCGCCGCGGTTATAATTGTAGGCAACTGCCATTGAGTTTTTATCCATCAACACACTCTGCAAACGGCCGTACGGGCAAATTACCGTACAAACAATTTCTCTCACATAAGCATATACAAAATAGAAAACTGTAGTGAAAATCAACAGTGCAATAAAACCTACCAAATGTTGGCTTACCGGTGCTTTGACAATTTCAATCAATGCATCCACACCAATAATGTAAGATAGAAAAGTATTTGCAATTATAAAAGACAGCACAAAAAACAAAATGTGCTTAAAAGCTCTTTTAACATAAAAGCTTTTGGGCTTAACTTTTTGTCTCGCCATTTTCATTTGCACATGTGCCGGACCTTCAATCATGTATTCAATCTTTCTGAAAACCATTTCCATAAAGATTGTCTGAGGACATATCCAGCCACAAAAAACCCTTCCGAACAAGAGTGTGAACACGATGACAAAGACTATTCCGAGCAGCATTGCTATGCCGAGAATCACAAAATCCTGTGGCAAAAATAACTGTCCGAAAATACTGAATTTACCTTCAGGTATGTTGAATAGAAAAATGGGATTACCGTTAATTTTTATAAACGGCATCCCAAAAAACACAATTATATAAAACCAACTCAGCCAGGATCTGTATTTATAAAATATTCCTTTTGGCTGAAAGGCGTAAATCCATTTTCTTTTCCCTTCGTTATCTACAGTTGAAACTTTGTTCCCGTAGTGCTCAGGTATAAAATATTCTTTGCTTGCCATTTTCAATCCCTGTTTATTGTTTTATTTTTTTTGAGTATATGCAGAGGGATTTGAATGTCAAATTTCTCTGATATTACTCTTCTGTTTCTGTATATTTTTCACCCTGCGGGTCTTTTGCATTCGGTGGATTGGTACCTCCCATCGATTTCACATAACTCGCTAATTGTGCAATTTGCTCCGGTGAGAAATTATCTTTCCAGGATTGCATTCCCTGTTCAGGCCACCCATATTTAATTGAATAAAAAATATCTTTTATGCCGCCTTTGTGCAACCAGTATTCATCCGTTAAATTCGGCCCGATTCCTCCTTCACCACTTGCCCCGTGACAAGCTATACAGTTTTTATCATACAACACTTTTCCTTTATCAATTCCCGGCTGATCAAGCATAACCACATTGTTTTCATCAATTAAATCACCCGCATTTGCAAGATATTCTTCCATTTGAATTGCTGCTTTTCGTTCAGCCATTGCCAGCTCCTGAACCTGATCCGGAATTCCGCCTGTGATGAAAAATCTGATCAGATAAATTATTCCGAACAAGATAGTTACTCCCCAAGTTACATTCCACCAGGCAGGAATCGGATTGTCCAACTCACGAATTCCGTCGTAATCATGATCCAAATCTAATTTTTCAAGCTCCTCATCAGTATTCTCACGACCAAATGCATTAATCAATCTTTTCCACCATACTTTTTTGGACTGATAAACTCTTCCTTCAGCAAGCGCCAGTTTGGTTTCTTCTTTTTCATTTTCATTGAACAATTTCATTTCGAGCGGCAAAAGATAAATAATCAGCGCCAATTCAATAAGAATTACCAGAATAGCAAACCAAATATCGAGCGGCAAAGAAAGTAATGCGGATTTTTCAGCCACTTCGGCAACTGCTTCTGTTTCCTGAGCCAGAACCGAAGTAAACATAAACTGAAGAGATACAAACAAAAGAACGATATTTGTTTTTGAGCCATCACTCAGTTTTTTCATACTTCTTCTAACCTTCATTTTATATGAATCTTTTGCCATTGAGGTCAGTTTGTAAATCATATAAGCCAGCACAATCGCTATTATAATCAAAGTCAGCCTGAGACTATTGTAAGTTTTGGCTGCTGCAATTACAGGTGAAGCGGCAAGAGAAACAGGCAGCAGTCCCAGAAAAACTGCCGTTAGAATTGAATGTTTTTTATTTTCTTTAAAATTCATAGCGGGTTTATTTTTTTACTTCAACGGTATATTTGCATTGTCATCCATTTTGTCCTGATCTGCAGTAAAAGCATACAGAGCGGCAATTACAAATATCACCGAGAAAATTATCAATGATATAATCGGATAAATATCCACATTGTCAATCGTTTTTAAATATTCTGAAAATTTCATTTTTTTATCATTTAATTTTCTGATTTAACTACTCCTTTTTCCAAATCCAAATTCTTGATATCTGTTCCAAGTCTTTGTAAATACGCAATCATAGCTATAATCTCCTTATCAGAGGTTGCACCCGAAATCTTCTGGTCAATCAATTCCTGAGTGATGATTTCGGCTTGTTTAAAGTACTCTTCAATTGCTATTTCGTCATATCCTTCAGGATAAGGAGTTCCCAATTTCTGAAGTGTTCTGATTTTATTTGGCAACAAAGAGAAATTGGCTTTATTGGCAAGCAACCACGGATAAGCAGGCATCAAACTTCCTGCACTTGTACTTTGCGGATCATCCATGTGCATGTAGTGCCATGAATGTGAATACTT
>CAYFWH010000187.1:0-3620 GCA_964346785.1 uncultured Weeksellaceae bacterium | reverse complement strand
CAGGCTGAGGTTTCTGTTGCTCTCAGAACGCTTAACCGTCATGGTTTAATTGCAGGTGCAACCGGTACAGGTAAGACCAAGTCTCTTCAAATTCTTGCAGAACAGCTCTCCCTTAAAGGTGTGCCCAGTCTTGTCATGGACATGAAGGGAGATTTAAGCGGTATAGCTGCCCCCGGAAATGCTGACGACAAATCAATACAATACAGACAACAATTACTTGGGCTTGATTATGAACCGGCCGGCGCAGTTTCAGAATTACTGACAATCAGCCATGAGCCGGGTGTACGGCTCAGAGCAACTGTACTCGAATTCGGACCGATTTTATTCAGTAATTCTTGAACTGAATGAAACTCAAACCGACATTATGTCAATCATTTTTAAGTATTGTGATGACAACGGTTTGCCTGTAATCGATTTGAAAGATATCCGGAAAGTACTGCTCTATATTACCGAAAATAAGAATGCAGCAGATGACCTGGCAAAACATTACGGTAGAATTGCATCGGTTTCACTGGGTGCTATTCTCAGAAAAATTGTGACACTCGAACAACAAGATGCCGAAAGATTCTTTGGCGAGCCTTCATTTGAAGTAAATGATTTACTCCAAACAAAAGACGGAAAAGGAGTTGTCAACATCATCAGGCTCACTGACATACAAAACAAACCCGCTCTTTTTTCAACTTTTATGCTCAGTCTTTTGGCAGAAGTTTATCAAACCTTCCCGGAAGCCGGAGATTTGGACAAACCAAAGCTTGTAATTTTTATTGACGAAGCGCATTTAATATTTAAACAAGCAAGTAAAGCACTTATCAATGAGCTTGAATCGATAATTAAACTTATCCGCTCAAAAGGTGTTGGAATAATTTTTTGCACCCAGCTTCCCGGAGATATTCCGGACGCAATACTCAGTCAGCTTGGTTTGAAAATACAACATGCACTGAGAGGTTTTACAGCAAAAGACAGAAAGCAAATTCAAAAAGCTGTCGAGAATTATCCGATTTCAACATTTTATAAAACCGACGAACTTATTACACAACTTGGAATCGGAGAAGCTTTTGTTACTGCATTAAATGAAAAAGGAATACCCACAGCACTGGCATACACTTATATGCGTGCCCCGATTTCGAGAATGGATGTACTGGCTGAATCAGAAATTGATGACCTGGTCAGTAATTCTGAATTAGTTTCTAAATATGCAAAAGATATAGATAATGAGTCTGCCTATGAAATATTGACCAAAAGAATGGAGGCCATTCCTGAAATTAAAGAAGAAGAAGAAGTAAAAACAAAAAGCCAAAGTCGGGGAAGACCCAAAAAGAAAAAAAGTGTGATTGAAAGTGTTTTTTCAAATACCACTACAAAGAGTTATATCAGAACTTTTGGCAATATGATAATCCGAGGTTTACTCGGTAAAATTATTAAATAAACCATGTACGCTATTCTCGACATAGAAGCTACCGGAGGTCAGATGGGTGAAGAGGACATAATTGAAGTCGCTATTTACCGATATGATGGCAGGCAGGTTGTGGATCAGCTTATTTCGTTGGTTAAACCCGAAAGATCGATTGACCCCTATGTTCAAAAATTGACTCATATTACACACAAAATGGTCAAAACAGCACCCGGATTTCATGAAATTGCAAAAAGGGTAATTGAAATTACAGCTGATGCAGTTTTGGTTGGCCACAATGTCGAATTTGATTACAGAATGCTGAAACAGGAATTCAAAAAACTCGGTTATCTCTATCAGAGAGATGTGATTGACACCGTGAAATTAAGCGAAATCTACTTCCCCGACACCCAATCACATTCGCTTGGAAAACTCTGCAAAGAGCTTGGAATTCCAACTTCCGACAGACACCGGGCCTCCGGCGATGCCCGTGCAACACTTGAATTATTCAAACTTTTACTCGAAAAAGATACAGTTAAAAACATCAGCAAAACAGTAGCTTATTCTTCAAAAAAGACAAAATCAGGATTGGGATACCGTAATTTGCCAAATGCTGAAGGTTTGTTTTATGTATTGGATGAGAAAAAAAATATTATTTTTCTCTCTTCTGCTACTAATATTTCACAATTTGCCCGCAAAACGATAAATTCAAAAACAGAACTTGGCCGCAGTATCAGAAAAAATATGGACAGTCTTAATTTTGAAATTACCGGTAATGAGCTTATTTCGAAAATCAAAGAAATCACTGAAATCAAGCGGTTAAAGCCCTTTTTAAATCACTCAAAAAGCAATCGAAATTATTCGATTTATCTAAATGACAAAAATAGTTACAAAACAGTAAGCATCCATAAATCAGGCAATTTTGACGGGATTGAACTTCTTGGTTTTAATAACCAGGTTGCCGCCAGAGAATTTTTGACCAATATCAGTGATGAATTTGAATTATGCCCGAAGCTCAACAAACTTAGCCCACAAAAAATCAAATGTTTCAAATACGAAATTGGCGAATGCAACGGTGCGTGTGAATCGGCTGAAAGTCCGGACTTATACAATTCAAGATTTGATCAATTCTTGCTGAGAATCAACACAACAGATAAGAATATGCTCATTATCGGAAAAGGAAGAACGATCAATGAAAAATCATTTGTCTGGGTCAATCACGGAATTTGTGAAGGCTATGGTTATTTTGAGTTTCATAACCAGATAAAAATGACAAATACCATTAAAGAAAAAATGACTAAAGTAGAAACTGACCCCGAAATCATCAAAGTAATCCGGGGATTTCTTGCACAGAAAAAATATCTTGAATTAATTTCATTAGATTCGTGAAAAATTAAAAATGTTATGACCGACAGAGATAGAATCAGAGAAAAATTTAAACCGAAAACCTGGAATGAAGTTAAATCAAACGATTCCTGGGCGCTTTTCAAAATTATGTCTGAATTTGTACATGGTTACGAAATCATGTCAAAAATAGGCCCCTGTGTTTCAGTTTTTGGTTCTGCACGCACATCCGAAAATGACAAGTATTATTTGTTGGCAGAAGAAATTGCTTTCAGATTGACCCAACAGGGATTTGGTGTAATCACCGGTGGCGGCCCTGGTATCATGGAAGCCGGAAAAAAAGGAACAAAAAGGGGTGGTGGAAAATCGGTGGGAATTGGTATCAAACTTCCTTTTGAGCAATCTCTGAACAAATATGTTGACAATGATTACAACATCAATTTCGATTACTTTTTTGCCCGAAAAGTGATGTTTGTGAAATATGCACAGGGATTTATTGTTCTGCCAGGCGGACTCGGAACGCTCGATGAATTGTTTGAGGCACTGACGCTGATTCAAACCAAAAAAATAGGTCGGTTTCCAATTGTTCTGGTTGGAATCGAATACTGGTCGGGCTTGATTGACTGGATGAAAAATACTGTGGCAACAAGCGGAAATATATCTGAAATTGATTTTGAACTCTACCGTTTGGTCGATACTGCCGAGGATGCAGTTGGACACATCAAAGCATTTTACGACAAATACAATGTCAGACAAAACTTCTGACCAAACACAATACTAAAACCATCTCGTAATCGTTAAAAAATAATACAAGCAATACAAATGATCAGACTGTTCATCAATAGATATTTATTCTTATCTCTCGTCTCGGTGTTCGCATTATTCA
>CAYFWH010000186.1:1228-3623 GCA_964346785.1 uncultured Weeksellaceae bacterium | reverse complement strand
CCAAAAAATTATCAACAACAGCCCGTTAATAACTATGGCATTATTTATGCTTAATACAAACCTAAGTAAGTATATTTGTTTAGTTGAGATAATATAATGGATAATAATTTTTCACAAAAAGTTAAGGATGTAATAGCATTCAGCAAGGAAGAAGCACTCAGACTGGGACATGACCAGATTGGTACTGAACATCTTCTGCTTGGTGTTCTCAGAGACGGAGACAGTAAAGCGGTCAGTATACTCGAGAACCTGAATACGGATTTAAAAGAAATCAGAGAGAAGATAGAACTACTGTCACCTCCAAAGGAGACTTTCGGCAGCAGCAACCACAACCTTCAGCTAACCAAACAAGCTGAGAGAGCGTTGAAAACTACTTTTCTTGAAGCTAAATTATTTAAGAATCCAACTGTTAATACCGTTCATCTTTTGTTGTGTATTTTACGAAATGAAAATGATCCGGTTACCAAAATGCTCAAAAAAATGGGCATAGATTACCATAATGTTAAATCAGAATTTAATTTTCTTTCTATGAACGAAAATGATGAAATAGATGAAAGACCCAGAGCCGAATCCAACTATGATGATGAGAACGAAGGAGGAACTTCCGGTGGCGGCTTTGACAGACCTGTACCAAAAGGAACAATAAAATCAAAAACACCTGTACTTGATAATTTCGGAAGAGATTTGACACAGATTGCACTTGATGGCAAGATGGATCCGGTTGTTGGCCGCGAAAAAGAAATTGAAAGAGTTTCTCAGATTTTGAGCCGAAGAAAAAAGAACAATCCACTTTTAATCGGTGAACCGGGTGTTGGTAAATCTGCTATTGCAGAAGGTCTTGCGCTGAGAATTATTCAAAGAAAAGTTTCCAGAGTGCTTTACAACAAAAGAGTGGTAACGCTTGATCTTGCAAGTCTTGTCGCAGGAACCAAATACAGAGGTCAGTTTGAAGAGAGAATGAAAGCTATCATGAATGAACTCGAAAAAAATGATGACATAATTTTATTTATCGACGAGTTACATACGATAGTTGGCGCAGGCGGAGCTACCGGTTCGCTGGATGCTTCGAATATGTTCAAACCGGCACTTGCCAGAGGTGAACTTCAGTGTATCGGTGCAACTACTCTGGATGAATACCGTCAATATATAGAAAAAGATGGTGCACTTGTAAGAAGATTTCAGACCGTAATGGTTGATCCGACTACACCCGAAGAAACCATTCAGATACTGAACCAAATCAAAGACAAATATGAAGCACATCACAATGTAACTTATACTGATGATGCGATTGAAGCTTGTGTTTCACTCACAAACCGATATGTAACAGATCGTTACCTGCCGGATAAAGCGATTGATGCGTTGGATGAGGCTGGTTCGAGAGTGCATATCAAAAACATTAAAGTTCCTCAGGAAATTTTGGATTTGGAAAAAAGTCTGGAAGAAGTCAGAGAAGAAAAAACCAAAGTTGTTAAGAGTCAGAAATATGAAGAAGCTGCAAGACTGAGAGATTCAGAAAAACAGATTGAAGCAAATCTCAAAAACGCTCAGACTGAATGGATGAAGGCATCTGAAGAAAACAGAGAAATTGTTTCTGAAGAAAATGTAGCTGAAGCTGTTTCAATGATGACCGGATTTCCGGTGTACAGAGTAGCTGAAAAAGAACTCAAAAAACTGGCACAGAGGAATGAGCTGATGAAAGGCAAAATCATTGGTCAGGATGAAGCGGTCCATAAAGTTGTAAAAGCTATACAAAGAAATCGTGCCGGACTGAAAGATCCGGGAAGACCAATCGGTTCATTTATTTTCCTCGGAACAACCGGTGTAGGTAAAACGCAGCTCGCAAAAGTGCTGGCAACAGAACTGTTTGACTCTGCCGATGCGCTGATCCGAAGTGACATCAGTCAATATAAAAATAAATTCGCCATCTCAAGATTAATCGGTGCGCCTCCGGGCTATGTCGGTTATGAAGAAGGCGGACAACTAACAGAAGCAGTGAGAAGAAAACCATATTCTGTAGTGCTTCTTGACGAAATTGAAAAAGCTCACCCTGATGTGTACAATATATTGCTTCAAATTTTGGACGATGGTCACATTACTGATAGTTTGGGAAGAAAAGTTGATTTCAGAAATACAATTCTGATTTTAACTTCAAATATCGGAACCCGTCAATTGAAAGAATTTGGAGATGGTGTCGGATTTGGTACAACTGCTAAAAAAGGCAGCACAGATGAGAGAGCAAAAAGCACCATTGAAAGAGCATTGAAGAAAACTTTTGCACCTGAATTCCTAAACCGTATCGACGATATCATTGTATTTAATTCGCTATCCAAAGTAGATATTATGCAAATCATTGATATTGAATTGAAAAAAGTAGGTCTGCGGTTGTGAGGTGGGG
>CAYFWH010000186.1:0-1218 GCA_964346785.1 uncultured Weeksellaceae bacterium | reverse complement strand
TTGGAAAAACGATATCAGAGAGTGTCTGGAGTGGGCGACGAATTGGAAGTGACAAAAGATGCAAGAGATTTTATAGCAGACAAAGGTTTTGACAAAGATTATGGTGCCCGTCCACTGAAAAGAGCAATTCAAAAATATATTGAAGACCCGATGGCAGAAGAGATTATCAATTCTGAAATCAGTGAAGGCGACAAGTTATTACTTGAATTGAATGAAAATAAAGATGGAGTAAAAATCAGTGTGAAAGGAAAATCAGCTGAAAAGAAATCTTAATTTTATTTATAAAAGTTAGAAAGCCGCAGCTAATAACTGCGGTTTTTTTATTCGCTCAAATTCTTAAATTTGTCAGATGAAAATATTGATTACAGGGACAGCAGGATTTATTGGTTTTCACCTCGCACTCAAAATGATTGAAAGAGGTGATGAAATTATCGGACTCGATTCAATTAATGACTATTATGACCTGAATGTCAAATACGGAAGACTGGAAGTCAGCGGTATAAGTAAAGACCAGGTGAAATACAATCAATTGATTCAAAGTTCAGTTTATCCAAATTATAAATTCATACAATTAAATTTAGAGGACAAAACAGAAATCGAAAATTTATTTGAAGAACATAAATTCGATAAAGTAATCAACCTTGCGGCTCAGGCTGGTGTAAGATATTCATTGACAAATCCTTCGGCATATATGGAGTCAAATATAGTCGGCTTTCTGAATTTGCTGGAATGTTGTCGTCATTTTCAAATCAAACACCTCACATACGCCAGCAGTTCCAGCGTTTATGGACTCAATAAGAAACAACCTTTTTCTACAACCGACAATGTTGACCATCCTGTCAGTCTCTATGCAGCAAGTAAAAAATCAAATGAATTAATGGCACATACTTACAGTCATTTATTCAAAATCCCAACTACGGGACTTCGTTTTTTTACAGTTTATGGCCCGTGGGGAAGACCCGACATGGCGCTGTTTCTATTCACAAAAGCAATAATTGAAAACCGACCGATTGATGTTTTCAATTATGGCGAAATGCAAAGAGATTTCACCTATATAGATGATATAGTCGAAGGAATCATTCGGGTTAATGACAATCCGCCTTCAGAAAACCCTGACTGGAATCCTGATTCAGACGACCCGTCAACTTCTTCTGCACCTTATCAGATTTATAACATCGGAAATAACACTCCGGTGAACTTCATGGATTACATTCAGCC
>CAYFWH010000185.1:0-3632 GCA_964346785.1 uncultured Weeksellaceae bacterium | reverse complement strand
ATACAGCATGGGACCCGACATCTTCTGCCTTTATTATAGGAACAACACTATGTATCCCGTCAATATTTATTTCATACACAGGAGATACGCTGGATTATAAAACACCATTACGCAGAGCACTTCAGGCTGTTGATGAGGCAGCAACTGATGTTGCAAAATATTTTGACAGAAATGTGAATAAGGTACATTCGACACTCGGATGGGAACAGGAGTATTTTCTGGTGGACTCTGCTATGTTCAACACCCGGCCGGATTTACAACTTACCGGAAGAACACTGCTCGGACATTCACCTGCCAAGGGACAACAGTTGGGTGATCACTATTTCGGAGCAATTCCTCTCAGAGTACTTAATTATATGAAGGAACTTGAAGTTGAAGCACTCAAACTCGGTATTCCGGTCAATACCAGACACAATGAAACCGCACTCAATCAGTTTGAATGCGCACCTATATTTGAAGAAGCGAATCAGGCAGACGACCACAATTCATTGCTGATGGATTTGATGAGCAGGCTGGCTGAAAAACACAATCTGAGAGTTTTGCTTCATGAAAAACCTTTTGCAGGCGTAAACGGTTCCGGCAAACACAACAACTGGTCGCTACAAACTGATACCGGTGAAAATCTACTCAGTCCGGGCAGGAACCCAAAACAAAATCTACAGTTCCTGACATTTTTTATCAACACAATCAAAGCGGTCAGTGAGTACGGAGATTTATTGAGAAGTACAATAGCGTCCGCAGGCAACGATTACAGACTTGGTGGACATGAGGCACCACCGGCTATAATCTCTGTTTTTATCGGTACTCAGCTGACTGCCGTTCTTGAAGAACTTGAAAAAGTAACAAAAGGGAAACTGTCACCTGACGAAAAAACTGATTTAAAACTGAATCTGATTGGAAAAATTCCTGAGATTCTTCTTGATAATACCGACAGAAACCGAACTTCTCCTTTTGCCTTTACAGGAAATAAATTTGAATTCAGAGCTGTTGGCTCGTCTGCAAACTGTGCAGAACCTGTGATGGTTATCAACACAATAATGGCTGATCAGCTGAGGAAATTTAAAATTGAAGTGGATAATCTGATTGAAAAAGGACTCAAAAAAGACGAAGCAATATTTAATGTACTGAGAGAAATAATTAAAACTTCTAAACATATTCTATTTGAAGGAGACGGTTATAGTTCGGAATGGGCTAAAGAAGCTGAAAAACGAGGGCTAAATAATTTCAGAACTACACCTGAAGCTTTGAAAATTGAGCTCGATAAAAATTATATGGAATTATTTATCAGAAATTCAGTATTGAGTAAAGTTGAAATTCAGGCAAGAAATGAATTAAAACTCAACAAATATTCGACACTGATTGAAATAGAAGGAAAAGTCCTTGGAGATTTGGCTCGAAATCACATTATTCCGACTGCGATTCTTTATCAGAATGATTTAATTAAAAATGTAAAAGGTTTGAAGAGCGTTTTTCCTGATGAAGAATTTAAGTTACTCGCAAAAGAACAACTCGATTTAATCAAAACTATTTCTGAGAAAATCAGCAGAATCAAAGTTTCTGTTGATAATTTGCTGGATGAAATCAAAAAATCAAATCAAATTAAATCAGCACAAAAAAAAGCTGACGCCTATGCAGAGAAAGTAAAACCCTATTTTGACCGGATTCGGGAAGATGTGGATGAGCTGGAAATGATGGTGGATGATGAAGTTTGGCCATTGACCAAATACAGAGAATTCCTGTTTATGGAATAATTTTTTTTGGTTTTGTCCTTTCGAAATGATAGGATTAACTTTGCAAACCAAAATAAAGCAGAATGGCAGAAAATGATTTGATGGAAAAGTTAAACGGAATCAAACAGAGATTCGATGAAATTTCTGATTTGATTATTCAGCCTGATATAATTTCTGATCAGGACCGTTATGCAAAACTCACCAAAGAATATTCGGATTTGAAGGACATTGTAGAAAAGCGGGCTGAATACCTGTCATTTCTCAATGTCATTGCTGAGGCAGATGAAATAATCTCGCAAGCCGAAGACGCCGAGATGACCGAACTTGCAAAGCTTGAAAAGGATGAGGCCATTCATAAAATTCCTGAAATAGAGGAAGAAATTAAATTCATGCTGATTCCGAAAGATCCGGATGATGAAAAAAATGTGGTGGTTGAGTTGAGAGCCGGTACCGGTGGTGATGAAGCAGCGATTTTTGTGGAAGACATATACAGAATGTACAGTTTGTACTTTAAAAATAAAGGCTGGAAATACGAAGTACTTGATGAAAGTGAAGGTGCAGTCAAAGGTTTTAAAGAACTTATACTCGGTGTTCAGGGAACTGATGTTTTTGGAACCATGAAATTTGAGAGCGGTGTTCACAGGGTGCAGCGAATTCCCGAAACCGAGTCTCAGGGAAGAGTTCACACCTCTGCCATAACAGTTGCGGTACTTCCCGAAGCCGAAGAAGTAGATGTTGAAATCAATCCGGCTGATTTGGAGTACCAGGCCGCGCGATCGAGCGGCGCCGGAGGTCAGCATGTGAACAAGGTTGAAACAAAAGTTCAGTTGACACACAAACCGAGCGGTATTGTAATAATTTGTCAGGAAGGTCGTTCTCAGCACGCAAACCGTGAAAGAGCACTTCAGCTGTTGAGAACCAAACTCTATGAAATTGAATATGAAAAGAAGAATGCTGAACGCTCGGCACAAAGAAAATCGCTGGTTTCTACTGGCGACCGATCTGCCAAAATAAGAACCTACAACTATCCGCAGGGCAGGGTGACCGACCACCGAATCAATAAATCGATTTATAATCTCGATAATTTTATGAACGGCGATATAGAAGAAATGATCGACGCACTAAAGCTCGCAGAAAATGCAGATAAACTGATGGGCTCAGATGAATTTTAAAGTCGGAAAGAACCGGTTTTAAATATAATTTATTCGGGTTAGCTTCAAATCTTTGATCAGGAATCATTCAATTTTTATTAAACCGTAAAAATCCGTTTTACTAAAACTGCGGAGATGAAAGAAAGTCTATTACATTTTGTCTGGCGTTTTCAACTGTACCACAAACTCAACCTCAGAACTACTGCCGGAAGTCAGTTGAGAATCATCAATTTTGGAAACTGGAATAAAATTGATTCAGGACCTGATTTTTCGATGGCAAGAATTGAACTCGACAATCAGGTTTGGGCAGGAAGCATTGAAATACATGTCAAATCATCTGATTGGGACCTGCACAAGCATTCATCAGATCCTGCTTTTGAAAATGTGATATTGCATGTGGTTTATGAACATGACCGTGAAATTGAAATACTCAATCAAAGAAATGTACCTACCCTGGAGCTTAAGGAATATATTTTCACTGAGGTGCTTAACAATTATAATGAATTAATTCAGCCCGGAGCGAATTTTATTCCATGCGAAAAAAGCATTCATCTCGTCAGAATTGAGAAAATTAAATTCTGGTTAGAACGGTTGGTCATTGAAAGACTTGAAATAAAAACAGGTGAAATAGAAAGTGATTTCCTAAAGTATAACAAAGACTGGGAACGATTGCTCTTCAAAAAAATGGCCTATTCGTTTGGATTAAAAGTCAATGCTGAAGCTTTTGAAATGATTTCAAAAGCTTCAGCAT
>CAYFWH010000184.1:1377-3680 GCA_964346785.1 uncultured Weeksellaceae bacterium | reverse complement strand
TTCGAACCCACGACCCCGAGATTACAAATCACGTGCTCTGGCCAACTGAGCTATGCCGGCTTTTGTCTATTTTCTATGTAAAAGAACAGTCCGTTTTATTTAACGGACTGCAAATGTACGAAGTTTTATGTATTCTCCAAATTTTTGGAAAAAAATTTAATACTATCTTACGCTTGATTTTTCTTTTCTTTTTATCAGCATCTTTTTCAGACTGTCAATTGATAAATCAACACATTCCTCAAAACTCTGTCCGGACTTCTTTACAAAAATGTCATCACCCGGAATCTCCAGACGAACATCCATAAACTTATTTTCTTTTTCAGAAACATTTCCAACTTTCATAGATACCTGAGCTGCCATGATTTTGTCTGAGTACTGCTCAAGTTTACTCAATTTTTTTTCAATATACTCAGCCAACTCAGTCTTAGCATTAAAATTTACTGTTTGAAGATTTATAGTCATAATTTTTAATTTTTACTGCTCCTCGGGTGAGCAATGTTAAACACTTCTTTTAATTGTTCAATGCCACTGTGTGTGTAAACCTGGGTTGCAGCCAGACTTGAATGTCCCAAAAGCTCTTTGATTTCATTCAAATTTGCGCCATGGTTCAGCAGGTGAGTGGCAAAACTGTGCCTCAAAACATGAGGGCTTTTTTTGGTCTTCGTGCTGACGAGACTAAGGTAATTATTTACTAATTTATAAACAAATTTATCATACAAAGGCTGACCTTTTTTTGTTAGAAATAAAAAGTCATCCGATTCAGGATGGGTCTCAGTTCGAAATACCATAAATTTTTTCAGATTTTCACAGATTTCATCACCCAGCGGAATCAATCTCTCCTTATTCCTTTTTCCAATGACCCTGATTCTTTTTTCTTCGGTATCCACATCAGCCATCTTTAACCCGATTAGCTCAGCTCTTCTGATTCCGGTCTGGTAAAACAATTCGATAATCATCCGGTCTCGAAAACCTTCGTAATTATTTTCAAAAATATTATCAATTACAAAAAGCTGTTGCATTTCATCTTCAGAAAAGGGGAGGCTCACCTTATTATTATGTCTCAAACCAGAAATCATGGCAAGCGGAGAAATTTCAATCTCACCAATTTTAATCAGATATTTGTAATAGGATTTCAGGGTGCTGATCTTGCGGTTGATACTTCGGTCAGACAGGCCGGATTTAGAAAGTTCCATCAGGAAATTCCGGATATCATTTTTTTTTACATCAGACAAATTTTGCAAACCGGCTTCAAAGTAGCAATAATCGCTGAAAGTTTTTAAATCGTTCTGATAACTTTCAATCGTTTTGGGAGAATACCTTTTCTCAAACTTCAAATAATCCAAAAAACCGGATGTTGACATAAAAAAAACTGTTCACCAAAGTTAAAAAACTTTAGTGAACAGATGTGTATTTTTTACAATAAAAGTAAATTAATCTTCCTCCAAGCTCTGCATTCTCTGTTTGTAGGCAGCTCTTGATTTTTGCTGTCTCTTGGTTACAGAGGGCTTTGTAAATTGCTGACGGCTTCTCAGCTGACGAACCACACCGGTTCTGTCAAACTTTCGTTTGTACTTTTTCAATGCTCTGTCAATCGACTCTCCGTCTTTTACTGGTATAATTAACATATTCTCTCTTATTTTTTAGGAGTGCAAATATAGTAATGATTTTATTATTGACAAAATTAATTTATACTATTTCAACTCTTCTGATTTTTTTAAAAGAATTCTGAAAAAACAACGATTTCTTATTTTGATGATTTCATCACCAAAACTAATCAGCCGTTGCAAATTCGTCATTTAAAAAAACCGGTTTAATCTTTTATTTTTTTATAACCGAAATTACCGTAAAAAGATAGGTGTTGTAATCTTCTTTGTCAGTAACCGGCTTTTGCTGAACTTCTATGAAATAAGTATCGTTTTCATATAAATTAATTTTGGCGAACGGATTTTGGCTTTTTTCAGCTTCCTGTTTTTCATAACCATCATTTTCAAATTGTTTAATGGCATTATCAAATCTTATTTCCCTTGTTGAATAAGCTATTGCATCATCCATTAAATCAATCCGCTCTATTCTTCTTTCATTGACAAAATAATCTTGCTGTTTTTTCCAACCCACACTTATACTGTTGAGCTTTTCAAGAATGTCATCAGAATCTTTTATTTCAAGAATCTCAAATAAATCGTTTGCTGAAAGATTTCTTTCTTCAGCATTTGTGAATTTTTTGATTGTTTTTGAATTATTCAGAAATTCAAATTTTTCAGGATTCAAGCGAACAACTGAGTTGTTAACCACTTGCATAACTT
>CAYFWH010000184.1:0-1367 GCA_964346785.1 uncultured Weeksellaceae bacterium | reverse complement strand
ATTGTCTTTGAATTCAACCATCACATAAAACAATTCCATAGAACGACCTCTTCTGCCCGGAATTGTTTGACTCCAACCATTTACAACTTTTGCCTCTACTTCCACGGAATGTTGAAGCAGTTGATTTTCAATCTCGTCTTTATATTTGCTGCTCAGTAAAAAATAGGGAACAATGGCAGGTAACAACATATAAAAAAGAAAACTGTAATTTAATCCAAATCCGGACTTTTTTTCAATTCGCTCTCTCACATATCCCGGTGTCCAGGTTCCAAAATATCCTACGACATGATACAACAGCAACATCAACAAACCTGAACCGAGAACCGAAGTCCAGAATGGACTGTTTCGCCAGTTCGTTTTGGGGACATAAAAATAAAAAAACCAAAAAGTAAGCAATGACAAAATCAGACAAGCTATCCAAATACCAAGATTTATTTTGACTTGAGATGTAACTTTTTCCTGAATATATGCTTCATGGACTTCAGAAAAAATCTTTTCGGATTCTTCTTCACTTACACCTTTTGATGCCAGAAAATCAATAACCTTGTATTTATAAGGTTTATTCCGATAAATCTCAAGACAACTTTTTATCAGGCTATTTACTGTCGGCTCATTACTTGAACTCATGGCTAATCTCTCAGAATATTTCTGCCAATCACCAATTTTTGAATTTCAGTTGTTCCTTCGCCTATTGTACAGAGTTTTGAATCTCTGTAATATTTTTCAGCCGGAAAGTCTTTGGTATATCCGTAACCGCCAAAAATCTGTACTGCCTCATTCGAAATTCTCACACAGGCTTCAGATGCAAAATATTTTGCCATTGCACCTTCGGTTGACATTTCCTGATGGGTGTTTTTTAAATATGATGCCTTTCTGATCAGCAACTCAGAAGCTTCAATATCAGTTGCCATTTCGGCAAGTTTAAAGTTAATTGCCTGAAATTTTGCAATCGGCTGACCAAACTGATGTCTTTCTTTTGCATATTTCAAAGCGGCTTTATAAGCTCCTTTTGCAATTCCGAGACTTAGTGCGGCAATCGAAATTCTTCCGCCATCCAGAATAGTCAGTGCCTGCTTAAATCCATCGCCAACTTCACCCAATCTGTGTGAATCGGGTACTCTGACATTGTCAAAAATCAATTCGGCAGTTTCAGAAGCACGCATTCCGAGTTTGTTTTCTTTTTTTCCGGAACTGAAACCGGGCATTCCTTTTTCAAGAACAAATGCGGTCGAATTATTTTTAGCACCTTTTTCTCCAGTGCGAGTCATCACTACGGCTATATCACCGCTGATGGCATGGGTGATAAAATTCTTTGCACCATTGATAATCCAGTCATCACCGTCTTTTTTTGCAGTCGTACTCATACC
>CAYFWH010000183.1:3272-3681 GCA_964346785.1 uncultured Weeksellaceae bacterium | reverse complement strand
TTTGAATGCGACATTATCGATGGCCATCAATACCTCATCAAAACGACTGCTGTCACTCTCAAAAACAAAGGCTCGCCAGCTTTTGTATTTACCCATCCACTCCTCCATTTTGCTTACAGGAATCATTGCCACCGTCCCTTTATTTTCGGCTATTGCCCGGATTTCACTTTTCTTTTCGCCCACACAACACGCCATCGTCATTGCACATGTATCTCCTTTTTCTAAAAAATACAGTAGTAGTTCGCCTTCGTCAAAATCTTCGCGCATGATTTTGATGGCTCCGCTTATCAATAATGGAATTCCTTTTACATACTGTCCAAAATCAATGAGAATATCATTTTCTGAAAATTCCAAAAAATTTGAAACCTCAATTATTTCTTCTAAAAGTTCATTTTCAAAAACTCCGCTA
>CAYFWH010000183.1:0-3262 GCA_964346785.1 uncultured Weeksellaceae bacterium | reverse complement strand
ATAATTTTTGTAATTCCATATTTTTATAAAAAGCTTATAAAATTACAACTAATTTAATGAATTCTAAGTTGAAATTAAGAGATAAATAAATTCTTAAATCAAAAAAGAGCAACCCGTTAGAGTTGCTCCTGCGTCTTTATACTTTAATTGTGTTTTATCACAATTCAAACTCCATATTTACATTTAGTTTAGATGCAATCAGAGTTGTAATTCTTTTCTTAATCTGTGGAATCTTCACATGTTCAAGCACCTCTGATGCAAAAGCATACAACAATAAAGCTTTTGCTTCTTTGGTTGGAATTCCTCTTTGCTGCATATAAAACATTGCGTTGTCATCCAGCTGCCCAATAGTACAACCGTGAGAACATTTCACATCGTCTGCAAAAATTTCGAGTTGTGGTTTGGTGTCTATTTCAGCCTTGTCAGTCAATAAAACATTATTGTTTTGTTGAAATGAATTCAGTTTCTGAGCATCAGCATGCACAAAAATTTTCCCGTTGAAAACACCGTGTGATTCTCCATCGTAAATTCCTTTGTATAACTCATGGCTGTCGCAATGCGGTGCTCTGTGGTCAACCAAAGTATGGTGATCAACATGCTGTTTATCAGAAATAATAGTGATTCCGTTCAAAATCGAATTACTGTTTTCTGCATTTTGTACAAAGTTCAAATTATTTCTTGTCAGTTTACCGCCGAACGAAAAAGTATGAACCGAAGCAACACTGTCTCTATCCTGAGAAATATAAGTATTGTCAATCAATGAAGCTTCAACAGCATCATTTTGTAATTTATAATAATCAAGTTCTGAATTTTTACCTACATGTATTTCGGTTACAGAATTGGTCAGATTGGCTTTACTGTTCAGTGTCTGATGTCTTTCAATGATCTGTGCCTGAGCATGGTTTCCGATGACAATCAGATTTCTCGGATGATACATTACTTCCTCTTCTTTTGCTGTTGAGAAAAACATCAATTGAACCGGTTTTGACAAAATCGTTTTGTCCGGAATATAAATATAGGCTCCGTCTTTTGAAAAAGCGGTATTCAGAGAAACAAAACTTTCATCTTTTGGAGCAATTTTGTTGTAATAATTCTCAATTACGGGTTGATGAATCATTTTTTCCATCGCACATGAAAGCACACAAATATCTCCTTCCTGATGGGTTGTATTTGACAAAAAGCTGTTGTAAACACCGTTGATAAACACGATATTGTAGGAATCAATACTGCTTACAAAATATTTTTTCAAATCATCCATGCTCACCGGAATTTCATCTTCTTCCGGGAACAGTTTATAATCGGCTTTCAACAGTGGATTCAGATTGGTAAAACGCCATTCTTCATCTTTTCTTTGCGGAAATCCTTTTTTATCAAAAAACTCAATAGCTTCCTGTCGGGTTGGTTCCATCCATTCGATTTTCGAATATTTCTCTCTGAATATCAAATGTTTGGAAACCAGATTTTCTTTTAATTCAGTCATTTTAAAATTTGAATTTAGAAGTACGAAATTTAATTTCTGTACTTTAGTTAAACACCTGCTGCTTCTTCTATCACCCAGTCGTAACCTCTTTCTTCGAGTTCAAGCGCAAGTTCCTTACCACCTGATTTAATGATTTTTCCTTCACTCAACACATGTACATAATCAGGAACAATATATTCCAGCAATCTCTGGTAGTGCGTAATAACCAGCACTGCATTGTTTTCATTCTTGAATGCATTCACACCGTCTGCAACAATTCTCAAAGCATCGATATCCAAACCTGAGTCAGTTTCGTCAAGTATGGCAAGTTTTGGATTCATCATCAGCATCTGAAAAATCTCGTTTCTCTTTTTCTCACCACCCGAAAAACCTTCGTTCAACGAACGATTCAAAAAGTCTTTTCTGATACCGAGTTTATCTGCATTTTCGCGAATCATCATCAGCATCTCAGAACCTTTCATATCTTCTTCGCCATTCGACTTTCTGGTTTCATTGATTGCAGTTCTGATAAAATTAGTTACCGAAACACCCGGGATTTCAACCGGATACTGAAACGAAAGGAAAATCCCTTTCTGTGCTCTTTCAAAAGCTTCCATATCTAACAAGTCCTCGCCATAGAAATCAATTTCACCATCGGTTACTTCGTAATCTTCTTTTCCAGCAATTACCGATGAAAGAGTTGACTTTCCGGAACCGTTCGGCCCCATTATAGCATGGATTTCACCGGGTTTAATTTCCAGATTCACTCCTTTCAGAATTTCTGTTCCGTCTTCTATCTGTGCGTGTAAATTTTTTACTTTTAACATGTCTTGTATTTTAATTGGTTAAGGCTGACAATCATTTTACCAGTCCTTTTTTTATTCTATAATTAAATCTATTTATAAATTTATCCTACTGAACCTTCAAGAGAAATTTCGAGTAGTTTTTTAGCTTCAACTGCAAACTCCATTGGCAATTTATCCAAAACTTCGCGACTGAAGCCATTTACAATCAGCGCCAAAGCTTTCTCAGGCGGAATACCGCGCTGAGCACAATAAAACATTTGGTCTTCACCAATTTTTGATGCTGTTGCTTCGTGTTCTACCTGGGCACTGCTGTTTTTAACATCAATATATGGGAAAGTATGTGCACCGCATTCGTTGCCCATTAGTAAGGAGTCGCACTGTGAAAAGTTTCTCGCACCTTCTGCCCTTGCTCCTACCTTGACCAATCCTCTGTATGAATTCTGAGACTTTCCGGCTGAAATACCTTTCGAAATAATAGTCGAACGGGTGTTCTTTCCGATATGGGTCAGTTTGGTTCCGGTGTCTGCCTGCTGATAACCATTGGTTACTGCAACCGAATAAAATTCACCGATTGAATTATCGCCTTTCAGAATACAACTCGGATATTTCCAGGTAACTGCTGAACCGGTTTCAACCTGAGTCCACGAAATTTTTGCGTTTCTCTCTGCAACACCTCTTTTGGTCACAAAGTTAAATACACCACCTTTACCGTCTTTATCTCCGGGATACCAGTTTTGAACGGTCGAGTATTTAATTTCGGCTCCTTCCATCGCAATCAGCTCAACCACAGCTGCGTGGAGTTGATTTTCATCTCTTGATGGTGCTGTACAACCTTCCAGATAAGAAACATAGGCGCCTTCATCTGCTATCAAAAGTGTTCTCTCAAACTGTCCAGAACCTTCTTTATTAATTCTGAAATAGGTCGAAAGTTCCATCTTACATTTCACACCTTTTGGAATCTAACATAATGAAAAAAAAAAAAAAACAGCTGAATTCA
>CAYFWH010000182.1:0-3717 GCA_964346785.1 uncultured Weeksellaceae bacterium | reverse complement strand
ATTGTCTTCAGGCTTTACCCATTCCTCTGAAAACTTCCACAAATGTGCAATCCATGCGGATACCCCTGAAATAATTGAAGCCAGAATAAGAAACAAACTTTGCTTTCTTTGTATCATATCTTTAATTGATGCCGCAAAAATAATGATTATTTTTTCAATCGTTTTAAAATTTATTCGTAAACTTACATCATCGTTATCAAACGAGAATCCTTACACTATACATTTATATTTTAAAATTACTGTATAAATACACCGTTGCAGGGAGTAATCTTTTACATATTATATATTCAATCAAAAATAAACACTTTAGATAAAGTGTTTAAATTCAATAAAAAAATAACACCAAACTTACTAATCATTATTTATGTTTGATTTAAACGAGCTAAAAGCAAAAAAAGTTGATGAATTACAGCTTATCGCTGAAGATTTGAAGATTAAAAAAGTTAAACAACAAAAGAAAATGGATCTTATCTACAGCATTCTGGATCATCAGGCTGATACTTCTGCACAGCAGAAGCAGGAGAATGTGAACAAGGAAAATAAAACTGAAAAAGCTCCGAAACAAAGAGCGAATGTCAAAAAAACTGAAAAACCGGAGTTACCTAAAAAAAGCCCTGAACCAATCAAAAAAGAAGAAGTAACCGCTGTGAAGACTGAGGCTAATAAAGACACAAAGGCTGATGAAAAGCAACAGCCTGAAAATGAGAGAAGTCAAGGCGATCAGGACAATCAGAAAAATAATCAAAACAGAAGAAAACAACACAATAACCAGCACCAGCAGTCAAAAGGTGGAAATCACAACCATCCGCAACAAAGGAATAATAACGGGAATAACAACCAGCAACACAACAATAAAGGACAGCAGGATCATTCCGAAAAAAATAAATACAGAGCTGCAAATTATGAATTTGAAGGAATTATTGAAGCCGAAGGAGTACTTGAGATCATGCCTGATAATTACGGTTTTCTGAGATCTTCTGATTTCAATTATTTATCTTCACCCGATGATGTTTATGTTTCTCAATCGCAAATCAGACTTTTTGGACTGAAAACCGGAGATACCATAACCGGCGAAGTTCGCCCGCCTAAAGAGGGTGAAAAATATTTTCCGCTGATTAAAATCAAGGAAATCAACGGAAGAACACCCGACTTCGTGAGAGATCGTATTTCATTTGAACACCTGACGCCGCTGTTTCCGGATGAAAGATTTAATTTGGCCGGTAACAATGCAACCCTTTCAACCAGAATTCTGGATTTGTTTGCACCCATCGGAAAAGGTCAGAGAGGAATGATTGTAGCACAGCCAAAAACTGGTAAGACAGTTCTGATGAAAGAAGTTGCAAATGCTATTGCAGCCAATCATCCCGCGGTTTATCTCATCGTTTTACTGATTGATGAAAGACCGGAAGAAGTGACTGATATGAAGAGAAGCGTGAAAGGCGAAGTGGTTGCTTCAACCTTTGACAAAGAAGCAAATGAGCATGTGAAAGTAGCCAATATCGTTTTGTCTAAAGCAAAAAGAATGGTAGAGTGCGGACACGATGTAGTTATTCTTCTTGATTCGATTACCCGTTTGGCAAGAGCATACAACACCGTTGCACCGGCTTCCGGAAAAGTGCTATCGGGTGGTGTTGACGCAAATGCACTTCATAAACCGAAAAGATTTTTTGGTGCCGCCCGTAATATCGAGAATGGTGGTTCACTAACTATACTTGCAACCGCATTAATCGATACCGGCTCAAAAATGGACGAAGTAATTTTTGAGGAATTTAAAGGTACCGGAAACATGGAATTACAGCTGGACAGAAAAATTTCAAACAAAAGAATTTTCCCTGCCATCGATTTGGTTTCATCAAGTACAAGAAGAGACGACTTACTGCTTACCGAAACTACGATGCAGAGAATGTGGATTTTAAGAAATCATCTGGCAGACATGAATCCGCTCGAAGCAATGGAGTTCCTGAGAGACAGAATTAAAGACACACGATCTAATGAAGAGTTTCTGATTTCGATGAATAAATAAATCAATTGAAATAACATGAAAAAGTCAGTGCTTTTAAAGCTCTGACTTTTTTTATAATCCCGATCAATCATTTATTTTACATTGATATCATATTTATTCAGAATTCTGATAAATTCATCTTCTTTGCCTTTTTCTTTCATTCGCTTAAATACAATTGAAAACAGTAATTCCGCATCAGATCTGTAGGGTGATTTAATTTCAATATATTTCAGAAAAGCCTTGCAAATATAATCGAGTGCAATCTCATCTTCTTCCAACATTTCGGCATAAATCCTGCCAATTCCGTAATTGACTTCCGGGTCATCAGGATAAATTTTGCCCATCCTCTTGTAAGCGTCAATCGCTTTATGATATTCACCCATATATTCATAGACGATTGCGATATTTTGTAGTGGCATGGTGCCTTTGGGAGAAATAGACAATGATTTTTCATAAGCAGCGAGTGCTTCTTCATAATTACCGAGCTTTCGGTTGCAAAAACCTATGTTATCCCAGGCAAATGCAAAATTGTCATCGACTCTAACCGCCTCTTTATAATATTCAAGTGCTCTTTCATAGTTGCCGTCATTCGATTCCTGAATACCCAAAGAGTAGTATCTGCGTGCTTCCGGATCTTCTGAAACCGAATTGTCCAACAATTTATCGTGACTGATTATTGCATCATTCAAAGCATCGCACTCATCTGACAGTCTGTCTTCAATATCTCTGTACGCTTTTTTATATAAATCTGAATCTTTTTCAAAACCTATGATGATGTCGGTGTCTTCTTCACTATCGTCCAAAGCAATATTGGTTAGACTGTTAATCAACTGATAACTGACTACCTGCCTGTCTATGCATTCAGCGATATCAACCAAGATGTCAGTTCTCAGACGGTCGTATCGTTCCACATCATCAATACATTCACAAATTTCCTCTAAAATCTTATCGATAGCATCATCATTATTTACCTTTTGTCCAAAAAGCGATGATGAAATGAGAAAAATAAAAATGAATCTCAGTTGGTCCATTATTTTTTAATAATTTTTTTAACTTCGGTTTTACCATTGGTCAACTGAACTTTCAGTATATAAATTCCGTTTGGAAGATCGCTGATGTCGAGTTGTGAAACTGAATTGTATCTTCTTACAATTTTTCCTTCAAATGAAATCAACTGCAACTGATGAACAGGAATTTCTGAATCAATTTTGAAAACACCGGAAGTTGGATTTGGATATACTTTAACCGAGTTCATATCAAAATCCGTTACACCCAGGCATTTGTCGTATGCCTCACTGAAATCAGGAATTCCATAACCCATTTGATCGGTCGGATTGTTATAATGAATCGCAGATTCTCTTACTTTCTTTCTGAGTTCTCCAGGTAGGAAATTCGGGAAAGCCTGTATCAGACATGCCATTGCACCAGACATAATGGGTGAAGAGAAAGAAGTTCCGCTTGAATAGTCTATGTTTCCGTTTTGATTGATTATCGTCGCCCAAACACCCATGGCCATGACATCTGGTTTAATTCTGCCATCAGGCGTAGGTCCGTAAGAGCTGAAGTTTGCAGGAATACCATAGGCATCAATCGCACCAATTGTAAATACATCTTTTGCATCTGCCGGTGCGGTGATATAATGCCATTGTTTATTTCCGGAATTCCCAGCCGAAACAACAACCATAATTCCCTTGTCAGCCGCAAACTGTGCGCCT
>CAYFWH010000181.1:0-3719 GCA_964346785.1 uncultured Weeksellaceae bacterium | reverse complement strand
TGTATTTAAAAAAAGCCTTGTCGTAACTGACTCTCTTTTCGGCCCTCGACTTGAGCGTGATAAGACGTCTTTGCAACCTGGCATACGGGTCGATGACAATATCGTATTTTTCGTCTCTGATTTGGTTGGCATACCGGTTCAAAACAGAAATTTTCTTGAGTGGTTTTTGGTCAAAATCGATGATCCGGTCGATGAACGGATTATTTTCAAGCACCGATACCGCCGGTTTGTAACAAAAGAAATCGACCTGTATATCCGGATAAATCTTCTTCAGATTCTCGGCTATCAGTGAAGAGGCGAGTACATCTCCAATAAATTTATTTTGTATAATCAGCGCTTTTTTTTTTTTTTTTCAGTGTTGTCAGGTTTACTATAATCAGATTATTATATTGTTGTATTTATGCTTTAATTCGGGTGGTCAGATATTCTTCAGGATAATTCTTCAATTGATTTTCAAGCATTTTATCATTGATGATATCACAGACTTTCACAATCGACTTTCCGTCAAAACAAACATAATAATTATCCAGCACGAAGTGATACAATCCTTCATTAAAATCTGCAACAATTCTTCCGTCTTTGGCATCGGGCGGATTGCCGTAACTGAAAATCTCACCCGAAAAATTCAGATAATCAAGAACTTCGGGCAATATGTCAATCTGTTGTATCAATTTATTTTCCTGACGGTTAATTTCGGGATGAGACGGGTCAAAAAGAATCAGCGGGATTTTGTAATTTCCCATTGCACTCGTGTAATATGCATCTGTTTTGTCGTCGCCCGAAGTGTGGTCAGCGGTAATGATGAATACCGTGTTTTTGTACCAATCCTCTTTTTGTGCAGCTTCAAAAAATTTCCTCAGTGAATAATCCACATAACTGATTGATTCATGAATTATCCGGTTGCCTTTCGGGAATTTTCCGTTGTACTGAGCCGGAATCGTATAGGGCATGTGTGAGGATATGGTGAAAATCGTTGCAAAAAACGGTGATTCAAACTGACTGAATTGACGGTTTGCAAATTGAAGAAATTCCTCGTCAAAAATTCCCCAATATCCATCTTCGCCGCCTTCACGGTCGTATTCGTTTTTTCCGTAGTAACTGTCAAAATCTGCAATTTGTGTAAACTGATCAAAGTTCTGACTGCCGTTGAAAGAGCCGTGAAAGAATGAAGTCCGGTAACCCTGTTGTTTCAGAATCTTACTGAAACCATCGACTTCATTAAATGAATACGGCGATGCGATATACGATATTTCCATCAAACACGGAATCGATGTAATCGTGGACGGCACCGCATCAATTGACTTTCTGCCGTTGGCATAGGCACGGTTGTAATACCTTGAATTCCGGCTGAGTGAATCTAAAAAAGGAGTCAGTTGCCTGCCTTCGAATTCCAAAAACATGTTCTCTTCACCCATGCTCTCAATGATTAACAGCACAACATTCTTTTTCTGCATTTCCTGCGGATGGTTCAGTCTGATCAGTGGCTGATATAGTTTTGAAACTTCGTCTTCATCAAAGAAATTCAATTCCCTGAGGTTGTCTTTTTTTGAAATTGTCTTCAGAATCGTGAAAGGCGTATTCAGCACTAATGCGGTGTTGTTTGAATTGTGGGTGTATTGTACCGCATGGACAATTTTGATCGGCACCCGTTGGATGCCGCCTCTGCCCGCAGTCAGTATCAACGGAAAAGCAATCAGGAATATCAGCCAGATTACCGGTTTTTTGAATTCATTGACCGGTTCTTTGCTGAATTTTTTAGTTGGAATTAATTTCAGGAAAATTATTCCGGTCAGAATAAATCCGAAAAATAAAATCCAGTAGTCTTTGAAAAATGCAGGAATCAGCCTGAGCACATCTGATTCCATCCCCGAAGCGGTTATCATGCTGAATGTACTTCGTCGTGAAGTAAAGTTGTAGTACGGAATGTCCACAAAATTTGAAGCCAGAAAAATAAGATTGACGCCGAAAAAACAGAATTTCAAAATTTTTTGATAAATCGGGGTGTATTTGAAATTCCCGGGTATCAGGTGAGCAATGATAAACAGGAGGTTGGTGTAAAAAATTGCTGAAAGGTCAAAACGGATGCCGCCTGCAAATTCACTGAATCCGGCAGAGCCGAAAGATGGTCTGTTCCAGAAATAAAAAAGTATTCTGCAACACTGATACAAACCCAGAACCAGCAGCAATCTCTTGAACAGCAATAATATGGACGCCTTGTAATTTTTCATAAATTAAACGACTCACTGCCGGCTGACAGGTGTACCGTTCAAAGATAATTTTTTTATCAGTACCCAAACCTTTTTTGGTTCCGGAAAAATATAATTTATTTTTTCCATCATCCGGATTTCCATAATGCAAAACTACATTTTATTTTTTAGTCAGGGTTTCACTTCAAGTGAAGCACTGACTAACTAAGATCCTGAAATGCTTTTTTGAGTTCATCAAATTCAAACCTGAAACCGGTGTCTTTGATTTTTTGGTTTGAGACAGCACTTCCGTTAAGCATAATTCCGGCGGTTTCACCAAAAATCAGTCTGAGCACAAAACCCGGCACATTGGGCAGGATTGTTTTTTTGTTCAGGACTTCATTCAGTATTCGGTTAAAGGTATTGCTGTCGGTTATCTGACTGGCAGCTGCGTTGAAAGCGCCATTCAGTTCCGGGTTTTCGAGTAAGTGAATATAGAGTCTGCACAGGTCGTCGATATGTATCCATGGCACGATTTGTTTGCCCGAGCCGAGTGCTGACAGCATATTTTTCTTTGCAAGCGGTAATATTTTTTTGAGCATTCCTCCTTTTTCGGACAGGATTACAGCAGTCCTGACCGTACAGACTCTCGCCCCTGTTTTTTCGAAATTAAAGGCAGCAGCCTCCCATTCTTTGCAGAGATTTCCGAGGAAGTCATCAGAAGATTTGTCATTTTCGGAAAAAATTTTCGGAGTGGTTTTGGTGCCGTAATAATTCACACCCGATGCCGAAATCATGGTTTTGATTTTCACATTGTTTTTTTGGAGCCGGTCAAGCAACAAGTCAGCAGTATTGATTCTGCTTTCATACAATTCTTTTTTATATGCGGCTTTCCATCTTTTTGAAATTGTTGCACCTGCGAGGTGGATGATTGCATCCAGATTTTCAAAAACTGTTTCATCAATTGTTTTTTCATCTGGATTCCAATAGAAATATCCGGGCTTCTTTTGTCTCGACAAAAGCCTGACTTGATAGTTTTTTGAAACAAGCATTTCGGTGAGCCTTTTGGCTGTCATACCATTTCCGCCGGTTATAAGGATGGTTTTCATATTGGAAAATTAATTTGTTCTTTTTTGGTTTGTCCTTCTTCACATTGTCGTCCTGTCGGAGGGATAAAATTCGTGAGTTTTATTTGCCTTTTTCAGAGAGATGGAATTCATGAATTTCATTTGTCCCGTAAATTTTATATGTCAACAGAAGTAAAATTATGTTTTTTTTAATAAAATGCACCCGGTTTCTGATTATAAACCTAAGTTCGATAATTAAAATTGCGTTCAAATCGCTTAGAAACAGTAAGATGCAAATTTAATAATTTGGGTGTATCGAGATACATCAAAATTATTTAATGAAGCAGATTGTTGTTTATCAGCGAGATAGTGATTTGCTTTGAATAAAAAGCGGTTATACTTCGTTGTTCATTTTCAATGTAGCCCGCTACATTTTCAAATAAACGCCTTGTCTAACAGCGTTTTA
>CAYFWH010000180.1:0-3842 GCA_964346785.1 uncultured Weeksellaceae bacterium | reverse complement strand
GTCAGAATTTCGGGAGCTAATTTCATTCCGCCCAATGCACTCAAAATAAACGAATACATCACAGAACTTATTGACTGGGTCAATAACAGCGAATTAGATATTGTCATTAAATCAATTTTATTTCATCACAGATTTGTTTGGATTCATCCGTTTTATGATGGCAACGGGCGTACTGTAAGGCTGATTTTCAACTTATTATTGATGAAATCAGGTTATCCGCCTGCTATTATCCTCAGAAATGATCGTAAAAAGTATTACGATGCACTCAACCAATCCAACAAAGGAGATTATTCTAAATTAGTCTTGGTAATATTGCAAGCATTAGAACGAAGTCTCAACATTTACTTAGGTTCGGTCAGTAATACCTATGATGATTACAAACCAATCAGTAACATAGTAGAAGACGAAAGAATTCCGTACGGACAGGAATATTTGAGTTTGTTAGCAAGAAGAGGTAAAATAGATGCATTTAAAGAAAATCGGGAATGGCTTACCACAAAAGAAGCTATATATGATTACATCAAAAAAAGAGAGCGAAAAAGAAAATTGGATTGATTGATTTTGTCACTCTTTAGAAAAACCTTTTTATTTGTATTAAATTAATGAAATTGGATAGGTTAGATTTTTCAATAATTATAGCTGTCTATCAACGAGCAGAAGAGCTCTCAGAGCTTTTGTTGAGTTTAGAGAAACAAACCGACAAAAGTTTTGAGGTAATAGTCATTGATGATGGCTCCCCTATTCCACTCAAAGATATTACAGAAGATTTTAAAGCAAGTTTAAACATCCGGTATTTTCACAAAAAGAATTCAGGCCCCGGTCTTTCCAGAAATTTTGGGATGACAAAAGCAAACGGGAATTATTTTATTTTTCTGGATTCAGACACCTTAATTCCTGAAAATTATATTGAAATAGTCAGAAAGAAATTAAATGAAAATTTCACAGATGCTTATGGTGGCCCGGATGCTGCGGATAATAATTTTAGTGTATTACAAAAATCAATTTCATTTTCAATGACTTCTGTTCTCACCACCGGTGGAATTCGCGGCGGAAGTGAACGAGTCGGAAAATTTCAACCAAGAAGTTTCAATATGGGCATCAGCAAAAAAGCTTTTGAAAAAACCGGTGGATTTGGAAATCTGAGAATTGGCGAAGACCCTGATTTGAGTATGACACTTTGGGAAAATGATTTTGAAACACAACTGATCAAAGAAGCTTTTGTATATCACAAAAGAAGGACTTCTATGTCAAAATTCGCCAAACAGGTTTATCAGTTTGGCATTGCACGCCCGATACTCAATCAAAGACATCCGGGAAGCAGGAAACTGGCTTATTGGTTTCCAACCCTCTTTAGTATTGGTAAGATTGTATCATTTTTATTATTCGTATGTTATTTTTATTCAAATCAAAATTGGCTAATCATTCCAATTTTATTTTACATACTATATTTTAATGCTATTTTCTTTTCGTCATTAATAAAAACAAATAGTATACTTACAGCGAGAATAACCCCTTGGATTGTCGGCATACAGTTCTTTTCTTACGGATTTGGTTTTTTAAAATCCTGGATTTATCTGAATATTTTCAGATTAAAACCTGAAAAAGCTTTTTCAAAGCATTTTACAATATAAGATTTTCTATAAATAAATTTTGTTTTGTATATTTGAAAGCTATGAACATTCGTAATTTACTTTCTGTAATGTACCGTGCGATGTGGTCAAGTTGATTTGGACTCAATTACAAACACAAATATTAATTATTGTATTAATAAACAACTAATTACACTAAAAAAAATCAATAATAAAAAAATAGAAATTATGTCAGAAGGATTAAAAAGCGTTGAATTCGGGCTTGAAAAAATATTTGAAGATGCACAGGATTTTCTGCCAATTTTGGGAACGGATTATGTGGAATTCTATGTTGGAAACGCAAAACAGGCAGCACATTATTACAAAACAGCATTTGGTTTTCAGTCTGAAGCTTATGCAGGTTTGGAAACTGGTCTTAAAGACCGTGCCTCTTATGTCGTTAAACAGGATAAAATCAGATTGGTTTTGACCACTGCATTAAATTCTGATTCGCCAATCGGAGAGCATGTAAAAAAACACGGAGATGGTGTTAAGGTGATTGCGCTTTGGGTAGAAGATGCAAGGAGTGCTTATGAAGAAACCACAAAAAGAGGTGCAAAGCCATATATGGAGCCGGTTGTAAACAAAGATGAAAACGGTGAAGTCGTTCAATCCGGAATTTACGGATACGGCGAGACTGTTTTTGTGTTTACTGAAAGAAAAAACTATAATGGTATTTTTCTGCCGGGTTATCAAAAATGGGAATCAGATTACAACCCTGAACCGGTTGGACTGAAATTCATCGATCATATGGTTGGAAATGTTGGTTGGAATCAGATGAATACCTGGGTTAAATGGTTTGAAGATGTAATGGGGTTTGTAAACTTTCTTTCATTTGATGACACTCAGATTCACACCGAGTATTCTGCATTGATGTCAAAGGTTATGGCAAACGGAAACGGTAGAATTAAATTCCCTATTAACGAGCCTGCAGAAGGCAAAAAAAGATCTCAAATTGAAGAATATCTTGATTTCTACGAAGGTGAAGGTGTACAGCACCTGGCAGTTGCAACAGACGATATTATAAAAACTGTAAATGAAATGAAAGCAAGAGGCGTTGAATTCCTTTCACAACCACCACAAGAATATTATGACGAAGTACCGAGCAGGCTTGGTAAGCATAAAGACAATTTCAAAGAGGATTTAAAAGTTTTGCATGAATTAGGAATTATGATTGATGCTGATGAAGAGGGATATCTGCTTCAGATTTTCACCAAACCGGTTGAGGACCGCCCTACACTGTTCTATGAAATTATTCAAAGAATGGGTGCCAGAGGATTTGGTGCAGGAAACTTCAAAGCATTATTCGAGTCAATCGAAAGAGAGCAGGAAAAAAGAGGTACACTCTAAGAATTTGCAGAATATATAAAACGCCGGCATTCCAAGTATTGCCGGCGTTTTATTTTTCATTAATTGTCCAGTGTGTAAATTCCATTTTTTATGGCATAAAGCACCAGTCCAATTCTGTTTTTAGCATTTAGTTTATTAAAAACGGATTCTCTGTAATTTTCAACAGTTTTGGGGCTGAGTGACATTTTATCTGCAATTTCCTTATAGGTCATATCAGAACATGCGAGTTTTATAAATTCCAGTTCTCTCTCTTTTAATACTTCAATTTCATTTTTATGTTCAAGACTTCCCACCAATGCATCGGTTACATTTTGAGTATGAAAAAAACCTTCTTTCAAAGTCACTGTCAAAGCCTGATATAGAAATTCTTTTTTTATATCCTTTCCTAAATATCCTTTCGCCCCGGCTCTAAGCATTTGAATTATAACATGTTCTTCTTCCTCCACAGAAAGCGCAAGCACCTTTATATCAGGATAATCCTTGGAGAGTATTCCGGTTGTTTCAATTCCGTTCATCACCGGCATTTTTACATCCATCAGAATAATTTCCGGGTTAACTCTTCCGGATCTCAGCGCATTTAACAACTCTTGTCCGTTACTAAAAATCCCATCGGTTTCAAAATCCTCAAAACCGTCGACCAGATTTCCGATTGCCTGAGACAACAGCATGTGATCATCTACTACTGTGACTTTATGTTTCATTTAAATTTCTTTTTTATTGTTAATTTGGTTCCTTTATTTTCCTCTTTGTTTTTTGCTGCTTTGATTGCAAAGACAATATAAGCTATCAAACTTGCAAAGACACAAATGGATAACCATGCAGACATTGCCTTCAATTCTTCAAAAATAACCATCAATATTCACC
>CAYFWH010000179.1:0-3948 GCA_964346785.1 uncultured Weeksellaceae bacterium | reverse complement strand
ATTCTGGAAGGAACCGGACAGCCTGAATATGGGAAATGTGTTGAAATTTCAACCAAAGCAGCTCTCAAAGAAATGATGTTGCCGGGTGCACTGACTATTTTAACACCAATATTGATTGGCTTCCTGATGGGTGCAGAATCACTGGGTGCATATATGGCAGGTGTAACTGTTTCAGGTGTGCTTTGGGCTATTTTCCAAAACAATGCCGGTGGTGCATGGGACAACGCTAAGAAATCATTTGAAGCAGGTGTTGAAATCGACGGCAAAATGACTTACAAAGGCTCTGAAGCTCACAAAGCTGCCGTAACCGGTGATACTGTGGGTGATCCATTCAAAGATACTTCAGGTCCTTCGATGAATATTCTGATTAAACTGACTTGTCTGGTAGGTCTGATTCTGGCACCGATTCTTGGTAGCGAGAAAAACGACAGCAATGCAGTTAATATAAATACAATTGAAAATTTAAATGACTCAAAAGAAATAGCTCAACTGGATGGAGATGGCAATTTTATTTACAACATTGGTAATCCTATAGATTTGGAACTGCCTTCAGGCAACTCTATTCAGGTAGGTTCAAATTCAACTGAGATGAAGCTTTTCAGATATTTATCAAACCAAAATGCAAGAATAAATATCTCGAAAAATGATAGAAGAGACTGGATAACTCTGGACCGTGTTTTTTTTTCTAAAGGCACTTCCGGTTTGACAGGAGAATCTGAGGATCAGTTAAAAAAAATCTATCTTTTGTTGTCTGAATTTCCCGAAACAAAAATCAAAATCGGAGGTTATACCGACAATACAGGAACAGATGAGCAGAATGAAAAAATATCGAGAGAAAGGGCTAATACAGTTAAAAGAAACCTGACCAGAATGGGTGTGGATGAAGCCAGAATGCAGGCTGAAGGTTATGGTGCAGAGCATTTTATTTGTCCCGCCAATGATACCGATGTTTGTAAAGCTCAAAACAGAAGAGTTGATTTGAAAATCGTAAGTGCATAAGCTTACATTACAAAATAAGTTATAAAAGCAGTCTTCGGGCTGCTTTTTTTGTATCTGAGTTAAAATTTCATTTAAATGAAATTATCTTTACAGTCACTTAAATGGGTTTATTAAAACTTTATATTAATTCGTACCGTGGCCTGTCATCTGAGAGTTGGATGCTCGCAATTGTAATGCTGATTAACAGAGCAGGATCAATGGTTTTGCCTTTTCTTGGTGTTTATATGACCGACTATCTCGGCTTTAAACTCGAAACCGCAGGACTTGTGCTGAGTTGTTTTGGCTTGGGGTCTGTTATGGGCTCATGGCTTGGAGGATTGCTGACGGATAAAATCGGCGAATTCAAAACTCAGTACATCAGCTTATTTTTGAGTGTGCCTGTGTTTTGTCTGATGCCCTTTTTTATTACTGAAACTTCTCTTGCCATAATTATATTTATACAAAGCACCATCAGTGAAATGTTCAGACCTGCCAATTCTGTTGCAATAACAAAATATGCCAAAAAAGGAAATCTTACCCGTTCTTTCTCACTCAACCGAATGGCGGTTAATCTCGGTTTTTCAATCGGGCCGGCGCTCGGTGGAATACTATCTGCTATCTCCTATGACTTTCTGTTTTATTCCAATGCAACTGCTGCCCTCTTTGCTGGAATTACTTATGTATTCTTTTTCTCTAAGAGAAATCAAATCGAGAAAAAACAGAAAAAGAAGATTCAATCAAAAACAACATCACCCTATAAAGACAAGAAATTCATTCAATTTGCACTTCTATGTTTAATTTTCTCGGTTTGCTTTTTTCAACTTTTAAACACACTGACTATTTTCTATAAAGTTGAAGCCGGACTCAGTCAGCAACAAATCGGTTATATTTTGGGTTACAGCGGACTTTTTATAGTGTTGACCGAAATGTTGCTTGTACAATTTGCCGAAAACAAAATGAAGTTAAGAGTTGTCTTACTTCTCGGTTCAATTTTCGCCGGATTTTCTTTTGCAATGCTCGGCTGGTGGCAGTCACTTCCAATTCTGTTTTTGTCGATTACAATTTTAAGTATTGGTGAAATCTGGGCTTTTCCATTTATGTCGTCGGTGACTGCGCTTCGTTCAGGAATCGGAAATCAAGGTGCATATATGGGATTGCTTGTAATCGGTTTTTCGGTCTCATTTATTATTACTCCGTCTTTAGGTACTTACATAGCTCAGGAATTCGGGTTCAAAACCTTATGGTTGGGAACAGGTAGTTTACTCACACTTTCAGGAATTGGTTTTTATTTTTTAATTCCGGAACTAATAAAAAAAGATAAAATCAATTCATCAGAAAATCATTTTTAACCATTCCATAGGCGTCAATTAAAATGATTTTATATTTTTACAAATATTAAATAAACAGACAATTACAAATGGATTTTAAGAACTATCGCATTCCTTATGAGATTAATCCTCCCTACTCAAAACCAACCGCTTATTTTTCAATGGAATTTGCAATCGACCAGTCGCTCAAAACCTACAGTGGTGGTTTGGGCTTTCTGGCGGGTTCACATATGAGAAGTGCCTATTCACTAAAACACAATCTTGTTGGAATCAGTATTTTGTGGAAATATGGTTATTATGACCAGCAAAGAAATCAGGACAGAAGTCTGAAACCGGCCTGGGTAGAGAAGAATTATAATTTTCTGGAAGAAACCGGCATTCGTTTTCAAATCAAAGTAGATGAACACCCGGTTTGGGTCAAAGTTTATTACCTGAACCCTGAGACTTTTAATACTGCACCATTGTTTTTTTTTTTTTTTTTTTTGCCTGAGAATGATTATCTTGCGCAGTCGATTTGTCACCGCTTGTACGATTGGTATCCTGCTGCCCAATTGGCCCAGTACATTTTGCTTGGAAAAGGCGGAGCCAAACTTTTGGACGAAATTGGTCTGAACAGAGACATTTACCATTTGAATGAAGCACACGGATTGCCGGCTGCCTTTTATCTCCTTCGAAAATTTCAAGATGTGAGAGAAGTAAATAAACGATTGGTTTTCACAACCCATACGCCGGAAGAGGCAGGCAATGAAAAACACGATTTTGAATTGTGTTACAAAATGTCGTATTTCTCGGGTTTAAGCCGGGATGAGATTTCAAAAGTCACCGGATTGACGACCAAAGAACCTTTCAACCATTCACTGGCCGCGCTTCGATTATCAAATCTGGCCAATGGTGTTTCAAAATTACACGGCGTGGTTTCAAATCGAATGTGGGGTAAATTTCCTGGTATTTGCGAAATCAAATCAATCACCAATTCACAGGATTATTTGTATTGGGCGGACAAAGAATTGTATAGGTATGCTGAATTGGCGGAAAATCAAGATTTTGACGATAGAAAAAGAAAAATTAAGGCGCATGCCTTCCGTTATGTTGCCGATCAAACCGGTAGATGGTTCGACCCAAATGTACTCACCATCGTGTGGGCAAGAAGGTTTGCAGGTTACAAAAGAGCTGATTTGCTGTTGAAAGATATGGAAAGATTCAACCGTTTACTCTCCAACAGAAAATATCCGGTTCAATTGATTTGGGCAGGTAAACCCTATCCTTTGGATCAGCCAGCAATTGATATTTTTAATAAATTGGTTTACGAAGCCAAAAACCATCCAAATATGGCGGTGATGACCGGTTATGAACTCGAATTGAGCCGTCAGTTAAAAGCGGCTTCAGATGTTTGGCTCAACACGCCGAGAGTTCCCAGAGAAGCTTCCGGCACAAGCGGAATGACTGCGGCGATGAACGGTAGCGTAAATTTTTCGACAGACGACGGTTGGATTCCTGAATTTTCTGTCAATCATGAGAATTCTTTTGTGATTCCAAGAGCCGATTTTGATAATTTGAGTGTTGAGGAACAAGACCATCAGGATTTGAATAATCTTTATCATATACTCGAGAACGAAATCCTTCCGCTGTATTATGAAAGAAC
>CAYFWH010000178.1:1089-3970 GCA_964346785.1 uncultured Weeksellaceae bacterium | reverse complement strand
AAAGGTTGGATGTCTTATTGGTATTTCCGTCATTGTTTTCAATTGTTGCCGGCGGAACAGAGGCAATGTTAGCAGAATCATTCGACTCACTAAGTGCAAGGCCTGCCGACTGAACGGTATCATTTACAACTTCATTAGCAACGGTATTGTTTTCTGAATCATCACTGACAGCAACTTGTTCTTCGCCCTGAACAGGCACGGCTTTAGGTGTAACCTTTACATCAAATTCCTGCCAGTCAGGTGGTAAACATTTTTCTGCATCACAAACCTGAGATTCTGCGCTGAATTTTATATGGGTTTCTTTGGCATCTTTGAGTTTAAACTTTTGAATGAAAGTTACTTTACCTTCATAAAGTTTTTCCTGCTGCATAAATAATTCGCTGTATCTGTCCTGAAGATTTCCTTTTTCTTTGGTTTTACCAATCAGTTGGATATTTGAATTGGGCTCAAAAGTGATGGTAGCAGGAATACCAATTCCGTCATCCGGATGTTCCTGCGAATAGATATGCCAGCCGTCATCTATTTTTGCATGAAGATAAACTTCATACTCATTGTTGCCGAGATCTTTGAGCTCTGTACTCCATTTTACAGGATCCAAAACTTGTGCACCAACCATGAGAGGCAACAAGAACAATAAAAATAAAGCCTTTTTTAACATAGATAAATATTTAGATAATTTTGTGTGTGTTCAGTTATTTTATATCTTTCATCAATTCTTCTGTTCAAAATGTACAGAATTTCATTTTCATTACTGACCAAAACCCAAGCCTTTTCTTTTTCAATTTTTGAGTACTTTTCATCTTTTAAGAATTTACTCAATTTCTTTTTCCCTTTCATTCCCAAAGGCCGGAATTCATCTGATGCAGTAATTTTCCTCAATCGAACAGGAAATTTAATCAAATCAAAATCCAATGATTCATCAGCATTTAAATCTCTTGTATCCGATTTTTCCAACTTCAAATATAAGGGTTTTTGAATTATTTCATTTGGATTTAGCAGTATTTCAATATCTTTAACATTAATTTTAAGACTTGTAAGTATTAATTCTTCTCTGTTTTTAATCAACCGGTGAGTTTTAGATATTATTTCACCATTTTGATTTGAATTCATTAACTTTTTGATTTCTAATGGAAACTTAAAACCAAAATCATTAAATAAATGAAATAAATGTGCATTTGAAAATCCTTCTTCTTTTAACTCACTAATTTTGATTAAATTTCATCACCCTGATTGACGAAAATCTTTTTTTTGATTTTTTCGATTTGAAATGTAATCAATTCACAATCTGATTCAAGATAATTCAGGCTTTTTGTAAAACTCTTTGCAAAATTTGGATTGATTTCTTTCAGAACCGGGATAATTCGGTGTCTTATTTTATTTCTGAGGTAGTCATCACTGTTGTTGCTGTCGTCCTCACGCCATTTGACATTGTTCTTTTCTGCATAATCAAGAATTTCATTTTTTGAAAAGGGGAGAAGTGGCCTCAGAATTTTTCCTTTTTGCTTTTTTATACCCGTCAAACCTTCAATACCGGTTCCTCTGGATAAATTAATCAGAAAAGTTTCAATAGAATCATCGAGTTGATGTGCAGTCAGTAAAAAATCAAATTGATATTGTTGAATCAATTCATCAAACCAATCGTATCTCAAATTTCTGGCTGCCATTTGAATTGAATAATTTCCGGTTTTCTGATAACCCTGCACATCAAATTTTTTGATGAAAAAATCAATTTGATTTTCTTTGCAGAATTCTTCTATAAACGAACTGTCTCCATCAGAAGCTTTTCCTCTGAGTTGAAAATTGCAGTGAGCAACAGAAAACTTCAATCCCGATTGAATCAATAAATCTGCCAGCACCATACTGTCAACACCGCCGCTGAGAGCGAGTAACAATTTGGAAGTTGACAAACCCGGCATTTCGGTTATCGTTTCCCGGAAAGATGTTAACAGTTGATCCATATTCAGTGCAAATTTAATCAATAAAAAAAGTGCACGACTTTATCTGATGCACTTTCTTGATTTTTAAAATTATTTATTGAATAATTATTGTCTTGGAATAACCCTGTGTAATTCAAAGTTGAACATAAAACTGTTGTCTCTATATGAAACCGGGTCTAACGAACCTCCGAGATAAACAAATTCTCTGCCATAAGCCATTCTGGAAGGAACCAAAATTGCACCCTGAAAATTATATAATTCAGAACCATTGGTTTGAGTAGATTTGAAATGTTTCAGACCTTCTATAAATCCTTTAATCTGAAAATGGTCTTCATTAATTCCCTTTTCCTGCATCTCAGGTGATATAAACTGATGATAGAAGATAGGATCCCATGCCGGAGTGCCGGTTGAGAAAATTGTGTTGTAAAAAGAACCTGCACCTGCTTCATAAGCTTTCTGTCCCTCTTTCAATCCGTCATAAGTTGCCTTAAATCTCATAGAATTGTAGGAGATCAATATGCTGTCAGTTTTATTATTGGTCACTGCCGGGCCTTCTGCTTCCACACCGGGTCTGACAACTATCCATACACCCGAAGGCAGTTTGGTAGCCATTGACATAAGAGGCGGGAAATCATCATCGTCTTCATCTTCTTCTTTGTATTTTTTGATTAATCCTTTATCGGAGTCAAAATAATGGTCTTCCAAATAATCAGATATGGCACGGTCATCGACCTGATTTCTTTCGTCTTGTGGCAAGTCTTTAAAATCATCATCTTTCTTACAAGATGCTGCCAAAATAAAGAGGATCAAAAGAGAGATACTAAATTTCTTCATCATAGAATTTATATTTAAATTGCGAATTTACAAAAATTAATTTCTAAAGAATTAAATTTAAAAATCCGTTTAGATAAATAACTCTAGATCGTCAGAAATGTACAGACTAC
>CAYFWH010000178.1:0-1079 GCA_964346785.1 uncultured Weeksellaceae bacterium | reverse complement strand
TTTATTTGTTTTTTTATTTTTTTTCAATTTACACTTCCTTAAAAATATTTTAACAATGCGTTTAGATAAATTCCTCTGGTGCGTCAGATATTTTAAGACCCGTTCTATTTCTGCCGAAGAAATAAAGAAGAACCGGGTAAAGGTAAACGGAGAGGTGGCCAAGGCTTCCAGAGAAGTGAATCCGTCTGATGTGATTATTGTTCGGAAGAACCAAATAGATTATAGTTTTGAAGTATTGCAGTTGCCACAAAGCAGGTTGGGAGCAAAGCTCGTTTCGTTATATATAAATGACCGTACGCCTAAAGAAGAATATGAGAAACTGGAAATCAGAAAATCGGGTCAGGATTATTATCGTGCAAAAGGAGAGGGGAGGCCAACCAAAAAAGACAGAAGAGATCTGGATGAATTTATGTTTGGTGAAGAAGACGAATAATTTCTTCGCTAAGTTTATTGATGTCTTTGTCTGAAGCATTGATTATGTAATTTGCTTTTTCATAGAAATTTCTTCTTTCAAACAGATGTTTTGCAATAAATTCATTCATTTCTTCAGAATTCAAGTGTGCAATCAAAGGTCTGTTTTCTTTCTGATTGATAAGTCTTTCTGACAATGTTTTTAAATTATGTCTCAAATAAAAAGAAACAGAGTGTTTATTGATGACATCCATATTGTCATAATAAGCAGGAGTACCGCCACCAAGCGATAAGACCATTGATTTATCAGAGTTCAGCAATTCGTTCAACATTTCATTTTCAATTTTCCTGAATTTAATTTGTCCGTTTTTCTGAAATATCTCTGAAATTGTTTTTTGATGTTTTTTTTCAATTTCCTCATCCAAATCAAAGAAATCCAAGTTCATTTTTTCGGAAATCAGTCTCCCTGTACTGGTTTTTCCGCTTCCCATATAGCCAATTAAAGAAATTTTAATATTATTCATGATAATGCAAATTTGCAAAAAATCTTATACTCAATGATTTAAAAGAATATGATAAAAATTTCATGAAAAAATATACATTCAGGCTTTGGAATTTAAAAACAATATATATATTTGCAAACCGATTCATTAAAGAATCTGTTTGAC
>CAYFWH010000177.1:0-3992 GCA_964346785.1 uncultured Weeksellaceae bacterium | reverse complement strand
CCTGTATTTCCGCCGACCTGAAAAATAGATTGAGCCAAACCTCTTTTTCCGCCCGATGCCATATTGGCAAGTTTTGAAGATTCGGGATGAAAGATAGCAGAACCGGCGCCAATTAAAGCCACAGAAATCAGGATTCCTGCATAATTTGGCGCAAACGAAATATAAATCAATCCGATAAGCGAAATACACATGCCCAAAGCAAGAGAGTAGGGTTGAGGATGTTTGTCAGTATATGCGCCTACAAACGGCTGAAGAATACTTGCAGTCAGCTGAAAAGCAAGTTGAATCAAACCGATTTGAGCAAAAGACAAGACAAATTCATCTTTCAAAAGCGGATAAATAGACGGAATTAAAGATTGAATCGAGTCATTTAGTAAATGTGAAAAACTGATTCCAAACAGAACTCCGTATGCTGTAACCTGCCCTGCCTCTTTGCTGATTTTATTTTGTTTCAACGAATTTTGACTTAAAGCATGCAAATTTACAATTTATGTATATCATGTACATCTGCTTGATTCATGAATTTATTTTGACAGATAATTCAACCCTTAAAATCAATCTCATTATAACGGATTTACTTGTCATGACTTTTACTCATTATTGTTATTGGCTAATTTCATTCTGAGAATCGGATAATCTCTGCCCTGGTCATCTTTAACTGTTCTTTCGAATGTTTCGAAGCCGAATTTTTGGTAAAATTTCAAAGCTTTCTCATTTTGTTCATTTACATCAACTTTATTTGCACCTAATTCTTTTACGGCAAAATTCAATAACCTCAGACCCAATCCCTGCCCAAAATATTTGGGGTCGATAAAGAGCATTTCAACTTTTTTGTCAGCTACTCCAATAAAACCCAATGCCAGATTTTCCTTTGTTATGCAAAAGATCTGTAAGTCATTAAAATTTATATTACTGACTAATTCTTTGATTTCTTCAAAATCAGTAGAAGTCAAAAAGTGGTGTGTGGCGAGAACGGAATTTTCCCAATCATTAAGTATTTGCTCCCTATCTTTATCTGTGTATTTTTCAATTTTGAAGTGTTGATTTATCATAAATTCAGTTAATTTATAATTGACCTTTAACTCCTTTAGATTTCTCTACAAACGAACCTAATCCTTTTCCTCAAAAAATCAAAAATTAACACCAAACACCATTGAGCAGTGTTTGGTATAACTTCTAAAACGAAATTTATCGAAATCGAAAAATGATTTCCGGATTATTTGGCTCTGAATCTGAGCAGTAAGATTTTGTCCTGAAATAACTTCAACTCATTGCCAGAAACTTCATAAGCATTTACAAGTGTGATTAAATCAAGAAAAGCTTCTTCTCCTGCCATATCCGGGCATGCCATAAGCGTGACGGCTGGTTGTGTGAATTTGATATGGCCGGGCTGTAAATCTACTGTTGAAAAAAAACGGTTACAACCCGCAAATCCGCTTGCCTTGAAACCGTCGCTTTCCTGACTGAATGCCATCGATACATTCTGACCATTGTAACTGACAACTGTACCATTTTCGTCCTGAAGTAACCAGTCATTTGTAGTAAAGGCTTTTTTGACTGCACCAAAATCACCGGTAGATTTGAGTGCATCACAGGATACAAAAAAAACGCCTAATATCAGAAACAGGATCAGATTTCTCATTTTGTTAATTTTTAAATTCAATTAATTTCTTAGTTCTGCTTGAAACTCATTTTCAAAATTACGAATTAATTTATTCATAATTTCATCAATTTCAGTATCACTCATTGTTTTTTCGAAGTTCTGAAGCATAAAACTCATGGCATATGATTTCTTCCCTTCCGGTAATTTGTCACCATCATAGACATCAAACAACCGAATAGAACGAACAGGTTTTAGTTTCAGTTTGTGTACAGATTCATACAAATCACTGTAAGAAATTTTATTGTCAATCAACAATGCCAAATCTCTTTTTACAGCCGGAAACTTAGAAATTTCACTGAATTTTATCTGTGATTCAGCAGAAAGTTCAGCAATCACAGTCCAGTTGAGTTCGACAAAATAAACATCCTGACCAACATCTGTTTTCTTCAGGATTTTCTTATCAATGATTCCACATACACCGATTTCTTTTCCAACGGATTCAATTTGCAATGCATCAGAATAGTTGGGATTTACAAAAGGTTTTTCTGAAATATCTTTCAAACCAAGTCTTTCAAACAAACCAAACAGAATACCTTTTAGGGTATAAAAATTCGTTTTTTCTGTTCTGTTGGCCCAATTGTCAGAACCCTTATTCCCTGAGATTAGCAAAGCCAGTCTGTAATCTTCTTTAAATTTTTTATTTTTTGCAGTGTAAATTTTCCCAAACTCAAAAAGCTTGATTTCAGAAACTTTGTGATTGATGTTAAACGCTGTATTTTCAAGAAGTCCCGGCATCAGTGACTGTCGCATTACCGCCAAATCTGAACTGAGCGGATTGAGCAGAGTGACAGATTTTTCTTCGTCCAGCGAAAAGTTTTTTAGGCTTTCTGACTTTCCGACTGAATTGTTCATTGCTTCATGAAAACCTGCTGATACCAGTGTTTGTGAAGCGATATTTTCAATTAACTGATTGTTTCTTTCCTGATTTTTAACAATCGAAAAAGAAATTTTCTCAGGTGAATTGATTTTGTTGTAACCGTAGATTCTCAGAATTTCTTCAATCACATCTACTTCTCTTTGAACATCGGCTCTGTAAGGTGGAACTGAAAGTTCAAGCGTATCGTTTGATTCAGAAAGAATTTCAATATCAAGAGATTGCAAAATTTCTTTAACCTGTTCTCGATGAAGTCTTTCGCCAATCAGCTGATCCATTTTATGGTATCTCAGTAATGTTTTGAAATTTTGAATTTCTTTGGGATAGTGGTCAAAAATTCCTCCTTTAATTTTTGCATCTGCATATTCAATCAACAGAATTGCTGCTTTTTTTAATGCTGTAATTGCCATGTTCGGATCACATCCTCTTTCGAATCTGAAAGATGAATCGGTGTTTAGACCATGATATTTTGAAGATTTTCTGACTGAAATTGGATCAAAATATGCACTTTCCAGAAATATTCTGGTTGTGGAATCGGTTACACCCGAGTCGAGCCCACCATAAATTCCAGCCATACACATTCCTTCTTTTTCATCGCAAATCATCAGTTCGGTTCCGTTCAATTCTCTTTCAACACCGTCCAGGGTTTTGAATTTGGTTCCTTTTTCAAGTGTTTGAACGATGATTTTATTGCCATTGATTTTATCTGCATCAAAAGCATGCAGTGGTTGTCCCAAATCGTGTAATATATAATTGGTAATGTCAACCACATTGTTAATCGGATTCAATCCAATGGTTTTCAGGAAATTCTGTAACCATTCTGGTGATGGTTTAATGGTGAGATTTTCAAAATACAATCCTGAATATCTCGGTGCAAGTTCAGAATTCCTGACTTCGACCTGTACAGGACAGTCGCCAATACAATTTAATTCATCAAAATCGCGGCTTGAGACCGGCATGAATTCGTGTTCGATTTTCAATGATGAAAGCGCAGCATTCAAATCTCTGGCAACACCATAATGACTCATTGCATCTGTCCGGTTGGGAGTCAGCCCGATTTCAATCATACTGTCAGATCTATCTTCGGTTTCAATAAAATCACTTAGCGGAGTCCCGACTTTGAAAGATGGTTCCAAAACCCAAATTCCGTCATGGTTCTCACTTATTCCGAGTTCTGCTTCAGAGCAAATCATTCCGAATGATTCAACACCTCTGAGTTTTGATTTTTTAATTGTAAACTGTTCACCGTCAGCAGTTGTCAGAACACTTCCAATCAAAGCTACTGGGACTTTCTGCTCAGATGCCACATTGGGTGCTCCACAGACGATTTGCAACGGCTCTTCTTTGCCGACATCGACTGTTGTAATCTTTAATTTATCTGCATTTGGGTGTTTATCGACTGAAATGACTTTTCCGACAACATTGTCATTCAGATTGATATTTTCGTCTTTTGTT
>CAYFWH010000176.1:3234-3995 GCA_964346785.1 uncultured Weeksellaceae bacterium | reverse complement strand
AGGCCGGCTTTGACAGCACGATTGGCATTCACCCTACCGGTGCGGAAGAGTTCGTGACCATGCGTGGTTAAGCTGGTTTAAATCACCAGGACATGAAAGTTGCAAAAATTACGTATGCTTACTTTTTTTGCAAATTAATTTTTTTACTGATAAGTGACCTACAAAGAACATCTGAGATTAAATCTGAAACTCGCCATTCCTGTAATGATTACACAGGCAGGACAGATTATGGTCAATTTGGTTGACAATTTTATGGTTGGCGGTCTGGGCGGAAGATTTGATAACATTATTGATGAAGAACTTGGAAAAACTGCTTTGGGCGCAGTTTCACTTGGGAATTCAGTTTTTATAACTGCATTGGTAGTCGCTTTTGGTTGTAGTTTTGCAATTTCTCCTTTGGTTGCTGCTGCAGATGCGAAGAGAAACAGAATTGAAACCTCATCAATTTTCACACACGGTTTAATTTTGAATATGATTCTTGCAGTCTTTCTGCTCATCGTACTTGAATTTTCAAAACCACTACTCTACCATATGGGGCAACCTAAAGATGTGATTGACAAGGCACTTCCCTATCTTTCCATCATGGCGTGGTCAATAATTCCGGTCATGATTTTTCAAACATTCAGGCAATTTTCTGAAGGCCTGTCGCTTACCATTCCGGTTACAATTGCAACCATTTTAGGTAACATCATCAATGTATTTATGACTTATGGTTTGATTTAAGGTTATATGGGCATGCCTATAATGGAAGTCGCAGGTGC
>CAYFWH010000176.1:0-3177 GCA_964346785.1 uncultured Weeksellaceae bacterium | reverse complement strand
ATTTATAAGTGGTTACGCACTAAGCAACACGGCAGAAGCAATCGAATCAGCAAAAACCAATCTGGCAGCACATCAAATAGCCATCAGCCTTGCATCAACAACTTTTATGATGTGTATGGGTCTGGCTGTTGCCGCGACTGTCAGAGTTGGGAATCAACTTGGTTTGAAAGATTATAAAACACTCAGATCAGCCGGTCTGTCAACTATTTTTATGGCATCGGTTTTTATGATTATCTGTGGTATTTTAATAATTATTTTCAGAAAACAACTTCCTTTCCTGTATCTCGATAACCCAGAAGTTATAGCGCTCGCTGCACAGTTGTTGATTATTGCAGCACTTTTTCAATTATCAGACGGTGTGCAACAAGTAACGCTTGGCGCACTAAGAGGAATGCAGGATGTTTGGACACCTTTTATTATTACCTTTATTTCTTACTGGATTATTGCTATTCCGCTGGGAATCATACTTGCAATTCCGTTCAAAATGCAGGCAACCGGTGTTTGGGTTGGTTTGCTATTTGGGTTGACGGTATCCGCAATTATGTTATTTTTACGATATCAAAAACAAACTAAAAAATTAATTTATGGAAACACCTGAATTTTTAATCGCAGACAATTCTGAATATCCTGAGAAAATTTTTGTACTTCATACAGAATATCCAAGATTTCTATTTGATTTGGAAACTGAGGAAATCGAGTGGTATGATGTTCCTGAGGAAGAAGAAGGAGTAGATTTAGAAGCTGAGATTGCTGATTTGATTGAAAGAGCATTTCAGTTTTTCGACAAAGAAATGGAAGCCTACGAATAATCTTCAATTTTACTGTTTGATTTTTTAACAGACCTTTCTAAGGTTTGAAAATTTAAAATTGATTAGTTCTAAAATCCAAATTTTCAGTAAATTCTATTATTGACCATTTGTTACTACAAAATTCTGTTTGTATAATCCTTTTTTATTTATAAATTGCTGAGGTTTTAACAATCACAACTATGAAACTTGAACGATTATTTGATTTTTTAGATTATCAACAAAAAAATTACCCCAGAGAGGATAGTCTGGTAACTAAGAAAAACGGAGTATGGGAGAAAACTTCTACCCAGGAATATATCAATAAAGCCAATAGCATCAGCCGAGGTTTTTTGAAATTAGGTCTTAAACACGGTGACAAAATAGCTATAGCGTCCACCACTAACCGAACTGAGTGGAACTTACTCGATATCGGGCTTCAGCAAATCGGGTGTATCAGTGTTCCGGTTTATCCTACCATTTCATCAGAAGATTATGTGTATATTTTTAATGATTCAGAAGTTAAATTTGCTTTTGTTTCTGATGAAGAGCTTTTTCAGAAAATCATAACTGTTAAAGATAAAATTCCATCTTTAATAGGTGTTTACACTTTTGATGATGTAAAAGGAGCACCCAATTTAAAGGAGATTCTTGATCTTGGTTCAGATGTCGGCAATCAGCATGAGGTAGATGCGGTAAAAGAACAGGTGAAATCAGAAGATATGGTCACCATTATATATACATCCGGTACAACCGGAAAGCCAAAAGGTGTAATGCTTAGCCATAACAACATTGTCACAAATGTGATTTCAAGTAATCCGAGAGTTCCAAAATTCCCGTCTGACAAACCAAAAGCGCTGAGTTTTTTACCGGTATGCCATATTTTTGAAAGAATGTTATTATATCTCTATATGTATAATGGTATTGGAATTTATTATGCAGAAAACATGGAGACCATCGGTGACAATCTCAAAGAAGTTCATCCGGATGTAATGACTGTTGTGCCCAGACTGGTTGAAAAAGTATATGCGAAAATTTACGACAAAGGTGCTTCAGCAGGTGGAATCAAAACCAAGATATTCATGTGGGCACTTAAACTGGTTGAAAATTATGAGCCTTTTGGAAATCAAAGTGTGGGTTGGAAAATCAAACACAAAATTGCAGATGCAATCGTATTCACAAAATGGAGAGAGGGTGTTGGCGGAAATCTGACCTGTATGGTTTCAGGAAGTGCTTCTTTGTCACCCAGACTGAACCGAATGTTCTGGGGTGCAGGTATTCCAATTCTGGAAGGTTATGGTTTGACTGAAACTTCACCGGTTTGTACGGTCAATTCAATGTCAAAAGATGGTTTTGGAATTGGTATGGTCGGCAGACCAATTGATGGTGTGGATGTTAAAATTGCAGATGACGGAGAAATTCTGATTAAAGGACCTAATGTTATGATGGGTTATTACAACCATCCTGAAAAAACCAAAGAGGTCATGACAGAAGACGGCTATTTCAAAACAGGTGACATCGGTGAGTTCCACAACGGAAATCTGAAAATTACAGACCGTAAAAAAGAGATATTCAAAACTTCCGGTGGAAAATATATTGCTCCTCAGAATATGGAAAACAATATGAAGCAATCCCGATATATTGAGCAGGTAATGGTTATCGGTGAAGGTGAAAAAATGCCTTGTGCTTTTATTCAGCCAAACTTTGAAAACCTGGACGCCTGGGCAAAAGAAAACAATGTTCAACTGCCGGGTTCAAGAGAAGAGATTGTTAAAAATTCAAAAGTCAATGAATTGATTCAGTCAGAAGTTGACCAGTCAAATAAAGGACTTGGACACTGGGAAACAGTCAAATTATTCAGACTTACAGCAGATGAGTGGAGCATTGACGGTGGTCAGCTCACTCCTACTCTTAAACTTAAACGAAGAGTGGTAATGGATAAATACAAAGAATTATACAAAGAAATGTACGGCCATTATGCCGGTGAATAATGCTAAAAGAAAAAGTCCCGAAATCGGGACTTTTTTATTAATTATGAACAAATTATAAAATCTTACTTTTTCAAATTTCCGTACTTTCTTCTGAACTTGTCAACTCGGCCAGCCGTGTCAACTAGTTTCATCTTACCGGTGTAGAAAGGATGTGAGGTGTTTGAAATCTCCATTTTTACCAAAGGATACTCCACACCATCAACTGTAATTGTGTCTTTGGTCTCGGCAGCTGAACGGCAAATAAAAAACTCGTCGTTGCTCATATCTTTAAAAACGACCTCGCGATAATTTTCCGGATGAATATCTTTTTTCATTTCTTCTTTACTTTTTTCGGTCTGCAAAGATAATTATTGTTTTTAAAAAACAAAACTTTTATTGGTTTAAATTTTAATTTTATGATT
>CAYFWH010000175.1:1448-4233 GCA_964346785.1 uncultured Weeksellaceae bacterium | reverse complement strand
AAGACTGTTTCGTTTTTTTTATTATAATTTTCTTAAAAAGTTTCGGATAGTTGTGCTATTTTGATTAAATTAGCCCGAAATTAATTCGAATGATAACACTGGTTGTAGCAAAAAATGAAAAAAATGTGATTGGTGATGACAATCAACTGATTTGGTATTTGCCCAATGATTTGAAGCATTTCAAAGAGATTACCACCGGTCATCCCATCATTATGGGTCGGCTGACCTTTGAGTCGATGGGCCGTGCTTTGCCAAATCGCACAAATATTGTGATTACCAGAAATAAGAATTGGAAACACGAAGGAGTAATTGTTGTTCATTCTCTGAAATCCGGAATCAAAAAAGCTTACGAATTTGACGACGATATTTATATAATCGGTGGCGGACAAATCTTCAGAGATTCTATGGAACTTGCTGATGCAATTGAATTGACAGAAGTATATAATGATGCGGACGGCGAAATTTTATTTCCTGAAATCGATTCCGAAATCTGGAAGGAAGTTTCAAGACAGGATTTCAAAAAAGATGAAAAAAATCCATTTGATTATTCATTTATCAGATACGAGAAAAAGGATTCCTGATTTCAGCCGGTTGTATTCAGTAGCGTAAACGGAAAGGAAGGAATATTTCTGATGACCATAAACAATAAAAGAACAGCGACAAAAATCAATGCCATTTTATTTGAAAACCAAAAGCTCTTTGGAAACGGTTTATTGGTCAGATATTGACGGAAGCTAAAGAAAATCAGAATCATTGCATACGGAAAAAGCACTACAAGCAATGCATTGTATTTCAAAGCATTCAAAAAATCAAAATGCAAAATGTGATGAAATGCCCGTTGCCCACCACAACCGGCACAATCCCATCCGGTGAAATTTTTAAATGTACACGAAACATATAGGTTTTTGGTGTCAGAAGGGTCAAAAAAATAAAAATAAAAAAGGCCTGCCACAATCAAGATTGTAATTGCGGCAGCACCAATTTTTTTTTTATTGAATGACAAAGTCATTTTAGTTTTCTAATTGATATTGATCAACGATACTTTGTACATAATCCATATAGCCTTGGATACCACCCATTGAAGCAATTGTAACAATATTGAAGATGATTCCAATAATTCCTAAAACAAGAGCAATTAAGCCAAGTGTTTTAGCCGTTTTGGCTGAGGATTGAGCACCCGTGTGATCACCTGACATAAATTTGCCATTTACCCCGGATGCAAACACAATTCCGATTATTCCTACAATAAGACCTATACAACATGGTGAACACAGTCCTATAATTGTCCCGACAACCGCCATAGTCATATTATTTTTAGGTGGCTTGGCAGATTGATCGAACTCTTTCATTGAATCATAAGTTTCCATAATTTTTAAATTTATTTAGTTTAATGTTTATTTTTTTAATATTATGCGACTTCTAACTCCGGATCGTGTTTGTGTTTGAACAAAATTGCAAATAAAATTGTCACTATCAAAGCATAAATCGCAAATGCAAGCCAGATATCATGCCACATCCTGTTTCCGGCGGCATCTGTGAAATAGGCTTGTATCATCCAGCCGCTGACCAGACTTCCCATCATTGCGCCAAATCCGTTGGTCATCATCATAAACAAACCTTGTGCTGAAGACCTGATTTCGGGTCCGGTTGTAGTTTCAACAAACAGCGAACCTGATATATTGAAGAAATCGAATGCCATTCCGTAAACTATACATGACAAGATAATCAGTGCGAGACCGAATCCTTCAGGACTTCCAAAACCAAAGAAAGCAAATCTGAGAACCCAGGCGAGCATACTGATCAGCATAACCGTTTTGATACCGTACCGTTTTAAAAAGAATGGAATTGCAAGAATAAATACGGTTTCTGACATTTGCGAAATCGACATGATGATGGTCGATCTCTCTACCACAAATGAGTTTGCATATTTTTCGATTTTTCCGAAGTCAGAAAGAAAAGTGTCTCCGTACATATTAGTCAATTGCAGTGCTGCGCCCAAAAACATTGAAAAAATGAAAAACAATGCCATTTTGTAATTTGCAAATAATTTGAATGCATCAAGTCCAAGTTGTTGAGCCAAACTTGAATCTTTCGACGCTTTACCTGTCGGAGGGCATTTTGGTAAAGTAAATGAGTACAAACCCAAAAGCATTGCAAAAGCACCACCGATATAAAACTGACCTTCAAGTGCTTTGTTTCCTGATAAATTTGTAATCCACATGGCTGCAATGAAGCCAATGGTTCCCCAAACCCTGATGGGCGGAAAGTCTTTGACTACATCAAAATCATGTCTTTTCAATAAGGTGTAAGACAGTGAGTTGCATAGTGAGATTGTGGGCATATAGAAAAACATAGCAGCCAGCATTACCCAGAAAAACTGCTGAGGATTTGTGACTGTGCTTAGATAAAAAAGTGTAATTCCATACAAAATATGAAGAATTCCATACAATTTTTCAAGATTCATCCACCTGTCTGCTATAATCCCGGTGAGAGCCGGCATTATTAGTGATGCGAGTCCGAGTGTTGAAAATACAGCACCGAACTCTGCGCCACCCCATCCTTTGTTTTGAAACCAATAAACACCGATGGTTATCAGCCAGGCACCCCAAACAAAAAGCTGAAAGAAATTCAGTAGAGTGAGTTTTAGTTTTATGGACATATTTGTGATTTTTTACTTAGCGTTTATCCAGTTCATCTCTTATTTTCGCAGCCATTTCATAATCTTCATTTTTGACAGCATCCTTCAACTCTTTCTCGAGTTGTGCCTTAGATTTTATGCTGAAAT
>CAYFWH010000175.1:0-1438 GCA_964346785.1 uncultured Weeksellaceae bacterium | reverse complement strand
CAAGTGCAAAAATGGGTGCATCAAAACGAATCGCCATAGCAATTGCATCTGAAGTTCTGGAGTCAATTTCTTCCTGTCGGCCATCATTGTCTTCAATCAGAATGTTTGAATAAAAAACGCCGTCTTCGAGTTTGTGAATGAAAACACTTTTTACCCAAAATGAAAAAGCCTTTCCGATTGCAACAAATAAATCGTGGGTCAATGGTCGGGGTGTGTGAATGTCTTTTTCAAGAGCAAGTGCAATGGATTGAGCCTCAAAACTCCCGATAATAATCGGTAGTTTTCTGCTTCCCAACTCTTCCTCCATAATCAGTGCATAAGCTCCGGATTGCGTCTGACTGTAAGAAATACCTTTTATATTTAATTTAACAAGATTTTCCATTCGAATGTAAATCTAATAAAATCTATGTTTTGTTAAAATTTTTCAGGGTTAAAAATATATTTTCGTATGTTGGATTGGTATATACCAATTGAAAATTAATGAATTATATTTAAATAAAAAAACCGCCCCGAAAGGCGGATTTAAATTGATACAATTTCACAAGGTAAGTGCTCTTAAGCTCCTTTGAATTTTTTTACTTCTTCAATTAATTTGGGCAACACCTCAAAAGCATCCCCTGCTATTCCATAATCGGCTGATTTAAAGAAGGGTGCATCCGGGTCGCTATTGATGACAACAATAGTCTTGGATGAGTTAACACCCGCCAGATGCTGAATAGCTCCAGAAATACCCACTGCGATATAAAGATTTGGTGAAATAGCTTTTCCGGTCTGTCCAACATGCTCTGAGTGAGGTCTCCAGCCCAGATCTGAAACCGGTTTTGAGCAGGCTGACCCCGCACCGAGTAAATCTGCTAATTCTTCAATCATTCCCCAGTTTTCAGGTCCTTTCATACCTCTTCCTCCCGAAACAACTATTTCAGCGTCATTCAAATCAATTTTGTCGGTTGAAAGTTGTTCAGTTTTTGTGATTTTTTCTTTTAAATCAGAATCAGTAACAGACACACTAACACTTTCCTCACTTCCTGAAGCAGGATTTTCTTTTGCTCCGAAAGCATTTTGAAGAACGGTCAATACCTTTGAACCGCCACTGATTTGTATTGTTTCAATTCCTTTGCCTGAAAAAGATTTTCTTTCGGCTGTAAAAGGTGAAACGCTGCTTGGTGCTTCTGTCAGATTGGTTACAAGTGTTGATTCTGTTTTGTAAGCCAATACAGGTGCAAAACTTGATGCAGCTGAAGTTGCAGGCAAAACGATTGTATCACCGTCTTTCAGTTCAGCAAGTGCTTTTGCATAAGCATTTGGCGAAAAACTTTTAAGTGATTCATTGTTGATTTTCAAAACTTTGTCTGCTCCGTATTTATAAAGAACATCTGATGATTGATCAGCGTTGAAAGCTACGGCAGTCACGCTTTCTCCTGTTTGCGCAGCAATAGAT
>CAYFWH010000174.1:0-4249 GCA_964346785.1 uncultured Weeksellaceae bacterium | reverse complement strand
ATTCCCCAGTCTTTTTGTTTACATATTAGACGCACCCAACCATCTGATTTTACCCTGTTTTTTTAATTCATTAAATGTATCTAAAACTTCTTCAGGTTCACTAATCCCATCATCATAGTGCAATTGATACAAATCAATATAATCAGTTTGAAGTCTTTTGAGCGAAAGTTCAACCTGTTCCGTAATATGTTTTCTGCTGTTATCAGGTTTTGGCCAGTATTTACCTCTGCCACCGGCTTTAGTTGCTATCAGAATTTCATTTCTGTTTTTCTTTTTGCTCATCCAATCACCTATAATTTTTTCTGATTCTCCGCCCTGGTTCCCCTCAACCCAGTGTGAATATGTATTTGCTGTATCAATCAAATTAAAACCAGCGGCAGCAAAAGCATCCAAAATCTCAAAAGATTGTTCTTTTCCGATAGTCCAGCCAAAAACATTACCACCAAATGCGAAAGGTGCAACTTCCAAATCAGTATTACCCAATAATTTCTTTTTCATTCTTGTAAATTTAAAGGTCAATAAAGTTACAAAGACAAATATTAATATAAAAAGAAAACCATCTCAGAGGGATGAAATGGTTTTCAGGAGTTAAGTGAACTTTTAAGGTTGGTTAGTAGTACAAATTAATAAGGTCATTTAAGCTCACAGTTCATAGGTATTAGGTAATGCAAACATAGAAAACAACTTATATACAAATCAAGGGGATTTTTCCCCTTTTTTCATTTTATTCGTGAAATTAAGAAAAAGCCATCTCTTAATACAAAGAAATGGCTATAGGTTGATTGCTGAATTAGTTAGGTTGAATTAATACAGCATTGCAAAATACAACGGTAAAAAAAACTGCACAAGGGGATTTCCCCCCTTTTTTTCATACACTGGAAATCATCTTTTGCCAAGTTCTATCACCTCCGGATTTTGAATTTCATCAGTACTAATTTCAAACCTGATCATTGTTCTAATTTGATGAAATCCATGTTTGCCACAAGCTCCCGGATTCATGTGCAATAACACTAATTTCCTATCAAACATCACTTTCAGAATATGCGAATGACCTGAAATAAACAATTTTGGAGGATTTAAATTAATCTCTCGACTGACCGCCGGGCTGTATTTTCCTGGATAACCGCCAATATGGGTCATCCATACATCAACTTCTTCAATCAGAAAACGATTGTTAAGCGGAAATTCTTTTCTGATTTCAGAATTATCTATATTTCCATAAACCGCTCTGAGCTTTGAAACTTTTGAGAGTGCATCTGTAACTTTCAAATCACCAATATCGCCGGCATGCCAAACCTCATCAGCTTCAGCAGCATATTTGAGAATCCGGTCATCAATATAAGAATGAGTATCTGAAAGCAAAAGGATTTTCATTTAAAATCTTTAATTTTGTAATGCAAACTTAAATTTAAAATGGGAAAAATACTCATCATTTCAGGTGTAATCATTTTACTTATTGGTTTATTGGTTCAGTTTACAAATTTTAATTTCAGTTGGTTTGGAAGATTGCCGGGTGATATTAGAATCGAAAAACCGAGTCTCTCAATTTACTTTCCATGGGTTTCAATGTTGCTTCTTTCTGTAATTATCTCAATAATTTGGTGGTTGATAAAAAAAATCGGATTTTGATTTAACTCTTTAATTAAAAAATCATTATTTAATTATTTTGCTTTTTTAATTTGTGAATTTCAAAAAGTATAAACTTTTTAGATTGTCGTTTTGAGCATACTTTTGTAATTAAATTAAAAACCTGAGTTCGATTGAAAAACCAACGTTCAAATTGAATTAAAACGCTGTTAGACAAGGCGTTTATTTGAAAATGTAGCGGGCTACATTGAAAAGAAACAACGAAGTATAACCGCTTTTTATTCAAAGCTTATCGTTAGCTCGCTGATAAACAGCAATCTGCTTCATTAAATAATTTCGATGTATCTCGATACACCTAAATTATTTAATCTTGTATCTTACTGTTTCTAAGCGATTTGAACGCAATTTTAATAATCGAACTCAGGTTAAAAATAATGCAGAAAATATTTATTGCTTTTATCATGCTAACAGGTATGAGTATTTCAAAAGCGCAGAGCTTTGAATACAAAAATTCAGGTACAGATTTTATTCTTTACGATTTATCAATTCCCAATCAAAATCCAAATATTGCTTTTGCTGGCGGTTCACAATACACAACAGAATCAGCAGCCGGCATAATTATTAAAACAGAAGACGCCGGAGAGAGCTGGGCAACTGTTTACGAAGGTGGCAACATCCAGACGCTTGCTTTTGTTTCACCTGAAAAAGGTTTTGCAGCAGGTTTTTCAACCACAATTAAAAAAACCACTGATGGTGGTCAAAACTGGGAAGACATCAATATTGGCACAGATATTTATTATTGCCCTTCTATCCGTTTCTATGATGAAAACAACGGTGTAATTCTGTATGCAACCATGGACAATGACTTAGAAGTAAGAGTGACCAGTGATGGCGGTGAAACCTGGGTACTGAGTCCGAATCCGCCTTTTCACGGAATCATGAAAATGAATTATGCAGATGCCAACACACTTTTTGCAGTCGGATACAGCGGAAGTGTTTACAAATCTGATGATGGCGGATTGAACTGGAACATGATTCGTCAGGAAGGGTTTGGAATTAACCTTGGCGTTGCTTTTGCAAATGATCAGAATGGTGTTTATGCAGGCGAAGAAGGTGATTTATATATTACTCATGATGGTGGAATCAGCTGGGAAAATAATTTAAATACCGGTTATCACCATTTTTACGGACTGGCGTGGAAAGGTGATAAAGTTTTGGCGGCAGGAACTGATGAAGACATTTATTTATCAGAAGATAACGGTGAAAATTTCGAAATAATTTTTAACGGTTCAGGTGATGATCAACCTTATGAAATCGGTTTTTTTGAAGACAACAGCGGATTGATTGTCGGTTCGGGTGGGTTGATTATTAAATTTGAAGAATTATTTTTAAACAACAAAGAAATCAGCCAGAACAATACTGTAATCTATCCGAATCCGGTAAGAGATGCTGTAAACATAAACAGTGAAGAAAAAATTGATCTTGTACAGATTTATGATTTAAACGGGAAAGTTCTTTACAGTCAGAAAACCCCGGGGCAAAATGTTCAGATCAACCTAAACAGTTATCCAAAAGGAGTTTATATCATCAAAATAAATTCAAAAGGCAAAATTAGCACACACAAAGTAAGTAAAAAGTAATTTTATTTAAAAAACAGATAAATGACAGTTTTCAATTTTTGGAAGCTGTCATTTTGTTTAAATTTTATGTTGAAAAAACTTAAACGGTGTCAAGTAATACAGTTTGTTTGTTCAATTAATCAATATATAATACCTTTGAACCTCTTTAAAAAGAGAAATTCAGCAATGCCCAAATTATTTGCATTTTTATTATTTTTTTCAACATTGACGGTTCTGTCCGGCCAACACAGAATTGACACACTTGATATAGAAAATTACAAAATTACAAACCTGAAAATACCTGATAAACTGAATGAAATTTCTTCGCTCGAATTTTATGATGGTCATTTCTGGGGAAATAATGACAGTGGCGGTGCTGCTGAAATATATAAAATCAACCCGGAAACCGGAAAAATCGTTCAGACCATCACCATTACAAATGCAGAAAATAAAGACTGGGAGGAAATAGCATTTGGTGGTGACTTTGTGTTTATAGGCGATACAGGCAACAATGAAGGAAAAAGAAAAGATTTGGCTATCTATTATTTTCCAATTTCTGAATTAAATTCAAAAGAATCAAAAATCAATGTTGAGGTTCAAAAAATTGAATTTTTGTATCCGGAACAAAAAAACTTCAAACCGGGTAATCATAAAACAGATTTTGATTGTGAAGCCTTTTTCTACCACAACGGCAAATTGCATCTTTTCACCAAAGAGTGGACAAAACTTGAAACCACACATTATACGCTCGATGTAAAACCCGGAAAGCAGAATGCAAAAAAAATTGAATCTTTTAAAACAAACTATCTCATTACAGGAGCGGTTGTGGACAATAATCCAATATCCAATACACACGGTTTTTATCTGATTTGCTATACGCCTGATGGTGTTGTGCTGATTTCAGGATTTTCACTTTTCACAAAAAAAGATGACGACAAACTTTTTAACTCTAAAATAAAATTCAGTTTACCAATCGGTTTTGCACCTCAAATCGGACAGACAGAAGGAATTGCTATCAAACCGGATAACCCTAATATACTTTG
>CAYFWH010000173.1:0-4303 GCA_964346785.1 uncultured Weeksellaceae bacterium | reverse complement strand
GCCTGACCATTACAGCAAAAATCCGATTGTCAATTGCTTCTTTTGCCAGTTGTCGAACTTTTTCCAGAGTTTCTGAGTCAGAAATCCCGCTTTGTTTGGGAGTTTTCAAATAGGTTGAATCCAAATAATCTCCAATCTTCATAAAATCTTTTTAACAATTTGCAAAATTAAGAATTAATGATGGAATAAATCGGAAAATGATCACTGTATCCGCCCAAATATTTTGTTCCCGCATAAGTTCTAAAAGGAGCGCCTTCAAAGTTCTTGTCCCAGTCTCTGATTGATTTGTCGTTATAGATATGCGCAGATGAAAAACTGAACTGATTTTTCATCGGACTCAAAAATGATTTTGAAAATAAAATCTGATCAAATAAAATCCATTGGTCCATATATTTCAGACTTCCTGTGTTTTTATCAAAATTAAACATAGGATTGTACAATTGATTGTTGACGGGATTCTTATCTCGACTGGTCCTCAAAATTTTCATTGCATCCTGATCGTCAGGATCACTATTCATATCCCCCATCAAAATGATTTGAGCTTCGGGATTTAATGCCAATATCTGATCCATTCTCTCTCTCAGGTTTTCCATGATTTGATTCCTGTAATTTTTCTTTTCGTTTTCATTGGCTCTGGACGGAAAATGAACTATAAAAATATGTATGAGATTTTGTTTCAGCATAAATTTCACATACAAACCGTCTCTCGAAAAATCAATTCTGCCGTTTTCTTCTTTAAAAACCTGACGAATGGCTTCGGCACCTTTGAAATGGAGTAAGTTTTTTCTGAAAATCAATGCGTTGTCAATTCCTCTTTCATCTTTTGAGTCAAAATGAACAAATCCATAATCGTATTTTCCAAGATTTTCAGACTCAACCAAATCTTTTAAAACTCTGCTGTTTTCAATCTCAGATAAACCACAGAAAAGAGGCGGATGTCCGGTTTCATCAAATCCCAGTCTGGCAATGACACTACTGATTTTACCAACCTTATTTCTGTATCTTTTTTCAGTCCACCTCATACTACCTTCCGGAGTATATTCATTATCGAGTACATCCGGATCATCGATGGTGTCATAAAAATTTTCGGTATTGTAATAAGCAATTGAAAAACTCTTCATTCTATTTTTTAGATGTCGAAAGTTAGTGAAAATCACAGATATTGTTTTTTACAAGTTAATTTTATTTTTAATCGAAAAACATTGAGCGACATTTTGTCACTTTATTCGCCGATGGTATTTTATTTGACAATTAAAAGGTCAAATCAAAATATAATTATGGCTAAAGGAAATATCAATGTATCAGTAGAGAATATTTTTCCGCTGATAAAGAAATTTTTGTACAGTGATCACGAGATTTTTTTGAGAGAATTAATTTCGAATGCCACCGACGCAACGCTCAAATTAAAACATCTGACACAGATTGGTGAAGCAAAAGTTGAGTATGGGAATCCACTGATTGAGGTCAAAATAGATTCAAAAAAGAAAACACTCCATATCATTGATCAGGGAATCGGTATGACCCGTGAAGAAGTCGAAAAATACATCAATGAAGTTGCTTTTTCAGGTGCCGAAGAGTTTTTGAACAAATACAAAGATACCGCACAGGATGCGGGAATCATCGGTCATTTTGGTTTAGGTTTCTATTCTTCATTTATGGTGGCCGACAAAGTTGAAATCATTACCAAATCTTATAAAGATGAACCGGCAGTTATCTGGACATGCGACGGAAGCCCTGAATTTACACTTGAAGAAACCGATAAAACCGAGAGAGGAACAGAAATTATTCTACATATTTCAAAAGATTCAAAAGAGTTTTTGGAAGAACACAAAATCAGAGAATTATTAAATAAATACAATAAGTTTAATCAGATTTCAATCAAGTTCGGAACCAAAACCGAGACGCTTCCTCTTCCCGAAGATTCAGCAGAAGATGCTGTAGCTGAAACCGTTGAAGTCGATGATATCGTTAACAATATCCATCCGGCTTGGATTAAAAAGCCGAATGAGTTAAAAGATGAAGATTATCTCAGCTTTTATCACGAACTCTATCCGGGACAGTTTGATGAACCTCTTTTTTGGATTCATTTGAATGTGGATTATCCTTTTCATCTGACCGGGATTTTGTTCTTTCCGAAGTTGGGCAACAACATTAATATTGACAAAGACAAAATTCAATTGTACCAGAATCAGGTTTTTGTAACCGATGAGGTCAAAGGTATCGTTCCTGATTTTCTGATGTTGCTCAGAGGTGTTATCGATTCACCCGATATTCCGCTGAATGTGTCCAGATCTTATTTACAAGCCGATGGTGCTGTAAAGAAAATTTCGAACTACATCAGCCGAAAGGTGGCAGACAAGATGAAATCTTTGCTTAAAAATGACAGAGAAGAATTTGAGAAAAAATGGAACGACATCAAAGTTGTTTTGGAATACGGTGTAATTTCTGACGAAAAATTCGCTGAAAAATCAGATGATTTTATGCTTTTCCCAACAGTTGACGGTAAATACTACAACTGGACGGAACTCGAAGAAAATTTAAAACCAAATCAAACCGATAAAGACGAAAAACTGATTTTGTTGTACACAGGCGACAAAGAGCAGCAGGATGCTTATATTCAATCGGCACAGGAAAAAGGTTACGAAGTTTTACTAATGGATTCGCCGATTGTTTCGCATTACATTCAGAAATTAGAATATACAAAAGAGAAAATTTCATTTGTAAGAGTTGATTCAGATCATGTTAACAATTTGATTAAGAAGGATGAACCTGTAATTTCAAAACTTTCGGACGAACAAAAAACTAATTTAAAAACCGCGATTGAAAATTCGGTTGAAAAAGAAAAATACACTGTTCAGCTCGAAGATTTGAGTGCAACCGACGCTCCGTTTGTAATCACTCAGCCTGAATTTATGAGGCGAATGATGGAAATGCAGCAAACCGGTGGCGGTATGTTTGGTATGGGCAGTTTTCCCGAAATGTACAATTTGGTAGTCAATACCAACAGCGAACTGGCATCCGAAATTTTGAATAAACCGGAAGAGGAAAAATCAGAATTAATCGGTCAGGCATTGGATTTGGCGAAACTTTCACAGAATTTATTGAAAGGAAAAGAACTGACAGAATTTATCAAAAAGAGTTTTGACAGATTGAAATAATAGTTGAATAAACATAAAATAAAAAGCTTCAGAAAAAATAAATTCTGAAGCTTTTTTTATAGTTCTTGTTGTCTTTGTAATTGATATTTAGCTGAACATTTCTTTGACTTTTTCAAAAAATGATTTGTCATTTTTAGACGGATGAGGTTTAAAATTCTCGTCATTCATCAATTTTTCGAACATTGCTTCCTGGTCTTTACTGATTTTGTCGGGAGTCCACACATTGACATGTACAAATAAATCACCATTACCGTAAGAATTCAGACTTGGTAATCCCTGTCCTTTGAGTCTGAGAACTTTTCCTGACTGTGTTCCTTTTTCAATTTTAATTCTCATCTTATTATTTACAGCAGGAATTTCTTTGGATGTGCCGAGTATTGCTTCAGGAATTGAGATATACAAATCATAGTGCAAATTATTGCCGTCTCTTTTCAGTACATCGTCTTCTTCTTCCTCAATCAGTACCAGCAAATCTCCCGGAATTCCGTCAAACGGAGCATCATTTCCCTTGTTGCTTACCTGTAGTTGTATTCCTTCTCTTACACCAGCGGGAATATTGATTTCAATCGTTTCTTCAACTTTTTGCAATCCCTGATTGTTGGCGCCCGGCGGTATATGATCTGCTATTTTTCCGATTCCCTGACAGCTTGAACAGGGGACAGTAGTTTGCATTCTGCCGAGAATTGTATTAGAGATTTTGGTTTGATAACCACTGCCCTGGCAAGTCGGACAAGTTTTGAAAGTAGCACCTTCGGCTCTTTTGAATTTTTTGATTTTAACTTTCTTGGTGGTTCCGTTCATCATTTCTTCGAGATTCAGTTTTACTCTGATTCTCAAATCCTGACCTTTTGTTTGTCTGGGGCCTCTCTGACCAAATCCATCGCCAAAACCACCGCCGCCAAAATGACTGCCGAAGATATCTCCAAAATGTGAGAAGATATCTTCCATATTCATTCCGCCACCACTGAAACCTCCGGCACCTCCCATGCCTGCATGACCAAACTGATCATATCTTTGTTTTTTCTGGGGGTCGCTCAGTACTTCATAAGCTTCGGCAGCTTCCTTAAATTTTTCTTCGGCATCTTTGTCGCCCGGATTTCTGTCAGGGTGATATTTCAACGCCTGCTTTCGGTAATCTTTTTTGA
>CAYFWH010000172.1:0-4313 GCA_964346785.1 uncultured Weeksellaceae bacterium | reverse complement strand
GAGCATTAAGTGAAAGAGTAAAACACAGAAAAAATGAAACCCAAAATATCTTCATCGCAATAATTTATTATTCTTTATTTTTTGAATCAATACAAATGGTCACTGGTCCGTCATTGATAAATTCAATTTTCATGTCTGCTCCAAACTGACCGCATTGAATAGGGCTAATATATTTATTTTGAAGAATTTCAACAAAGTTTTCATATTGTTTTTCAGCCAGTTCGGGTTTCGAAGCTTTGATATAGGACGGACGATTTCCTTTTTTGGTTGAAGCATGCAGCGTAAACTGACTGACCACCATTATTTCGCCTTCAGAATCCCGAACAGATAAATTCATCACACCATTTTCATCCGGGAAAATTCTAAGTTGGATAAGTTTTGATGAAATCCATTCAAAGTCCTCAATACCATCGGTTTCTTCAAAACCTGCAAGTACCAAAAGTCCTTTTCCTATTGTTGAAATAATTTTACCTTCAACTCTGACGCTTGCATTTGCAACTCTTTGTATAACAACTCTCATCAGTTAAAAATTTTTTAAATTACCTGACCTCAGTCTCATCAATCAAACGAAGATAATTAATATATCTGCTTTCAGAAATTTTATTTTCCTCAACTGCTTCTCTCACCGCACAGTCAGGTTCGTTTATATGCATGCAATTATCAAAACGACAGTGTATTCTTAAATCCCGTATTTCAGGGAAATACTGTTGTATCTCAATTGATTCCATATCTGCAAGTCCAAACTCTTTAATGCCCGGTGTATCAATGCAATAACCACCAAATGGCCATTGATGCATTTCAGCAAATGTAGTAGTATGTTGCCCTTTTTTATTGAAATCAGATATTTCAGAAGTTTTGATGTTCAGTTCGGGATGAAGTCTATTCATCAGCGTGGATTTTCCAACACCCGAATGACCTGCAAACAGCGAAACGATACCTTTTAATTTTGATTTGAGTTCATCTAAATGATAATTCGTTAATGCAGAAACTTCAATTACTTCATAGCCTGTCTCCAGATATATTTTTTTTAATTTTTCGACTTCTTTTAGTGTGTTATCATTATAGGCATCCATCTTATTCACAATAAGGCTTACCGGAATGTGATAAGCCTCTGCGGTAACCAGAAACCGATCGATAAAACCGGTTGAAGTTTTGGGATTATCCAATGTAACTATCAGAAATGCACGGTCAATATTTGAAGCGATAATATGTGTTCTTTTAGAAAGATTTACAGATTGCCTGATGATGTAATTCTTTCTTTCATAAATTTTTGTGATGACACCGATACCATCGTTATCAAGTTCAAAATCAACATGATCGCCAACTGCCACCGGATTGGTGTGACCGATATTATCTAATCTGAATCTTCCTTTGATTCTTGATTTCAGGATTTCACCTGAATCATTTTTAATCAGGTACCAGCTGCCGGTAGATTTGACAACTACTCCCTTCATTCTTTTCCTGCCGTATTTTGTACCATGATTTGATTCTGATATCTGATTGATTCCAGATGAATTGCATTGATTAAATTATCGATAAATTCATCAGATAAACCGAGTTTTACTCCCTGTTCTACAGCTTTCTGCCGGATTTGTCTCCATCTTTCGGGTTGAAAAACGGCAACATTATGTTCTTTTTTCAATTCACCGATTTGAGAAGAAATCTGCATTCTTTTAATTACCGCTTCCAAAATTTCCTGATCGGTTTCATCAATTTCTGACCTCATTCGAATCAGATTTGAATGATAAATTGAATCCTCATCGTCGCTTTTTCTCAGTTCCAAAGATGAAATAAGCTCAGCCAATTTCTCTGGAGTCAGCTGTTGTTCGGCATCACTCCAGGCAAGGTCGGGATTGCAGTGAGTTTCAATCATCAAACCGTCATATTCGAAATTATATGCCAGTTGAGCTACTTCTGCCAGCCCTTCTCTGTTTCCGCAAATATGCGAAGGATCACAGATCAACGGGATTTCAGGCATTCGGTTCATAAAATCAAAAGCAATCTGCCACTGTGGATTATTTCTGTATTTAGTTTTTTTGTAAGTAGAAAAACCGCGGTGAACAGCAGCAATGTTTTTGATGTTCTGAGACTGCAATCGTTCAACTGCACCAATCCATAATTCCAAATCAGGATTGACCGGATTTTTGACCATTACAATTTTATCAGTGTTTTTGAGAGATTCAGCAATTTCCTGAACTGTAAAAGGGTTGACCGTTGAGCGGGCACCAATCCACAGTATATCCACATCGTTTTCAAGTGCAAGCTGAACATGTTTTGAATTGGCTACTTCAATAGCTGTCTGATAACCAAACTCATCTTTTACCTTTTTGAGCCATTTCAAACCGATTTCGCCAACACCTTCAAAAGAATTGGGTTTTGTTCTCGGTTTCCAGATACCTGCTCTGAAAGCATCTATGTTGTTGGGCAAAAGTCTTTCTGCCGTTTCCATCATTTGCTTTTCGGTTTCAGCACTGCACGGACCTGCAATCAAAAATGGTTTACTAATAAAATTCATTGGTTTTTCTTAAACTCTCTTATTTTGCAAATTTACAACTAAATCTGATGGTTTCAGTTCTGTAATCTACATTTGTGAATTTAAAGAAAATCAAATTTTGTTGTATAAAAAAAGCCATCCTTTTGGGACGGCTCTTTATCTTATAATTTATCTGATTAAATTTTTTCAACTTGTGTAAAAGAAAGTTCAAGCGGAGTTTTTCGTCCAAAAATCAACACCATCACCTCAAGCTTTCTTTTCTCTTCATTGATTTTCTCAATACTTCCGTTGAATCCGTTGAAAGGACCGTCGATTACTTTGACAGTTTCGCCCACCATATAAGATATATTGAACAGGCTGTCGTCAGATTCTGCCAGTTCATCAACTCTTCCGAGCATTCTGTTCACTTCACTCATTCTCATCGGAATTGGCTCTCCGCCTTTGGTAGCACTCAGAAAACTGATAACACCCGGTATGCTTTTGATAATGTGCGGAATCTCACCTTTGAGATCTGCTTCAATCATTACATATCCAGGGTAATAGACCTTTTCTTTCTGTACTTTTTTACCGTTTTTGACCTGGATAACTTTTTCCATAGGCACAACAATCTGTCCAATAAAATCTTGCAATTTATGATACTCGATTTCATCTTCGATGTAAGCCTTTATTTTAAGCTCCTGTCCGCTAACAGTTTTCAGTACATACCATTTTTTTTCGCTCATAACATTAAAGGTCTGAAATTTTTATTTGAGTATTTCAAACAAATTATTGATAACCACATTTCCAAAGAAGGAGTCAACAGCATACAGGAAAACTGCAAGTATCAGAGTAGCAACACCTACTACAATAGTATCCTGCTGCAACTGGGTCCAGCTTGGCCAAGTTACATGGTCTTTGAATTCGTAATATGATTCTTTTATAAAGTCTAATGCTTTCATCATTTTGTTTTTCTGCACGGGCACAAGGATTCGAACCCTGACCAGCGGTTTTGGAGACCGCGATACTAACCATTATACTATGCCCGTATGTGAGAGAAGGTGTTTCTGAAAATCAAAAACACCTCTGCTCATTTATTAATTTTGATCTTTATTATTCAATGATCTGAGTTACCTGACCAGCACCAACTGTTCTACCACCTTCACGGATAGCAAAACGAAGTCCTTCGTTCAAAGCAATCGGCTGAATCAAATCAACTTCGATAGTAAGGTTATCACCAGGCAATACCAGTTCTACTCCTTCAGGCACGTGAATTTCTACGGTCACATCAGTTGTACGCACATAGAACCGAGGACGGTACTTGTTGTGGAATGGAGTGTGTCGTCCACCTTCTTCTTTGGTAAGGATATAAACCTCAGCCTTGAATTTTTTGTGAGGAGTTACTGAACCTTGTTTTGCGATTACCATACCACGACGGATATCGGTTTTCTCTATACCTCTCAGCAACAGACCAACATTATCTCCAGCTTCACCTCTGTCAAGAATTTTACGGAACATCTCAACACCGGTAATGGTTGAAGTCAATTTTTCATCACCCATACCAACGATATCTACAGGATCTCCTGTGTTGATGATACCTGATTCGATACGACCGGTAGCAACAGTACCACGACCTGTAATTGAGAATACGTCCTCAACAGGCATCAAGAATGCTTTATCCTGATCACGAACAGGAAGTTCAATCCATTTGTCAACTTCGCCCATCAAGTTCATAACTGAGTCAACCCACTGCTGCTCTCCGTTCAAAGCACCAAGTGCTGAACCTCTGATTACAGGGCTGTTGTCTCCGTCATATTCGTAAGAAGAAAGTAGGTCTCTAACT
>CAYFWH010000171.1:0-4323 GCA_964346785.1 uncultured Weeksellaceae bacterium | reverse complement strand
GATACATTGGAATAATTGTGAAAAAAGCTGCGATTATAAAAACAATTCCAAAGAAATAAAAGGTTTTAACCGGTTCGGGACTTTGATAGGGCAACAAGGGCAACAATATCAGCGTGCCGACAACAATCTGAAATGTTAGCGTGAAGAACCGATCGAGCTGGTTGTTGTTTTTTTGCAAAACCAGATATATCGCATAAAATAATCCGACTGCAAATGCGTAAATAGTTTCTGAAAAATTACCAAATGTAAGCATGATACAACTTACAATACTCAGTGCGATAGCAGTCCACTGAACCGAACTCAATCTGTCTTTCAGGAAAATATAAGCCAAAAAAGTGTTGATAATCGGACAAAGCATATAAGCGAGCGCAGTAGCGTTGACACTCACCCGGTTCATTACGAATATAAAAAGATACCAGTTAATTGCCAGCACAATCGAGCTAATAATGTTGACAGTCAGCAAGTTTCGTTTTTCCTTTTTTGATGATTCTTTGAATTTTCTGATATTTTCAAATGTGATTTTTCGTCTGAAAACAAAACTGAAAATTAAAATCAATACACTCGCCATCATTAGTCTTGACAGCAAAATATCGAGTGATGCGTACTGATCAATGGCTTTGAGCGGAAGACTGAAAAGACCGTAAATCAAAAAAGCTATCATTACAGCCAGATAATATTTTGAATTCAAAATAATCTATATTTTATCCAAAATTACATCGAATATTATGAAAAAATCAGATTAATTTTCCATACAAATCAAATTCTTCTGCTTTTTCAATTTCTACATTTACAAATCTTCCGATTGAAATGTAATTGTCGTCATCAGCCAAAATCAGGACTTCGTTGTCCACATCAGGTGAATCAAATTCAGTCCTTCCCACAAAATAATTTCCTTCTTTTCGGTCAATCAACACACGATATTTTTTTCCAACTTTTTGCTGATTCAATTCCCATGAAATTTGAGATTGCATTTCCATGATTTCATCTACTCTTCTTTGTTTGGTCTCCAAAGGTACATCATCTTCAAGGAGATAGGCATGGGTTTGTTCTTCATGTGAATAGACAAAACAACCCAAACGATCGAATCTCTGCGCTCTGACCCATTCTTTCATTTCCTGAAAATCCTCTTCGGTCTCACCGGGATAACCACAAATCAAAGTCGTTCTGATACAGAGTTCAGGAGAAGTCGTTCTGATTTTGTCAAGCAATGCAGTTGTCTTTTCCTTGGTGGTTCCGCGGCGCATTGATTTCAGAATTTTAGTTGAAATATGCTGAAGCGGAATATCTATATAATTGCAAATTTTAGGTTCTTCCCTGATGACATCGAGAACATCTTCCGGAAAACCGGTCGGAAAGAGGTAATGCAGTCTGATCCATTCGATTTCATCAACTTTTACCAATTCTCTAAGCAAGTCTGAAAGTGCTCGTTTTTTATAAATATCCAAACCGTAATAAGTCAGATCCTGAGCGATGAGTATCAATTCTTTGACTCCTTTTTTTGCAAGGATTTTTGCTCTTTCCACCAAATCTTCAATCGGAGTAGAACGGTGATTTCCTCTCATTAGCGGAATTGCGCAAAAAGAACACGGACGGTCGCAACCTTCAGAGATTTTCAAATACGCATAGTGCAACGGTGTGCTCAACAATCTTTCACCAACGAGTTCATGTTTGTAATCCGCACCAAGTGCTTTCAAAAGTAACGGTCAATCCCGCGTGCCGAAATACTGGTCTACAGTGGGTATTTCTTTTTCTAAATCAGGTTTGTACCTCGCAGATAAACAGCCGGTTACAAACACTTGTTCTACCAAACCATTTTCTTTTTTATCAACATATTCCAAAATGGTATCAATACTTTCCTGTTTTGCTTCACCAATAAAACCACAGGTGTTGATAACCACGATTTCTCCTTCTTTTTCATGGACGACATCTTTGCCGTTTGCTTTCAATTGACCACTCAGAACTTCTGAGTCATAAACATTTTTGGCACAGCCGAGGGTGACGATATTGATTTTCTTTTTACCTGTTGATTTTGTTCGCATTGATTTATTATTGAATTGCAAATTTATGATACCCTGAATTAAATAAAGTTAAAATCATTAATTTGGAGTGATTCTAACCTGATTAATTCATGGCTTATTTTTTTCTTCAATCCAAAGACTCATGTATTTCAATGCATTGAATTGATTTTGTTTTAAAATATTTCCTATAAAGTTTGTCTTTCGATGATTAGTTATATTATCTTGTAAATCAATAATTAAATTATTAAGATAATTAATGAATAATTTTCCGTCAAATTTCTTTTTCAGTATTTCATAACCTTTTGATTGAGCTGCCGTCCAAAATTCTTTATCAAGATAAAGTTGAATACTTTTTTGAACAAATTCAGTCAAATCATCTTCAATAATTCCCGGAAAATCATCTTCAAACATCGCTTCGGCACCTACTGTTGTAGTAGCAACCGGGCATCCGGTTTTCATTGCATCAGTAAATTTTCCTTTGATTCCGGCACCATAAGGAATCGGAGCAAGCATTAATCGGGATTTGGCAATGACTTCCAGTGCATTTTCAGTTTTACCGTGAATCAGGAAATTATCTTTTTCTGAATTTAAGTCATAAACTCTTTGAGTCGGATAGGCGCCATAAATATTGAGTTTTGTACCTTTTAATTTCTTTTGTATTTCAGGCCAGATTTCCTTTTTCAGTCTAAGAACGGTTTCCAGATTGGGAGAATGCAAAAAATTACCGATAAAAATAAAATCCTTTCTTTCTTCAAATTCCAAATTTTGACTGAAATCAATTTTTGATAAATCTTCGATAAACGGGAGATAATGCAGTAGAGAAGGAGAGATGTTGAATTCTTCAGTCAATAGTTTCATTTCAAATTCAGAAATAATCAGACTCAGGTCACATCTGAGAATTGATGCAATTTCACGAATTGTAATTTCGTTGTAATGATCGGTTTCAGTTTTGTGTTTGTATGCTTTTTCTCTGGCGAATCTCAGAAAATGTAAATCTTCGGTATCCAGGATTTCAAGCGTATCAGGTGATTCTTGTCTGACTCTCCAGCCAAACTGTTCTTCACTTACGAAGCGGTCATATACAACGATATCGGGTTTTAAATCACTAATGAAATCATTAAATGTATTGCTGTTAATTTCAATTTGTCTTTGACTAAGATTTTTATAATCAGGCAAATAAGAAGCTTCGGTTTTTGTCGCCGGACAACTGAAAATAACTTCATCATATCTTTCGGCAAAGAAATCAATGAGTTGCAACATTCTGGTTCCGGCTGCAGAAGAAGTGGGTTCTGGCCAAACCCTGCCAATGAAGAGTACTTTATTTTGATTCATCATTCAAATATCCGATTTTTGTCAAAAAACTTATTAAAATGTTAGGACTGAAATTACCAACCGACCCGAGATGGGCAAATATAGCCGAAAAAAATCTTGAAGAAATTCTGACTGATCATGCATGGTGTGAGCAAAAAGCGGCTTCAAATGCAATTTCTCTGATTGTCAATAATTCAGAATACCCGGATTTGGTTACAACCATGACAGAAATTGCGATGGAAGAGATGGAGCATTTCAGGTTGGTTCATGAAATCATCAAAAAAAGAGGTTACCGGCTCGGCAGGGAAAGAGCGGACGATTATGTGGGACAGCTTTATAAATTCTGCAAAAAAGACGGAAGTAAAAATTCAGCTTTTATCGACAGACTACTTTTTGCTGCGATGATTGAGGCACGAAGTTGTGAGAGATTCAGAGTTTTGTCAACCAATATCAAAGATAAGGAGCTCGCCGAATTCTATCATGAACTGATGATTTCAGAAGCAAATCATTACACAACTTTTTTGAAATTTGCCAAAAAATATTCGACCGATGTAGATGTTGACAAGAGGTGGAAAGAATGGCTTGAGTTTGAGGGTGAACTGATTAAAAACTATGGTGATAAAGGAGAAATTCATGGGTAATCACTTCAAATTGTAATAAATATGATTTTTATTACCTGTAATTATTCTAAATAAGCTTATTTTTGCAATTCGAAAAAGTAAAAAATTTAAACACAAATTAAAAATGAAAAAGTTTTTTTTAGGAATCGCAGCTTTGGCTATTATGAGCTGTGGTGGAAATGAGCCTGCAACTGTTGACGCTGATGACACAACTGTTGAAACTCCTGCAACAGATGATACAACTGATGCTGCTGACGAAAACACTGCTGTTTTGGTTATAGAAGGTGCTGATGACATGACTTTCAATTTGAAAGAACTTAAAGTTAAAGCAGGTCAGACTGTTAAATTGACTTTGAAACATGTTGGTACTATGG
>CAYFWH010000170.1:0-4336 GCA_964346785.1 uncultured Weeksellaceae bacterium | reverse complement strand
TATTTCCTGACCATTCTTTGATTCCGTTTTTGAGAAAAATAATTGTTTCACCAATTTCCATTACGGAGTTCATGTCATGGGTATTGATAATGGTTGTTGTGTTGTATTCAACTGTCAGTTCATGCAAAAGTTTGTCGATGACCATTGATGTTTGCGGATCAAGCCCCGAATTGGGTTCATCCACAAAAAGATATTTGGGATGATTGACCAAAGCTCTGGCAATTGCAACTCTTTTTTGCATACCACCCGATATTTCAGATGGAAATTTAGTAAATGATTCGGTCGTCAGGTTCACTCTTTCAAGTACATTACCTGCCCGGTTATTCATTTCTTTTAATGAGAGATTTGAAAACATTTCAAGCGGAAAACGAACATTTTCCAGTACACTCATCGAGTCAAACAATGCGCTGCCCTGAAAAACTGTTCCAATTTCACTTCTTAATTTTCGCTGCTGATCATAATTGTATTTTGAAGTATCGATTCCATTAAATAAAATTTCGCCCGAAGATGGAGAAATCAATCCATTGAGGCATTTCAGAAAAACCGTTTTACCGGAACCTGACTGACCAATAATCAAGTTGGTTTTTCCGGCTTCAAAATTAGTTGAAATCCCTTTTAAAACCTCTTTGTCCTCAAATGACTTTCTTAAATTCTTGACTTCTATCATCAGCTCAAAATTGTCTGGGTTAGAACCAGGTTTAAAATAATAAGAATCACAGAAGTCCAAACAACCGCCGATGTACTCGACCGGCCGACTTCAAGCGATCCTCCTTCTACATGATAGCCATAATAAGCAGGAACGGTGGCGATTACAAACGCAAAACAAATGGTTTTGATAAATGTATAAACAAATAAACGATTCGCCATCGGCATCTGCAAACCGATGATGAAATCAGATTTTGACCACATCTGGGTCACTTCACCAATCAGATAACCACCGACAATTCCCATACCAATACTCAGCATAATCAGAATAGGGTTGAATAATACAGATGCAATAATTTTTGGCATGACTAAAAAGGATGGTGAATTTACACCCATCACATCCAAAGCATCGATTTGTTCGGTTACTCTCATCGTACCAATACTTGATGCAATATACGAACCAACTTTTCCGGCAAGTATCAGCGAAATGATGGTCGGCGAAAATTCCAGTATCAGCACCACCTTGGTTGCAAATGCAATATAATAATCAGGAACAGGAATATCTGCACTCTGAAAATTCTGAGCCATCTGAATCGCTGTTACCGCACCCATAAAGAGGGAGATAAAAGAAACAAGACCAATTGAACTCATACCCAAATCCCAGATTTCTCTGAAAATCAGTTTCCGAAAGAGCTTTCCGCCCTGTGGTTTGATGAATACTTTTCTTAGAAAAAGAAAATAATCACCTATGTAACTCAAGGTTTTTAACATAGCCTGCAAAATTAGGCTTTTTTTCAAATAAAGTTTGTTAACTTTCAGCAATGAATTTAGATGCTTTAAAAAACTATCTTCCTGAAAATGCTCTACCGTATTTGTACAAGTGGCTTGAAGGTGTTTCGCTGACAATAAAAATTAAAAATGACCGAAAAACAAAATTAGGTGATTACCGGTATGACAAACAAAGTCAAAAACATCAAATCACAATCAACGGCAGCCTTGAAAAAGAGGCGTTCTTCTTTGTGATTACTCATGAAATCGCACATTTACTGGTTCAAAATAAATATCATTCAGCTGTTAAGTCACATGGAATCGAATGGAAAAATGAGTTTTCTGACTTGCTGAAAGAAACGGTAGAAATTTATCCTGAAAACTTCAGAGCATATATTCTTAAACATGCAGTTAATCCAAAAGCAAGTGTGGGAGCTGATGCAGACCTCCACAAACTGATGTTTCTTAAAAAAGAATACCATGAAAATCTGATTGAAAATTTGAATGAAGGACAAAAGTTCAGAATCAGGAAAAGAATTTTTATAAAGGGTAAAAAGCGAAAAATAAGATATATTTGCAGAGATTTGAAAACTAACAAATCGTATTTGGTCAGCGGTATGGCGGTGGCAGATGAAATTTATGAAGAATGAATAAAAACAACTTTGGAATCATCATGGCGGGTGGGGTAGGATCCAGATTTTGGCCACTCAGTACCCAGGAATATCCAAAACAATTCCATGATGTACTCGGCACTGGAAGAACTCTTATCCAATCAACTTTTGACAGACTTAAAAAAATAATACCTGAAAATCAGATTTTTGTACTGACTCTTGAAGATTATGTAGAATTAACTTTGAAACAGTTACCCGAAATCTCGAGAGATCAAATTATAGCAGAACCTCAGGGAATGAATACAGCCCCGGCGAATCTGTTTGCAACCAAACTGATTTATGAAATCAATCCGGATGCAAATATGGTGGTTGCTCCGTCTGACCATGTGATTATGGATACACCGGGTTTTGTGAAAAAATTAAAACTTGCACTTAAAGAATCAGCCGAAAAAGATATTTTGGTTACTTTGGGCATTAAACCTACCAGACCAGATACCGGTTATGGCTATATCCAGTTTATACCGGAAGGAAAAGAAGCTTTGAAGAAGGTCAAAACTTTTACTGAAAAACCCGGACTTGAGTTAGCAGAAGCATTTTGCCAGTCAGGTGATTTTTTGTGGAATTCAGGTATTTTTATCTGGCGGGCAGCATGTATTCTCAAAGAATTTGAAACCCATTTACCGGAAATGTATGAGACTTTTGAAAAAGTCGACAGCCTGATAAATACAGAGACAAGAACCAGAAATGTCGAAAAAATCTATTCAACACTACAAATGATTTCAATTGACAACGGTATTCTTGAACAATCAGAAAAAGTTTATGTGATTCCGTCATCATTTGGATGGACTGATTTGGGAACTTTGAAGTCATTGTTTGAACTTTCTAACAAAAATGAGGACAACAATGTAACCAAAGGTAAACACATTCTGACTTATAACACCACTGACACACTTATTTATACTACACAAAACAAGGCTGTGATTGTGGACGGACTCAAGGATTATATCGTAGTTGATACTCAGAGAGCGCTTCTGATTTGTGGAAAAGACAAAGACCAAATGCTCAAAACTTTTGTGAGTGATTTGAAATTGAACAAAGGAGAAGAATTTACTTAAAAAGTCAAAAAATGCTGAAGTTTTCACTGCTGGGATACGGACATATTGGCCGGGTACACAGAAATGCCATCGAAAATACAGAATCAACTGAGTTGATTTCGATTATAGACCCAATTCTTGAAAAAGATGAAACCGGACCAAAGATTTACCACTCTTTGGATGAATTTCTGAAAGAAGATACAGCAACCGACATCGTTAGTATAGCTACACCGAACGGTTTTCACAAAGCTCATGCAATTCAGTGTTTGAACTCTGGTAAACATGTACTGATTGAAAAACCAATGGCATTGACTACAACCGATGCGCTTGAGATCATTGAAACAGCTCAAAAAAACAATAAAAGAGTTTTCTCTTCGATGCAACTCAGATTTTCACCGCCGGTTCAGTTTGTCAAACAATTGATTGAAAACGGAGAGTTGGGAGAGATTTATATGGTCAATATAGAATGTTACTGGAACCGAAACGAAAATTATTACAAACAAAGGGAATGGAGTGGTTCATCAGCTATGGATGGTGGTGTGCTTTTTACTCAATTTTCACATTTTGTGGATATTATGAATTTTTGGTTTGATGAAGTCAAATGCACTCAGTCTTCATTTTTTAACTTCAACCACAAGGGCATCACAGAGTTTCCGGACAGCGGAATTTTGGGATTCGAAGCAGATGACGCAAAAGGCAGTATGGTTTTTACAACTTCAGTTTATGAAAAAAACTACAAAAGCCGGATATTGCTGCTTGCCGAGAAAGGAACAATAGAAATCGGCGATCAGTATTTGAACACACTCCAGTTTTGCAATGTGAACGGAGTGGATGGTGGAGATGAATATTCGACCGAAGTCAGGAATTTTCATCCGCTTGCCATGTCAGAAATTGCTGATGCAATCAAAAACAACAGACCTTCAGTTCTGGATGGAATTCATGCAGTCCGACTGGTGAAATTCATAGAAGAAGCACATAATCTGCGGAAGAAATAAATTGAATCAGAAACTAAAATCCAAACCAACAGTAACGCCAAACTTTCTGGCTTTGGGCAGTTCCAGATAATTTCCACGCCAGTTAAAATCAACCCTTATTGGTCTGAAATTTCCGAGCCCTATATTCTCAATACCAAAGCCATATTCATAATAAATTTTGTCTTTTGGTGCCATTAGACTGATATCAGATTGATTGATAGCGATACTCTTTTCAGAAATATCA
>CAYFWH010000169.1:2152-4403 GCA_964346785.1 uncultured Weeksellaceae bacterium | reverse complement strand
ATTTCAGTATACCGTAAGTTTCAATTTCTTTACAGAGATAATTTCTTACAATTTGCTGTCGAATTATACTTTTCCAGTAATAATCGTCTTTATGACTTCCACAGCCAAAGCAAGGCTCGGAACTTAGGTTATATGATCTTGTTATTGAATTTTCCTTACCGGTCAGGACATTGACAAGGTCATTAACCCTTAAAACTTCTTTTGTATCACTAACTGCTTCAAGTACTGTTTTTGCATCTTCTCTGGCATCGATAAGCTTTTTCGGATTCTTCATATTGTCATCCATATCTGCTCCCAATCCATTTTTTTCGTCAAATTCTTCTCCAAAATAATGAAGCAAGAACTTTCTTCTGGACATTGAAGTTTCGGCATAAGCCACCACTTCATTAAGCAATTGCAAACCAACTTCTCTCTCAGCAACCGGTTTTCCTGCAAGAAATTTCTCAAGCTTCTCAATATCCTTGTAATCATAGAATGCCAAACAATAGCCTTCACCATCATCTCTCCCTGCACGGCCTGTTTCCTGGTAATAACTCTCAAGACTTTTCGGCATGTCATAATGGATAACAAAACGGACATCCGGTTTATCGATTCCCATACCAAATGCAATGGTAGCCACCACTACATCTGCTTCTTCCATCAAAAACATATCCTGATGTTTATTTCTGGTTTTAGTATCCAAACCGGCGTGATATGGTATTGCCTTAATACCGTTTACCTGTAATAGCTGTGCGAATTCTTCTACTTTCTTTCTGCTTAGACAATAAACCACCCCGGATTTACCGGCTCTTTGATGAATGAATTTAACAATCTCTTTGTCCTGATTTATTTTTGGCCTCACTTCATAAAACAAATTCGGTCGGTTAAAAGATGCCTTAAACACTTTTGCATTAAGCATTCCCAAAGTTTTTTGAATATCATCTTGAACTTTTGGTGTTGCAGTAGCAGTTAATGCAATCACAGGCGCATCACCTATTTTATTAATAATGTTTTTTAGATTTCTGTATTCCGGTCTGAAGTCGTGTCCCCACTCTGAAATACAGTGTGCTTCATCGATTGCAAAAAATGAAATTTTCACTGTTTTAAAAAACTCAATGTATTCGTCTTTGGTCAGTGATTCAGGAGCGACATAAAGCATTTTAGTCAATCCGCTTCTTATGTCACCCATAACTTTTTTGGTCTGTGTTTTATTCAATGATGAATTCAAAACATGTGCAATATCGTCATGTGATGAGACACCTCTCATAGCATCCACCTGATTTTTCATCAGCGCAATCAACGGAGAAACTATAATTGCCACACCTTCTGAAATCAATGCCGGTAGCTGGTAACACAATGATTTACCACCACCTGTTGGCATCAGCACAAAAACATCTTCACCATCGAGAAGACTGGCTATTATTTCTTTTTGCTGGCCTTTAAATTTCTCAAAGCCGAAATATTTTTTTAAATAAACAGTTAAATCTGTTGAACTATTCATATTTTATGATAAGACTATTATTAATTTTTCTACCTATTCAATTTTCAAAGTTCCGATATGTGAAAATTCAATGAAAGTGAATCACGGAAGAATGACCTAAATTACAAAATAAATTAATACAAGCAAAATCTTTTGGATTTGAAAAATCAAGAAATTATAAAAACAGCTCAAACTGTTTTCAAGGACGAAGTTAATGAACTATTGCAAATTGCTGAAAAAATTGGTGATGAATTTGCTCAGGCTGTCAGATTAATTGGCGAGAATGAAGGAAAGACAGTCGTTGTCGGTATAGGAAAAAGTGCACATATAGCAACTAAAATGGTCGCTACATTTAACTCAACAGGTACACCAAGTCAGTTTTTACATGCTGCAGAAGCCATTCATGGCGATTTAGGTTTACTCAACAAAAAAGATGTAGTCATCTGTGTTTCCAAAAGTGGAAACAGTCAGGAAATAAAAGAACTTGCACCTGTGCTGAGAAAAAGAGCTAAAGCTCTGATTGCACTGACCGGAAACAGAGATTCCGAACTCGCCAGATTCTCTGATATTATTCTGGATATAAGCATTAGTCGAGAAGCCTGCCCAAATAACCTCGCACCTACTACCAGTACTACTGCCCATCTGGCACTCGGAGATGCTTTGGCGGTTTGTTTGTTGGAAGCTAGAGGATTTGGTCCGGAAGATTTTGGAAAATACCACCCCGGAGGCGCATTGGGTAAGCAGCTTTATTTGACAGTGGAGGATGCGGTACAACGGGATTTGGTGCCCTTG
>CAYFWH010000169.1:0-2142 GCA_964346785.1 uncultured Weeksellaceae bacterium | reverse complement strand
CTGGTTGTCTCTCTGATGAAAAGAAATCATTTCGCACGGGAGGATTTCGCCAAATTTCATCCGGGTGGTGCACTCGGAAAAAGCTTGCTTTGGAATGTGGCTGATGTAATGGACGATTATCAGCGACCGCTTGTGTCACCTGATTCCAGCGTCTTTGAAGTGATAGATTCAATTTCATCAGGCAAAAATGGTATCACTGTTGTCATAGATAATGATATGATTAAAGGTGTAATAACCGATGGTGATTTGAGAAGAATGATGCAAAAGCATAAAGATATTAGAGGTCTTTTTGCAAAAGATATGCTGACTCCGAATCCAAAACTAATCTATAGTGACGAGAAAGCACTTAGCGCATACAATAAACTCAGAGATTATGATATAGGTCAACTCGTGGTAGTGGACAGAAATGATAAATATTTTGGAATTTTGGACCTTCATGCTTTGATGAAGCACGGAATAGAAAGTTAAATGGAAAAGAATTCAGAAAAAGAGATGCCGTTTTTGGCACATATTTTTGAGCTGAGAAGCCATCTTATACGATCGTTTATTGCGATTTTTGCAGCTTCAGCAATTTGTGCTGTTTTTTGGAAAACAATCAGTGACAAATTCATAATGGCTCCCCTCAAATACGATTTTCCAACTTACAGGATACTCAATAGTCTTGGAGAAAAAATTGGAATCGGACCGATTTATGAGCCCGGATTTGACTATCTGAAAGAATTAAAAAACCTGAATCCTGCCGGACAAATTACAGCGCAAATCTATGCAATACTGATTTGTGGATTGATTTTGGCGATTCCTTATATTGTTTGGGAAATATGGAGATTTATAAAACCCGGACTTCATCCCAACGAAGCCAAAAATGCAAACGGAACCGTTATTGCGGTCAGCTTGTTTTTTCTGTCCGGTGTGTCTTTTAGCTATTTTCTCATGCTGCCTTTCTCAGTTCAGTTTTTATTTACCTACAACCCGTTTGGCGTTTCAAACGAGTGGACATTAGCAAGTTACACTTCTTTGTTTGTACAAACTCTGCTTGGTATGGGCGTTGTCTTTCTTTTTCCGGTTTTCACCTATTATTTGGCCAAAATGGGTATTCTGTCACCCCACTTTCTGAGAACCTACAGAAAACATGCACTGGTTGTTATACTGGTAATTGCAGCCATTATCACACCTGCAGATATAATGAGTATGCTGATAGCAGCTATGCCATTAATTTTACTTTATGAGGTAAGCATCTGGATAACAGCATATGTGTTTAATAAACAAGTCAAAAAAAAAAAACAGGAATTGGTGAAAAACTGATAAAAATCTTGTAGTTATTATGCATGCATAGTAATTATTTTTTGTTAACTTTACAAACTGTAATAATATCTTAATTAGAAGAATATGAAAATATTAGTATGTATCAGCAGTGTACCCGATACTACTGCAAAAATAAACTTTACGGCTGACGGTAAAGAGTTTGACAAAAACGGCGTTCAGTTTGTTATTAATCCGCACGATGAATACAGTTTATCAAGAGCGGTTCAATTGCAGGAAACGCAGGGCGCAACTGTTACTGTTGTCACAGTTGGTGATGCTTCAGTTGAACCTGTTATGAGAAAAGCACTTGCAATCGGTGCGAATGATGCAATTCGTGTTAATGCCAATGGTGGTGACGGATTTTTCGTTGCGAGTCAAATTGCAAAAATTGCTAAAGAAGGTGGTTATGATATCATCCTTGCGGGCAAAGAATCAATTGATTTTAACGGCGGGGAAGTTCCCGGATTTATCGCTGCCATACTTGACTATCCATTTATCAACGGTTGTATTAATTTGAAAGTTGATGGCAACACAGTGGAAGCAATTCGAGAAACCGATAACGGAAAAGACACTATTTCAGTTGACTTCCCGGTAGTTATCGGCGGTCAAAACGGTCTGGTTGGCGATTCTGAATTGAAAATACCTAATATGAGAGGTATTATGTCTGCCAGAACCAAACCTCTAAATGTAATTGAACCCAATCAGATCGACAGTAAGCTGAGTGTTGCAGGTTTCAAAAAACCTGCTGAAAGAGGAAGTGTTCATATGATTGACAAGGACAATGTGGCTGAGCTGGTAAAACTGTTACACGAAGAAGCAAAGGTTATTTAATAACATAAA
>CAYFWH010000168.1:385-4428 GCA_964346785.1 uncultured Weeksellaceae bacterium | reverse complement strand
GGTGAAGGAAGGTTTTTGGCAGATGAAGAGAACTTGAAAAAATTGATTTCAAAAAATCAAATTGCCACTCAATATATTGATTTAGACGGAAATATAGCCCGAGAAATGCCATATAATCCAAATGGCTCGGTGATGGGTATTGAAGGAATTACAAGTGATTGCGGGAAAGTTTACGGAAGAATGTGTCATCCTGAGAGATTTGAGGAAGGTTTATTCAAAAATATTCCCGACATTGAGATGATGAATATTTTTAAAAACGGTGTTGAATATTTTAAATAATTCCGTTTCAAAAAACAATTAAATGAAAACAAAACCAGACAAAGTCAATTATAAAAGACATTTCTATCAAAGAAACTGGCTCAAAAAATTAATGGAAGAAGACAGACTGGAAGAAGAATGTGGTGTTTTCGGGGTTTATTCTCCTGAAAATATCGGAACTTTTTCACTTGCTCAATTTGGCATGTTCGCACTTCAGCACCGGGGTCAGGAAGCGGCCGGAATTTCGGTATTGAAAGACGGTGTGATAAAAACTTTTAAATCAGAAGGTCTTGTATTGGATGTTTTCAAACAAATAGAACCTGTCGAAGATTTTCAGGGAAATGCAGTAATTGGACACACCCGTTATACAACTGCGGGTGGAATGAGTAAAAAAAATATTCAACCGCTCTATGCAGTAAACTATTACGGAAAACCTCATTTTTCAATTGTTCATAACGGTCAGGTTATCGAAACCGATGAACTCAAGGAAAAACTAATCGGTGAGGGGTTGCCCTTTTTGGCGACTTCAGATACAGAAGTTATTTTGAGGTCTATTCAAAAACACTCAGACGAACCTTTGGAGGTTGCAATCAGAAAGGGAATGAAGCCAATCAGAGGTGCTTATTCAATTTTACTTTTGACTGATCATTCGCTGGCAGCTTTCAGAGATCCTAACGGAATTCGTCCGTTGTGTATCGGAAAACTGGATGATAAAACCTTTGTTTTCAGTTCAGAAACCTGTGCACTTGATGCTGTCGGAGCAGAATTTATAAGAGATGTAGAACCGGGTGAAATAGTGATAGCAGATGAAAACGGATTGCATTCTTATTCACTTGGCCAGCCGGTCAAGAGCAATATATGTTCATTTGAATATGTGTATTTTGCTCGTCCTGACTCAAATCTTCAGGGAACTGAAATTTATGATTTGAGGGTTGAAAGTGGAAAGAAACTTTACGAACAGTCTCCGGTAGAAGCAGATGTTGTCATTGGCGTACCTGATTCGGGTGTTCCTTCTGCAATTGGATATTCAGAAGCTTCAGGAATTCCTTTTGAGCCAATTTTGGTGAAAAACAGATATATGAGTCGTTCGTTTATCGTTCCTTCTCAAAAGTTGAGAGAAAGAATTGTAAACCTGAAACTCAATCCGATTCGCGAAAAAATAAAGGGCAGGAGAGTGGTGATACTCGATGATTCAATCGTCAGAGGTACAACCAGCAAAATTTTGATTAAAATACTGAAAGAAGCAGGCGCAAAAGAAATTCACTTCAGAAGTGCTTCACCACCGGTAGTTTCACCTTGTCACCTTGGGATTGATATGCCTGATAAAAAAGATTTGATAGCTGCAAATATGACCCGTGAAGAATTGACCGAATATCTCGGTGTGGACAGTCTTGACTTTTTATCAGTTGACAGTCTGGCTGAAATTCTTGGATCAAGAAATTATTGCTTTGGTTGCTTCACAGGACATTATCCGGTTGAAAAACTAAAAAAAGAACCGGTTTCTTATCAGAAGAAAATCGAATACTAATTTATAATTAGTATCTCTGTCTCTTTTTCTTATCGTTTTTAATCAGCAACAATGACTGACCAAAAGACAACAGTAAACTAAAGAGAAGTGCCCACCAGAAATTCTTAACTGTGAAATATTCACTGAGTAAATAATCAGCCATCAATATAATAGCAGCATTGATGACAAGCAGGAATAAACCAAATGTTATCAGTGTTGCGGGCAATGTCAGAAATATCAAAATTGGTTTGACAATATAATTCAGAGCAGAAAGTACAACTGCAAGTCCGACCGCCCAAATAAAACTTTCGATATGAATCTGATTTGGGAATATTCTTGAAATCAGCAATACAATTAATGCTGTAATTGCAAAATTGAGAATTGTTTTCATTTGAATTAATTTAATTCAAATTTACTTAAAAAAATTAAATCTTTTCAAGTAAATATTTCATATTGACTTCCTTGTCAATGATTTTAGTCAGTTTATCAATCGGAATTCTTTCCTGTTTCATCGAATCTCTGTAGCGAAGTGTGACAGAATTATCATTTAAAGAATCGTGATCAACCGTGATACAGAAAGGAGTGCCGATTGCATCCATTCTCCTGTACCGCTTACCGATTGAATCTTTTTCTTCATACATGACATTGAAATCAAGTCTGAGATTTTTGTAAATTTTCTCGGCAAGTTCAGGCAGACCGTCTTTTTTGACAAGCGGTAAAATTGCAGCTTTTATAGGCGAAAGGGCAGGAGGTAAACTTAGTACAGTTCTCTCACTACCGTCTTCGAGTTGTTCATTTTTCAGACTGTTTGAGAATATTGCAAGCACAAGGCGATCAAGACCAACCGATGTCTCGACTACAAAAGGGATATAATTTTCATTTTTCTCATTGTCAAAATACTGAATTTTCTTACCCGAAAACTCCGAATGTTGTTTCAAGTCAAAATCTGTTCTTGAATGAATCCCTTCAAGTTCTTTGAAACCAAATGGAAATTTAAATTCAATATCGGTAGCTGCATTTGCGTAATGAGCTAATTTTTCGTGGTCATGATAGCGGTAGTTGTCTTCACCCAAACCTAAAGATTTATGCCAGTTCAATCGTTTTTCTTTCCAGATTTCAAACCATTCCAGTTCAGTTCCCGGAGGTACAAAAAACTGCATTTCCATCTGTTCAAATTCTCTCATTCTAAAGATAAACTGACGGGCAACGATTTCATTTCTGAATGCTTTACCGATTTGAGCAATCCCAAAAGGAATTTTCATTCGTCCGGTTTTCTGAACATTCAGATAATTTAGGAAAATCCCCTGAGCAGTTTCAGGTCTGAGGTATAAATCCATTGAAGTCTCAGCTGTAGCACCGAGTTTTGTGTTGAACATCAGGTTGAATTGACGAACCTCTGTCCAGTTTTTTGAACCGGTCACAGGATCTGCGATTTCAAGCTCTTCAATCAATGCTTTCACATCTGCCAAATCATCTTTTTCAAGTGACTGTCCCATTCTTTTGAGTGTCTCATCAATTTTTTTCTGATAATCCAAAACTCTTTGATTGGTGCTAAGAAACTGTTCTTTGTCAAATGATTCACCAAATCTTTTGGCTGCTTTATCAACTTCTTTCTCAATTTTAGTTTCAATTTTCGCACAATAATCTTCAATCAGAACATCTGCACGGTATCTTTTTTTAGAATCTTTATTGTCAATCAGCGGATCATTAAATGCATCCACATGACCCGAAGCTTTCCAGGTGGTCGGGTGCATAAAAATTGCTGAATCTATGCCGACTATATTTTCATTGAGCTGAACCATCGCTTTCCACCAGTATTGTTTGATGTTGTTTTTGAGTTCAACTCCATTTTGTGCATAATCATAAACTGCTGACAATCCATCATATATTTCACTGGATTGGAAAATAAAACCATACTCTTTTGCGTGCGAAATAATCTGTTTGAAAATATCTTCTGACATAGTTGAAATTTAGTTTGCGAATTTAATCAAAATAAAGCAAATAAAGAGAATGAAGAATCATACTTCAAAGCAGTTTCATGAAAATATAAGAAAATATCAGAAAAAAAAATCACTGCCGAAAAAGCCCGGCAGTGAATATGTTTTTATAATTATTTGAAGATTTAATAGTTTCTCACACTGATATGACCTGATAATTGTTTTCCGTCTTCAAACGAAATGATGTACCAGTAATCTCCTGATTGTACGGGTTCACCTTTGTAACGACCGTCCCATCTGAAATCCGGTCCGAGTTTTCGGTCAACAAACATTTTTCCGTA
>CAYFWH010000168.1:0-375 GCA_964346785.1 uncultured Weeksellaceae bacterium | reverse complement strand
ATTATTTAATCTTAAACAGCTGGTTGAAATTTCCTGAATGGGCATGACACACCGCAACCGCTAAAGCATCCGCAACATCATCAGGCTTTGGAATTTTCTTGAGGTTCAAAATCATTTTTACCATCTCCGTTGGGTGAGATAAAGTTTGGAATACCTAAAACTCCAAAGAACTTAGAGTCTGAAATACAACCGTATTTACTCTTAACTAATAGGTCATAAAGTCCGCCCGGCAAATCAAAAATATGGTAGTTTATCCAGCTCAGCCCATTATTGTGACTGTACTGATAGGGCACATAGCCTCCGGCGGCAAACACTGTCACAGTCTGACCACCAACTTTGATGTCGAGTATCGTTGGCGGATTGCCGATCATAACC
>CAYFWH010000167.1:0-4432 GCA_964346785.1 uncultured Weeksellaceae bacterium | reverse complement strand
TATGAATTATGAATTGAAAATTACATATTTTGAAAAACTTTGACAAAGTTGACCAGAACTTTTTTTAAAATCCTGAAAAGTAAAACAACCCGGAACTTTTTTGAACAAAAACCAAAACTTTGTCAAAGTAAATCACAAATTCCTAGTTTCTAGTTCCCAGTCCCTAGTTTCTAGTTCCCAGTCCCTAGTTTCTAGTTCCCAGTCCCTAGTCTCTAATTACTAATCACATAATACATCCCGATACCTGATACCTCAATCCTGATACCTCAATCCTGATACCTGCTTCCTGATACCCGATACCAAGACAATGGACAATGGATAATTGTTAATTGTTAATGATGAATTATGAATTGAAAATTACATATTTTGAAAAACTTTGACAAAGTTGACCAGAACTTTTTTTGAAAACCTGAAAAGTAAAACAACCCGGAACTTTTTGACACTATCCCACGAAGTGTGTAAGTTGAAAATTACATACTTTGAAAAACTTTGACAAAGTTGACCAAAGCTTTTTTTAAAACCCGGAAAAGTAAAACAACCCGGAACTTTTTTGAACAAAAACCAAAACTTTGTCAAAGTAACTAATCACCAGTTACTAATCACTTTGAACAGAAAACCAAAACTTTGTCAAAGTAAATCACTAATTCCTAGTTCCCAGTCCCCAGTCCCTAGTCTCTAATTACTAATCACATTATACAAAATACATCCCGATACCTGATACCTGCATCCTGATACCTGATACCTGCTACCTGCATCCTGATACCTCGTCACCCGTTACCAATTACTCGTTACCAATTACCATTTACCAATCACTAAATACAGAAAATACACAAAAAATAATTACTTTTAACTCCTGTTAAAAAAAAGTTAGCATGAAAGCATTCGTTTTTCCGGGTCAGGGTGCCCAGTTCACAGGTATGGGAAAAAACCTGTACGACAATTCAGCAGAGGCAAAGGAGATGTTTGACAGAGCAGATGAGCTCCTTGGTTTCGAAATTTCAAAAATTATGTTTGAGGGAAGTGCAGACGAGCAAAAACAAACTAAGGTGACACAGCCTGCGGTTTTTTTGCATTCTGTTATTATGGCAAAAACGCTTCAGGATTTTAAACCCGACATGGTTGCAGGACATTCATTGGGTGAGTTTTCAGCTTTGGTTGCTGCCGGTGCATTGTCTTTTGAATCCGGGCTCAGTCTGGTGTACAAAAGAGCAATGGCAATGCAGCGAGCATGTGAATTACAGCCTTCTACAATGGCGGCAATTTTGGGACTGGATGATGAAACAGTCGAAAAAATATGTGCGGAAACCGAAGGTATTGTCGTTCCTGCAAATTACAACTGTCCGGGACAACTTGTGATTTCAGGTGAAATTCCGGCGGTCGAAAAAGCCTGTGAGAAACTGAAGGAAGCCGGTGCCAGAAGAGCATTGATGCTGTCGGTAGGTGGCGCTTTTCATTCACCTTTGATGAAACCTGCAGAAGAAGAACTCGCTGAGGCAATCCGCCAAACTGAATTCAGCCAACCGATGTGTCCGGTTTATCAGAATGTAAGTACGGTGGCCGAAACTGACTCTGAAATTATCAAAAATAACCTGGTCGAACAATTGACTTCATCGGTTAAATGGACTCAGTCAGTCAAAAATATGGTAGCCGAAGGAGCCACTGAATTTATTGAAGTTGGTCCCGGAAATACACTTCAGGGATTGGTTAGAAAAATTAATTCCGAAGTAACCACATCATCTGCCGCAAGTTGAAATTAATCAATTAAAAACAATAAAATGCCCGTTTTCAAGGCGAGTGGAAAACTTCTGATTTCGGCTGAGTATGCAGTTCTGGACGGTGCACTGGCGCTCGCTGTGCCTTGTCGTTTTGGTCAGCAACTGCAAGTTGAATATCAGGAAATTACAGACAATCCTCAATTGAAATGGCAGGCTTTGCTGGCAGACGGAAGTACATGGTTTTCGGCGGTTTATGATTTGAAAAAAATGGAGTTGACAGATTCAGATGATATCCCGTCCGCCCGAAGACTTCTTGATATTTTCAAAAAAATTGAAATTCTTTCACCCGGATTTTTCAGTTACAAAAAACGAAATGTCAGCTGCACCACCCAACTTGAATTCCCAAAGGATTGGGGTCTTGGCAGCAGCTCAACCCTTATTGCATTGCTGGCTCAATTTTCAAACACAGATGCTTTTGAGCTCAACCGACTTTCGTTCAACACCAGCGGTTATGATGTAGCCTGTGCATTTGCCGAAAAACCATTGTTCTATCAGTTAAAGAAAAATCAAAGACTGATAGAAACCGTTGACTTTAACCCCGATTTCAAAGATTCTATCTTTTTTGTTCACCTGAACCAAAAACAGGATACAGCAAAGAGTGTCGCCGAAATCTATAAAAACTCAAAACCGGATACCGACTGGCTGAACGGAATTTCTGCACTCACTTTCAGGATGCAGCAATGTCAGTCACTAACTGAATTTGAACAGTTGATCGACTTGCATGAAGAAATGATTGCTTCAAAAACAGGACAAACAAAAGTCAAAGCACTCAATTTTCCGGACTATTCGGGCAGTATCAAAAGCCTCGGAGCATGGGGCGGAGATTTTGTGATGGTTACGGCAAGAGAAAATTTCAAGGAATATTTTAGGTCAAAAGGCTATCATACGATTTTGTCTTTTGATGAAATAGTTTTGTAAAGGATAAAAAAAAATCAGGGTCTTTCGTAGTGAAAAACCCTGACTGTTATTTTCAAAATCTCAATTTTTGATTTACCATTTAAACAATGGTCTGTCAGACATCAGGTCATTGACTTTGAAGCCAACTTCCTCAAGTACAGTATCATTGTCTTTGTTCATCAGTGCTTCATTAATCAGCTCTGCAATGGTTTCCATATCTTTTTCCTTCAGACCTCTGGTTGTAATTGCCGGAGTTCCGAGACGGATACCCGAAGTTGTGAATGGAGATTTGTCATCAAAAGGAACCATGTTTTTGTTACAGGTAATGTGTGCTTTCACCAAAGAATTTTCAGCTTCTTTTCCGGTGATGTCCTTGTTTCTCAAATCCACAAGCATCAGGTGGTTGTCGGTTCCGCCCGAAATGATTTCGTAGCCGAGTCCGGTCATTGCAGCAGCGAGAGCCTTTGCATTTTTGGCAACCTGAAGAATGTATTCAAAATAATTGTCAGACAATGCCTCTTCAAAAGCAACTGCCTTTGCAGCGATTACATGCTCAAGCGGTCCGCCCTGAGTTCCCGGAAAGACGCCCATATTCAAAAGATTGGACATCATTTTAATTTCACCTTTCGGTGTTTTATAACCCCATGGATTCTCAAAATCCTTTCCCATCATGATGATTCCGCCTCTCGGTCCTCTCAGTGTTTTATGGGTAGTTGAAGTTACGATATGGCAATGCGGCATTGGGTCGTTGAGTATTCCTCTTGCAATCAAACCGGCTGGATGTGCAATATCCGCCATCAGCAATGCACCGACTTCATCGGCAACTTCTCTGAATTTTTTGTAGTCAATATCTCTTGAATAGGCAGAAGCACCGCAGATAATCAGCTTTGGCCTTTCCTTCAAAGCAGTTTGTCTCATCGCTTCATAGTCGATTCTTCCGGTTTCTCTTTCGACCTGATAAAAACAAGTGTCATAAATCAGCCCTGATGCACTCACCGGAGAACCATGGGTCAGGTGACCGCCGTGTGACAAATCCATACCCATCATTTTATCACCCGGTTTCAGAATCGCGAGATAAACAGATGCATTCGCCTGAGAACCGCTGTGTGGCTGAACATTTGCATATTCGGCATTGAAAAGATGTTTCAGTCTGTCAATGGCAAGTGTTTCGATTTCATCCACTACCTCACAACCGCCGTAGTATCTTCGCTTCGGATAGCCTTCAGCATATTTATTGGTCAATATGGAACCCATCGCTTCCATTACATCGTCACTCACAAAATTTTCGGATGCTATCAATTCGAGACCGACAGTTTGTCTTTCTCTTTCATCACCTATTAAATCAAAAATAATATCTCTTGCCATTTTTAAAAAATTATCTTCCAAAATTACTGATTTATTTTTTAATTGGTTGCAATTAGTAACTGGTGATTGGTAACTGGTAATTAGTAATTAGTAACTGGTGATTAGTAATTAGTAACTGGTGATTGGTAACTAGTAATTAGTGATGAGTAACTGGTAATTAGTAATTAGTAACTGGTGATTGGTAATTAGTAATTAGTTATTAGTGATTAGTACTTCTTGATACTTCTTCGTACATAATACTTCGTACATTGTGCATCCCCCTAGTCCCTAGTCCCCAGTCCCTAACCACTTAATACAATATACATTATACAATATACATAGTACATCGTACATAAAACATCCTGATACCTCAATCCCGATACCTGATACCTCAATCCCGATACCTGCCTCCTGCT
>CAYFWH010000166.1:0-4458 GCA_964346785.1 uncultured Weeksellaceae bacterium | reverse complement strand
TGCGATTGACATCATCGTTATTGATTCGGTGGCAGCGCTGACTCCAAAAGCCGAAATCGAAGGTGAGATGGGAGATTCCAAAATGGGATTGCAGGCAAGGTTGATGTCTCAGGCTTTGAGAAAACTAACCGCAACTATCAGCAAAACAAAGTGTACCGCAATTTTCATTAATCAGTTAAGAGAGAAAATCGGAATTGTTTTTGGAAATCCTGAAACAACCACCGGTGGAAATGCATTGAAGTTTTATTCATCAGTTCGTTTGGACATTCGAAGAGTTTCACAAATCAAAACCGGAGATGAAGCAACCGGAAATCATGTGAGAGTAAAAGTTGTAAAAAACAAAGTGGCTCCACCTTTCCGTCAGGCAGAATTCGACATTATGTTTGGCGAAGGAATTTCAAAAGTTGGTGAAATCCTGGATGTCGGTGTTGAAAAGGGAGTTGTTCAAAAAAGCGGTTCATGGTACAGCTATGGCGACACCAAACTGGGTCAGGGAAGAGATGCAGTAAAAGAATTACTCAAAGACAATCCTGAGCTTGCAGAAGAACTTGAAATTAAAATTAAAGAGGTAATTGCAGGATAATCTTGTTTTTATTTTATCAAATTAGTCTAAAGCCGAAGAGCACAAAAAACTCTCCGGCTTTTTTGTTTTTTTATTACCGTATTTTTTAAAAACTCATATATTGCAACATATTTAAAAAGGATGCAGAACACAGATGTACTGGTAATAGGTTCGGGTATTTCGGGGTTATCATATGCAATTAAAGTTGCACAAAAATATCCTGAATCAAAAATTACGATTGTCACAAAAGCAGACGAAGAAGAATCAAATACCAAATATGCACAGGGCGGCGTTGCGGTTGTAACCGACCTTGAAAATGACAGTTTTGAAAAACATATCGAGGATACGCTCAGGGCAGGCGACGGACTTTGCAAAAGAGAAACTGTTGAAATCGTGGTCAAAGAAGGACCTCAGCGGTTTAAGGAAATTGTAAGCTGGGGCGCTCAGTTCGACAAAGACGATCTGGGAACTTATGACCTGGGCCGTGAAGGTGGTCATACCGAAAATCGTGTGGTTCATCACAAGGACATAACCGGTTATGAAATTGAAAGAGCATTGTTGGCTGTAGTCGAAAAAACACCAAATATCGAACTGCTTTCTCATCATTATGTGATTGATTTAATCACTGAACACCACATATCCGGAGCTGAATTCAATCCAAAGGAAATCAATTGCTATGGTGCCTATGTGCTTGATCTGGCATCAGGAAAAGTCAAAAAATTTACATCAAAAATTACAATGATGGCAACCGGCGGTTGCGGTCATGTTTATAAAAACACGACCAATCCGGTGATAGCCACCGGCGACGGAATCGGGCTGGCGCACAGAGCCAAGGCTAAAATTTCAAATATGCAGTTTATCCAATTTCATCCAACTGCCCTGTACAGCAACCGCTCGGGGCAATTGTTTCTGATTTCAGAAGCAGTCCGTGGCTTTGGCGCAAAGCTCAGAACAAAAAACGGAAAACCGTTTATGCATAAATACGACGAACGGGAAGAACTCGCCTCGAGAGATATAGTTGCACGGGCAATCGACAATGAAATGAAGCTGACCGGTGATGATTTTGTTTGTCTGGATTGCCGTCATCTTGACAGAGAAAAATTTATGGAGCATTTTCCGAATATTTATGAAAAATGCAAAGAAGAAGGACTGGATATGTTCAGTGATCTAATCCCGGTTGTGCCTGCTTCCCATTATCTCTGTGGCGGAATTGATGTTGATTTGTATGGTCAAACCAGCATCAACAATCTTTTTGCAGTAGGCGAATGCAGCAATACCGGTTTGCACGGTGCTAATCGTCTGGCGTCAAATTCACTGCTGGAAGCGATGGTTTTTGGTCATCGGGCTGCACTAAAAACGGTTGAGCTTTTGAATAAAAATAATTTCAACAAAGAAAAAATAAACCGTGTACCCGAATGGAATGACGAAGGTTTGAAAGTCACTCAGGAAATGGTTTTGCTCAATTATCTAAAAAAACAACTTCAGATTATGATGAGCGATTTAGTCAGTATCGTAAGAACAAATGAAAGACTTGAACTGGCTCGTGAAAAAGAGGAAGAAATATACAAATCTGTTAAGGAGATTTACAAAATGAATCTACTTTCACCTCAGCTTTCAGAATTGAGAAATCTGGTTTCAGTGGCAAGACTGATTATTCACCAAAGTATTGCACAAAAAGAAAACAGAGGTGCTTTTTTCAATAAAGATTTGGAATAAAATCAAATCAAAACCGGCCGTTTGGATTTTTCATTATCAGATATTTATTTAGCTTAATTTGAGCAACTATTCTTATAATAAATTTCTTATCTTTGAAAAACTCAAGTTTTGGATATGGATATTATAGCAGAAAAAGAGAAAATAATCAACTGGATAAAATCCCTGGACAATCCTGTTTTAATTGGTCAATTAATGGAACTCAAAAAAAGAAATTCGGGTGAATTTGATTTTGACAAGGAATGGGCAAATCGGGTTTCTATTGATGAAGCCAGAAAAAAGACAAAAGAATTCATTGAATTGCTGCCTTGGAAAAAATAGTTGCAATTCAGGAAAATGTAACATCATACCTTGAAATGCTCATTTTAATTCTTTTTGAGCGTGATTACTTTAGTTCTGAAGAATCTGCCCAAAAATATGTTTCAAAAATTTATGATTTCATCGAAAACGATTTGATTAACTTTCCACACAAAACTACACCCGATGAATTAGCTCATTTGGAATCAAAGTATGCTTTTTACAAAGCCAATAATCAAACTACCTGGTATGTTTTTTTTGAAAACAAAGACAATCTTTATCTGGTAACATACATAATCAATAATCATATAAAAGAAGCTAATCTTTTGCAGAGTTCTTAAATAATCAAATCAAAACCGGCCGTTTGGGCTTATCATCGTCAAGGATTTTGGCAAGCGCAGGCGGAATAATGGTAATGTCATTGAACAAATCGTCAAAAAAGCCTTTGGTTTCTTCGGACAGTAATTCAGAATATTCCTCTATAAAACTGTCACCGTAAAGGATCGGAAACTGCATCATTTTATCACCGCTGAAAATTCCGAGCAAATGGTATTCATTGAGTTCATCAATCGATTTTCCGGTGGCCATACAATGCGTCATCAGATAGTCGGTACTGATTTCATCGCTGTCGATATTTCCAAAATCAAAGACATCACCCATTTCCATTGCAAACCGCTGAATATTTTGAAATGATTCTTTGGAAATACTCACCATCATATCTTTTTTGCAATCTTCGCAAATCGCATATTCAAAAGTCAGTGTAAATTCAGATTTATCGTGTGTCCGCTGATAAGCTTTTTCAATGAAATACATACCGCGATCAAGCGAATTACCACAAATTGAACACTCAGAATGTGGTTGATGAGTTACGGAATCGTAAAACTCTTCGGGTATGTCTTTGTTGAAATTAAAAAAGAAACTCATTTGTAAATGAAATTTAAGATTGTAAAGTTAAGAACTCCTGAAAGTTTTTGAATCAATTAATCAAAGAAAATAATTCAAAGGACTGGAATCATTAATGACTTTTAAAGGTTTCAATTTTTTCAAGTTCTTTCTGATTAGCTTTTCGGAAAAAATAATGATTTAAACCGTTTTTATCCAAATAGTCAATTACATTAAAAAGGAAATCACCCTGCACAGTATCATTTTTCAAAGCAAACGAGACAATTATTGGGTTTTCAAATCGATTTATGTTGTCTTTATTTTCCTCAAGAATCTTTATGATATGACCGGACTTAATTTCTTTTGAATTTTTAACAGCATCAATACTAAAATTAATATAGGCCAGTGAATCTTCTTCACGGGCACAGTCACAATCGCTGTTTGGGTTGTATTTATTCATCACAAAAAACGACCGGTTTTCGTCTTCAATCAAAATATGAATTTTTCCAATCGTATAATCCGGGTTGTAATCATTCGTTATATCCAATACTTCAAATCCTTCATTTGATGCAATATTTTTCAGACTGTCAGTCTTTTGTTGAAATTCAGTCAGACTGAAATAATCCTTTTTAGAAATATTGTTTTTCTCATCAGAAATCGAATCGTGTTTACCACAACCAAAAAATAAAAGGATAGTTAAAACAAAAATTGATTTTTTCATCTATCGCCTTTATCAATCAAATAAACTATTCAAAGTTACTTCTTTTTATAGAAGAAACACATCCGCATTAATTCTTCTGTAATAATACGGTCCTAAAATAATTTAAAAATTTTGTTTGAAATCAAATATCGTAACACAATAGAGTTGCTGGGTATTTGGGAAACGATGTATAATCCCGATTTTAAACCCGTCGAATTCGACGGGTTTAGAAAACAAGCCGGCTTAAATAGTTTTGTGATGACACCAAAACGATGGATTGAAAGTACAAATGCTATCGGAATTG
>CAYFWH010000165.1:4181-4463 GCA_964346785.1 uncultured Weeksellaceae bacterium | reverse complement strand
ATCTCCTACTATGTAAGTGTCATTGATAGAAAAATCGAATGGTGTTTGGAGGATAGCTTCAGAATATACTTTTGCTGCTTCAAATCTCTGAAAAAGAGTATCAATTGTAGAATTGTAAAATTCTAAATCCTGGTTATTGAAATAATCATCCAGATTATGAATATCTTTTTTAAAATAATCATAATCTGACTGTAGCAAATAGCGTTTATTCCCGTCTATTTTTTCGAAATATGCATTAAAGACTTCTTCAGAAAAATTATCATTGATAATCTGAGGTCTGTA
>CAYFWH010000165.1:0-4171 GCA_964346785.1 uncultured Weeksellaceae bacterium | reverse complement strand
CCAGGCGTACAAAAGCAAAACGCCATAAAACACATTGATAAAAATGAAAGTATAACAAATGTCTTTTTCTTCAGCATAAAATATCCTTATATTGGTTGCGTTATTCGTTTTACAAATATAAAGCCAAAAAGATGACAGATCTGTTTTGGCACAAAAAATTTCAAATATAAATGAATTCAGACAATAAGCCATTGATTCTTGTAACAAATGACGACGGAATCACAGCACCTGGAATAAGGTCATTAATTAAAATGATGAATGAAATCGGAGAAGTCTTTGTAGTTGCACCCGACAGCCCTCAGAGTGGGATGGGACATGCCATCACTGTTGACTCTGCACTTTTTTGCGAAAAAGTCAAAATAGATGACGGACCACAATGCGACAGAGAATGGGCATGTTCAGGGACACCCGTTGATTGTGTAAAACTCGCAATCACTAAAATTCTGCCCAGAAAACCTGATTTGTGCGTTTCGGGTATCAATCATGGTTCAAATTCATCAATTAATGTAATTTATTCGGGCACGATGTCTGCCGCTGTAGAAGCCGGGGTCGAGGGTATTCCCGCTATCGGCTTTTCATTGAGCGATTTTTCTTACAGCGCAAATTTTGAGGCTGCAGGAGAATACATTAAAGAAATTGTCAGAAAATCAATTGACAAAAAACTTCAGAAAGGAATGGTTTTGAATGTCAACATCCCTAAGCTGCCAAAAGAAGAACTGAAAGGAATCAGAATTTGTCGTCAGGCAAAGGCGGTCTGGCAGGAAGAATACGATGAAAGAAAAGATCCGAGAGGCAGAACTTATTATTGGTTGACCGGAAAATTTGTCAATCTGGACAGTGGTAACGACACAGATGAAAGAGCACTCGAGGAGGGTTATATTTCGATCGTCCCAATTCAGTATGATATGACTGCACACAATTATATTTCTGATTTGAAGAACTGGGATTTATAACTATCAAACTCAGATTCATAATCATAGCACCCTGATTTAGCTCAAAAAAAAAGACTCTGCCAAAAAATTGACAGAGTCTGTATTGATCAGTGATTAACTTTTATCAAGCTTCACCGGGAGGACCAAAATTCATCGGCATAGATGCAGGCTGATTGTCCTTGATTGTTCCGAATTGTTTTTCGAAACGACCAATATTTTCAGCCAATGCTCCTGCCAGTCTTTTGGCATGCTGAGGCGTAAGAATGATTCTTGATTTCACTCTTGCCTTAGGCACACCCGGCATCATCTGTATGAAATCTACCACAAATTCTGTGGGTGAATGATTGATTACAGCAAGATTTGAATAAATCCCTTCTGCAGTCTGATCATTGATTTCAATATTGATATTATTTTTCTTTTCTTCTGACATTAGATTGTTGTTTTTTCACTTACTAATTCTTCATATTCCTTTTTGGAACCAACAATGATTTTCTGGTATTCCTTCAATCCGGTTCCTGCAGGAATCAAGTGTCCTACAATCACATTCTCTTTCAATCCGTGCAATTCATCTTCTCTTCCGGCAACTGCAGCTTCGTTCAGAACTTTTGTAGTTTCCTGGAACGATGCAGCCGACATAAATGACTTGGTTTGAAGCGACGCTCTGGTAATCCCCTGAAGAATCGGCTCAGCTGTAGCCGGATTTGCATTTCTTGCAGTTACCAGATTCTTATCTTCTCTCTTCAGTATTGAGTTCTCGTCTCTGAGTTCTCTTGCTGAAATGATCTGACCAGCCTTCAACACGGTACTGTCTCCGGCATCTTCAACGACTTTCATACCAAACACTCTATCGTTTTCAATCATGAATTCATCCTTGTGTTCAAGGCTGTCTTCAAGAAAACGAGTATCTCCGGCGTCAACGATTTTCACTTTTCTCATCATCTGACGAACGATAATCTCAAAATGTTTGTCATCAATTTTCACACCCTGAAGACGGTAAACATCCTGAATTTCATTTACAAGATATTCCTGTACTGCAGTTGGTCCTTTGATTTTCAAAATATCCTCAGGTGTAATAGCACCGTCTGACAACGGCATACCTGCTCTGATATAGTCATTTTCCTGAACCAGAATCTGATTTGACAATTTCACCAGATATTTAAATTCTTCACCTGTTTTTGATTCAATCGAAATCTCACGGTTACCTCTTTTGATTTTACCAAAGCTAACCACACCGTCAACCTCTGCAACAACAGCCGGGTTTGAAGGGTTTCTGGCTTCAAATAATTCAGTAACTCTCGGAAGACCACCGGTAATATCACCTGCTTTCGCCGAACGACGAGGGATTTTAACCAAAATCTTACCGGCCTTGATTTTTTCACCATCATTTACAATCAGGTGAGCTCCAACCGGCAGGTTGTAGTTCTTCTCTTCGCCTCCGGCCACCATTACTTTAAGTGTAGGAATCAATTTCTTATTTCTTGATTCAGAAATCACTTTTTCCTGGAATCCGGTTTGTTCATCAATTTCAAGCTGGAAAGTAACTCCCTGTTCAATGTTATCATATTCTACTTTACCCGCAGATTCAGCAATAATAACACCGTTATACGGATCCCAGCTTGCAATAACATCTCCTTTTGTTACTTTCTGACCTTGTTTGACATGAAGATTTGAACCATAAGCAATATTATGAGTCATTCTCACATTTCCATCAGCATCAATCAACTTCATTTCAGTAGAACGAGAAACAACAATTTCAACTTTATTTCCTGATTCATCATCAGATTTAACTGTTCTCAAATCTTCAAATTCTACATGACCATTCGCTTTGGCAACAAATGATGACTGTTCAGAAACATTCCCTGCTGTACCACCAACATGGAAAGTACGAAGTGTCAGCTGAGTACCCGGTTCACCGATAGACTGAGCGGCTACAACACCTACTGCTTCTCCTTTCTGAACCATTTTTCCTGTTGCCAGGTTTCGGCCATAACAAGAAGCACAGATTCCGGTTTTAGCCTCGCAGGTAAGCGGAGAGCGAACCTCAACCATTTCAACACCAGCTTTTTCTATAGCTTCAGCTACATCTTCAGTAATCAGTCCGTTGGCTTCAACCAACAGTTCTGAATTATCCGGATTAAATACATCATAGAGTGATGTTCTACCCAAAATTCTGGAAGAGATAGGCTCTACAATTTCCTCATTTTTCTTAAGTGCGGTAACTTCGATTCCCCTCAAAGTTTCACAATCTTCATCGGTAATAATTACATCCTGAGCCACATCCACCAATCGTCTTGTCAGATAACCGGCATCTGCTGTTTTCAGTGCGGTATCTGCCAAACCTTTACGGGCACCGTGAGTCGAAATAAAGTATTCAAGAATTGAAAGTCCTTCACGGAAGTTTGAAACAATCGGGTTTTCGATAATTTCACCTCCTGATGAACCGGCTTTCTGAGGTTTTGCCATCAATCCTCTCATACCTGCCAACTGACGAATCTGCTCCTTGGAACCTCTCGCACCTGAATCAAGCATCATGTAAACAGAGTTAAATCCACCGTCATCTTCAGTCATTCTCTTCATCACAATTTCGGTCAGAGTAGCGTTGGTGTTTGTCCAAACATCAATTACCTGGTTATAACGCTCGTTGTTGGTAATCAACCCCATGTTATAGTTTCCTTTAATGCTCTCAACCTGTTGAATTGCATTATTTATCAAATCATTTTTCTCTGCAGGTATCAATATATCACCAAGACTGAAAGAAAGACCTCCCTCGAATGCGCTCTTGTATCCAAGATTCTTCATTCTGTCAAGGAATGCTGCGGTAGTAGGGAAATCAGTCAGTGCAAGAATTTTACTGATGATTGATCTAAGTGATTTCTTGGTCAGTACTTCATTTACAAATCCAACTACCTCAGGTACAATCTGATTGAACAGAACCCTACCAACGGTAGTTTCTATCAGTCTTTCAACCAATTCCTCTCCTTCTCTAATCTTAACTTTCACCTTAATAATTGCATTCAGATCTGCACTTTTTTCGTTAAAGGCAATTTCAACTTCTTCAGCTGAATAGAATGTGATTCCTTCACCTTTTGCTCCTTTTCTGGCTTTGGTCATATAATACAGACCCAATACCATATCCTGAGACGGAACTGCAATCGGCGAGCCATTTGCAGGGTTCAAAATATTCTGAGATGCCAGCATCAATAACTGAGCTTCAAGAATTGCTTCCGGTCCGAGCGGCA
>CAYFWH010000164.1:0-4468 GCA_964346785.1 uncultured Weeksellaceae bacterium | reverse complement strand
CCGGTTATTCCGCATTTTCAATATTCTTTATCTTACTGGCATTACTGGTGAGTTGTGTATTTAGTTTTACTTTTTTCAGAGGACTAAAAGGAGTCAGGGGTACAGCGAAAATATGGTTTCAAACCGGACTTATCTTTGCGGTTCTCTCATCGGTTGGTGTTTTGTGGATGAGTTATATGCTTAGTAATAAAACGGTTACTACCGACGATTATCTGGCTGCGCATTATTTCTTTTTACACTTCCAGTACAATGGATTCTTTATGTTCTCGTGTGTTGGTCTTTTAATTTATTCACTGTCAAAACGAGATATTCACATTGGAAAATATCAAAACAGAGTTATATTCTGGCTGATGTTTTTTGGTTGCTTATTTGGCTACGGGCTCTCTGTTTTATGGATGAACTTACCTCTTTGGCTATATATTCTGGTTGTTATTGCAGCTTTGATGCAAACAACCGGTTGTGTGAAAATTTATTTATGGGTCAGAAAAAATTGGCGAAAAATCAAAGAAACGCAAGAACCGCTTGAAAGAACATTACTGATTTACGCCGGTGCTGCTTTTGCAATAAAAATTGCACTTCAACTTGGTTCTACAGTTCCGTCAATTAGCCATTTTGCATTTGGTTTCAGAAATATTGTGATAGCTTATTTGCACTTAATCTTGTTGATGTGTATTTCTTCTTATTTGATTAACAGGATTATAGATACAGGTTATTTCAAAATAGGTAAAGCATTTAAGTTCGGAGCAATACTTTTTATGATTTCAGTGTTTTTAAATGAACTTGTACTTGGCGTTGTCGGAATGTTTTCGATTAATTATACCTACATTCCCAAAACGCATGAAATACTTCTTGCAATCACAGTTCTTATATTGATTTCAACAATTCTTATATTCTTAGGATTAAAAAAGGTCAAACAAACTGACTGATATTTTTTGCTCAAAATGAAAAGACGGCTCATGAAATAAATTCATTGAGCCGTCTAAAAAAATAAAACAATATGGAATGAAACTATTCCGGTAAAATAACTCCGTCTACTACATGTATAATTCCATTTGCGGCAGGTACAGTAGCAACAATATTTATAGTACCGTTAATTGTTGGTTTTCCGTCAACCTCTTTTATAGTAATGTTTTTGCCATCAACCATACCGAGAGAGCGACCATCTTTTAACTGCTCTTCTTTAAGAACACCCACATAGGTATGATGTCCGAGTATGTCTGATAAATCATCAAGATTTTCATCTTTCAGAAGATTGTCCACTGTTCCTGCCGGTAATTTATCAAAAGCAGAATTTAGTGGTGCGAATACTGTAAAAGGCCCGGCGTTGCTCAACGATGTTGTCAGTCCTGTTGCCTGAACGGCAGTAACAAGAGTTGACAAATCCGCATTGGCAACCGCAAGTTTTACGATGTCCGGACTTGAATGTTCGTCAATTACACCTTCCTGTCCTAAGGCATCACGAGATTGTGAAACTGTCATTTGATTTTGTGAACCATTGGCAGGTGTGTTCTCATTTTGGCATGAGTAAAGGGCCAAAACTGTTACTGAAAGTGCTAATACCAGTTTTTTCATAATCATTAGAATTTTCAATAAAATTAAGTCTAATAATTAATGTATTCTTATGACCCGAGTCATAATCAACTTTCTGATAGTGTGATAATTATCACATTTTAAAAAACTGAAATAAAAATTTATTGTACGGTAGCCGAAATTGCTTTTTATAAATCTTTTTTGTTGAATTTTCTGGCTGAAAAATACAATGGTAAAAATAACCAGATAAGTAAAACGCCATAAGTAATTACCGAGCCAACCGTTCCGGTGAATGCATTTTTAAATACAGCAGTCGTTGCACCCATTAGTGCTGAAACATCCATTTGCATCAGAGAAACTATTCTGACCAGATCAACAGGGTTGAGTATACTCATTACAACAATAAAATTTTCAAGCGGATAATCCAGAAACTGAAAAAGAAGAAAAATGACAAGTCCATCAAAAATAACTGTAAGGAAAAGCCACAATAGCAGAGCAGCACCGATTCCTTTGGTCTTGTCTTTGATATATACCGATGCAAGCATTGAAATCGAAACAGAAATAATTGACAACAATGTTCCGGTAATAATCATGGTCAAACCAATAGTATTTGCCGAGAAAATCAGTACCGGAATACCGAAGCCGATTAAAAAAGCAATACTCAACGCCAATGCAAGGCTGATAAAAATACCGAGCCAAAGCGTTTTTCTTTTAATGGGCTGAGCAGCAAGCAGTTCAATGAATTCACTTGAGTTGTAAATATAGATGGTCGGAAACATAATGCTAACGAGTGGGATCAGTGTCAGATTCATTGTCAGCATACTCATCAGACTTTTTTCAGGTACATCTTCAATAATGAATAACCCAAAGGAAATTATGAGTAGAAATGCAGTATATGCAATAATTATTTTATTTCTCAGTATATCTGAAACGATGTATTTTACTATCTTTTTCATTTGCGATTATTGATTTGAATTACTCATCAGGACAGCAATTGCCTCAGATAATTTGTTTTTTTGTGTTTCTGCTTTCAGTTGTTCTATAGGTTTGTCAACAATAATTTTACCTTCTTCAAGATAGACTATTTGATTGACTACATCATCCAATTCGCTGAGAATGTGCGAACTAATAATGATGAGTTTGCCTTTTTCTTTTTCTTTAAGAATTTTTTCTTTCAGAATCAGAGAAGACAACGGATCTAAACCTGCTGTCGGTTCGTCGAGTACCAATACTTCAGGATCGAATAAAAATGCAAGATAAGCACTTACTTTCTGACGGGTACCGCCCGAAAGTGTGCCCATTCTTTTGTTGAGCAACTCACCGAGTTTATAACTTTTATAAAGGTCTTTATCAGGCTCTTTATCTTTAGTTCTCAAGTCTTCAATCATTCCAAAGACTTGGCCGATAGTCATATTTTCAGGATATCTCCCAATCTGGGGCATGTATCCGATGTGTTTTCTGTAATCCCAGTTATTGATTATTGATTTTCCTTTGAAGCTAATGTCGCCTGAAGTCGGAACCACCATGCCAAGCAAAGTTTTAATCAGTGTAGTTTTGCCTGAAGCGTTTGGTCCGAGTAAGCCGATAATATTTCCTTCGCTGAATTCAAGATCGATTCCTTTCAGTACTTCAAATTTGTCAAACTTTTTATGGATATTTGAGAATCTGATCATTTGTTATCTGTTTTTATTTTTCTGATCAACGGCGCATTGTCTTTAACAGCTTCGGGAGTCAGACTTGGAAAAACGCTTTCAGCGGTATCCATTAATTTGACAAAGAAACTTCTGAAAAGCATCAGAGCCGATGTGTTTTTTTCTATGATGAGTGAGTAAAAAGTAATCGGACGATACGGAATATCTCCTTTCCCGTCTCTGTCCAAATCATATCCCTCATATTTATCCCAGTAGTTTCCATCCAGCGTTTTTACTCTCAGATTACCGTTGGTAGCCATGTCAAAAGTATTGCCGATAAAATTATTTGAAAAAATTTCGGCATCATCGCTGCTCGCATTAATTTTAAAAGCCCAGCCGTTTCTAAAAAAATTATTGCCGGTAACTTTAATTCGGTTCGCACCGTCAGCATAAACTCCGATTGTGTTTTCATCAAAGTCATTGTTTTGAATTTCACTGTCGTTTATTTCTTTTAGCAAAAGTCCGTATGCAGACAATCCCCAGTTATTTTTGAAATGGTTGTGTTGCATTTTTACTCTTTTGCTGTACATCACGGCTACACCGGCTCCATTATTTTGGAAAGTATTGTTTTTAAAAAGATTATCGTGCGAAAACATAAAGTGAAGACCGTACCGGTTATTTCCTTCGCTCAGGTTATTTTCTATTGTCGTATGGTTTACAAATTCAAAATAAATACCGTCTCTGTGACCGATTATTTTATTATTTCTAATAGTCAGATTGTTTGACTTCCAACAATGAATTCCGTTTGCAGATGGTTTACCTTCCATTTTTCTGGACCTTAATTCATTATTTTCGTAGGTGATATTTTTTGAATTGATTGTGTGAATTCCAAAAAAATTATCGACAAACTTACAGTTTTCGATAATAATATTTTCTGAATTTTTAATTTTTAGTGCGGCAATATCATTGAAGTTAGATGTGCCTGAATTTTTAAAAAGAATACCTTTGATAGTTACTCCGTCGTGCTCTACAGTTAGTATTTCGTGTTTACATTCACCGTCAATTACAGGGAAGTCCTCTCCAACCAGATTGACTCTTTTATCTAAATAGAGAGGACCTTCTCTGTATTCACCGGTTTTGATAAGAATCGTGTCCCCATCTTTTGCAATTTCAAAAGCTTTTTTAGTATCTCTAGGCTTTTTTCATAACTTTTCATATAAAAATAGGAAATGGATAGATGTATTAAATTATAAAGTTTTGCTGTTAAATAATTCATTTTTTCACTTTCTTCAATTAAAATATAACTG
>CAYFWH010000163.1:0-4595 GCA_964346785.1 uncultured Weeksellaceae bacterium | reverse complement strand
TTTTGGTATAAATCTCAAAGACTTCTCTTTGTCTGCCGCTGAATTCATCTTTTTTTTTTTTTTCATCATATAATTTCATAGCCTGTTCCAGTTCATCATAAGTTGCACCAATCTGGTCTTCATCGCTTCTGTTGTCGCCAAAAAGTCCGTCGGTTGGAACTGCTTTTTGAATTTCAGAAATGATACCCAATTCTTTTGCAACTTCATAAACTTCTGATTTCATCAGGTCACCAATCGGGCTGATATCAACTCCGCCATCACCGTATTTTGTAAAAAACCCAATTCCAAAATCTTCTATTTTATTTCCGGTTCCGGCAACCAAATAACCATTAACAGCAGCATAATAATAAAGTGTAGTCATTCTAAGTCTTGCCCGGGTGTTGGCGAGCGAAAGCTGATAATCATAATCACTTTCAGGTTTTTCGACATTTTTTACGAATTCATCAAATACTGTTGTCAAATCAACGGATTTGTTTTCAACTTTTTCAAATTTCTGTTTCAACCATTCGATATGATTTTTTGCTCTCGAAACCTGATTTATCTCCTGATGAATTGGCATTTCCAAACACAAAGTCGGAAATCCTGTTTTTGCACAAAGTGCAGAAACTACAGCAGAATCAATACCTCCCGAAATACCGAGGATAAAACCTTTTTGTTTTGACTGATTCAGATAATCTTTCAGCCAGTCAGTGATATGATTGATGATTTTTTCTGTCTGCATTATATGTGTAAATTTGTGGCTTCTTAAAAAAAGTATGTCAAAGATAATGAAAACAGCCCATTGGTTTGGATTAATCCTGATTTTGATTTTGGTTTCATGTAAAAAAGAAAATCCATGGAAAGAAATTCAATTGAACGAATCATTACCTGAGTTAAATTTCACAGATATCAGTTCAGAATTTTTCAATACTGATATTCCAATTGAAACTCTGCTCCAGAAATATCCTTTCTTTTTCCAGGAAGGAAAAGAAAACGAAGTTTGGGAAGAACAAAGAAGAGACAGTATTGAAATCGCTGTGTACGAAGATGTAAGCCGGGTTTTTGGCGACAACAAATATAAAAGCGAGCTGCAAACTATGTTTGGATATTTCAAATTTCATTTTCCAAATGAACTAATTCCAGACATCTACACCTATTCTTCGGCACTTCAAAACATTGGTGAAGATGCTGTTTTGTATGGTCGTCATGAAGGAATGATGTTCATTGCCCTTGACGGTTTTTTGGGAGAAGACAGCAAGTGGTATGAGATGATGAAAATCTATCCGTACATGTCTCAAAATATGAATCCTGAAAATCTTCTTCCGTCAGTGGTTTATGCAATTGGTGAACAGATTGTCCCTTTCAATCCCAGGCAACAGACATTTATAGATTTAATGGTTGACGAGGGAAAAAAATTAATCATTGCAGATGCGTTACTACCCGACACTTCAGATGAAGTGAAAATTGGTTTCACAAAAGAACAGCTCGAATGGGCAATAGAGAATGAAGCTGAAATCTGGAATTATTTTGTTGAACAAAATCTGATTTTTGATGCCGACAAATCAAACCGTGAAAGATTTATTCAGCCCGGTCCGTATTCAAAATTTTTAAATGAAATTGAGACAGAGTCGCCCGGAAGAATCGGTGTATGGATTGGCTGGCAGATTTGCAGAAAATATCTGAGCGAAAACAGTAAAATATCATTAACTGATTTAATCAACACTGATAATCAGCAATTATTTAAAGAATCAAAATATAAACCCAAAAAATAATTAAAATGAGAAAAACCCAAATCATCATAGATGTAGAGCTGGACGAAAATCATATTCCTGAAAAATTAACCTGGAACGCACAGGATGGCGGTGTCAAAGACCAGGTGACCAAGGCTGCTTTGATGTCTGTCTGGGATGACAAAACAAAAGAAGCACTCAGACTCGACCTCTGGACAAAAGACATGACGATGGATGATATGAAACAATTCTTCCACCAGATTTTTATCTCAATGGCTGACTCTTACAAAAGAGCAACCAATGAGGATGAAGTCGCTACCTATATTATAGAGTTCGCAGAAAATTTTGCTTACAAAGCAGGAATTAAAGATGCATGATAAAATCAAACAAAAAAGGAACGGTATTTCAACCGTTCCAAAGTTTGTGTGTGATATTTGACAAATATTTTTTACATCAAACCTGAGAGCTCAAACGCTCTGATCATTCTCGGTACCCCCATTCCTCCACCTGAACGACTAAAGAAATCAAGTGAAAGAAAATCCTCAAGTTCTTCTTCTACTCTGTCTTTTCCGAAAAGGTAGAACAGTTTTTCTGCATATTTCCCATTTTCAATGGTATAGAAAGCATGTCTTTGCTCTGCTGCATCACTGCTTCTTTCGGCCGAGCCTATTGTTTCGTAACCGTGCATAATCAAATCCACTTTATTCGCCAGATTTCCATTTCTCTTCATATTCCAGAAGGGATTTGTTCTTTCAGGGAAATTTTTGAGAAAAACCATTGGGCCAAATTCCTCGTACATTCTCATTTCATCTTCTGCTTCAAGGGTTGAAACGCCGTAGGCAGCAGAAAGTTCCTCATAATTTTTGTGAACATAATTAGAAGAATCTCCAAAGCCTAAATATTCAGACAACTCCATTTCCAGCTGAATCAGGTCGTTGAGGTCTCCGTGCATTTCAAATTCGAACATCGGAAAAATTCTCTGATGTCTGCCTGCAATCGGAGATTCTTCATTTCTATAGCTTGTTGAAACGCAAAAATAACCGGGAACATCGGGTTTGGTCAACAGTTCATACTCCAGCCACATCTGACCGGTTTGAGGAAGCGGCCATACATTTCCGCAATAATTGTAGGTTGCTATTGAGTGGGGATTTTCACAGGCCGCGAGTATGCTCAATCTGTTTTGAGTGTGCACCTCAACGAAACCTTTTTGCAAAAAAAAAGTTCTCATTTTGTTAACTACAAAAGAGAACTTCTTCGGGTCAATGATTGGCGTCAATGCCAAATCGTTTGCACGGGCAACTGCGCCCTGCGGAATTACTGATTCGTACATAAAATTTTGATTTTTAAGGTTTGCATAAATTGGCGCAAATCTAAATCAAACATAAATTCTGTGCAAATTTATTTTTACAATTAATGAAAAATAAAAGACCGGACAAGCTAAAAGGCTTATCCGGTCTGACTTATATCTATTTGTTAAATTTTATACGATCGGTCCTCCTTTCAGAATATCTTCTGCAGCAAGACTTTCATATTTTTTGAAATTCTCTTTAAATTTACTTGCAAGCAATCTTGCTTTTTCATCATAAGCGCTCAAATCATCCCATGATGATTCAACTTTCAGCACTTCATCTGAAGAAACACCCGGACAGGTTTGAGGAACCATAAATCCAAAATACGGATCCTGTCGATATTCCACATTGTCAAGTTCGCCATCCATTGCAGCATGAATAATCGCTCTGGTATCTTTCAGACTAATTCTTTTTCCTTTCCCATTCCATCCTGTGTTAAGCATCCATACATTTACACCTGTTTCTGCAACTTTATCACTCAGCATTGCTGCGTATTTAGTAGGATGCAGAGGCATAAACGGAGCACCAAAACAAGTTGAAAAAGTTGCCTGAGGCTCTGTTATCCCCGCTTCGGTACCTGCCACTTTAGAGGTATAACCCGAAGTAAACAGATAAGCTGCCTGAGCAGGATTTAGTTTAGAGATCGGAGGCAAAACTCCGAATGCATCAAATGAAAGGAAAAATATATTTCTTGGATTGGTACCCACAGACGGCACAGCTATATTGTCAATATAATCTATAGGATAACTCACCCTTGTATTTTCAGTTACTGACTTATCTTCGAAATCAACTTCGTTGGTTCCGGGTTTAAAAACACAGTTCTCAAGCAATGATCCCTCTCTGATTGCATTAAAAATTTCGGGCTCTCCTTCTGCAGAAAGATTAATCACTTTAGCATAACAGCCACCTTCGAAATTGAAAATTGTATTGTCAGCTGTCCATCCATGTTCATCATCACCAATTAATTTTCTGTGTTTATCTGCCGAAAGAGTAGTCTTGCCTGTTCCGGAAAGTCCAAAAAACAAAGCTGTGTCTCCTTGTTCACCGATATTGGCAGAACAGTGCATCGGCATTGTGTTTTGAAAAGTAGGCAGGGTAAAGTTCAAAGCAGAGAAGATACCTTTTTTAATTTCACCTGTATAACCGGTACCACCAATCAGCGCAATTCTTCTCGAAAAGTTCAGAATTGCAAAATTTCCTTGTCTGGTTCCGTCTGTTTCGGGATTTGCCAAAAAGGTAGGTGCATTAATTATCAGCCAGTCGGGTTCACCAAAATCAGCGAGTTGTGCTTTTGTAGGCCTGATAAACATATTATAGACAAAAAGATTTGACCATGGTTTTTCATTAATCGCTCTGATTTTTAACCGGTATCTGCTGTCTGCACACGCAAATACATCGCGTACATAAAGTTCTTTTTCACTCAGGTGACTACACACCTTATCATAAAGCTTGTCAAATTTATCAGCATCAAAATGAATATTGATATCACCCCACCACACAGTATTTTCGGTAATACTGTCTGTTACTATAAATCTCT
>CAYFWH010000162.1:0-4743 GCA_964346785.1 uncultured Weeksellaceae bacterium | reverse complement strand
TTTCAGGATTTTCGATGTGCATGTATTCAACACCTATCGTATTACAATAAATCTGTTGCAGAACATCTATAATCTTTCTCAGTGAATTTGATTTTCCGATTCCGAGAATTTCTCCGGCGGAAAAGGTTTCATCCAAATCACTTTCAGATAAATCAAAATTAGATAACTCCAGAGTAGGGAAGTGGTTTCTTCTTTCTCTGACCGGATTGGTCTTGGTAAACAAATGACCTCTGCTTCTGTAAGCATAAATCAGATTGATGACCTTGAACTCTTTCAAAACTTTTTCAGGAACCTCAGTTGAAAATGATTCTCCGACACCGTTTTCAGAAGTTTGAGTCAGACCGTTATAATTCGTACCGGCAAATTCGAATCCCTGAAAAAATGCTCTCCAGCTTTGTTCAACTCTTTCTGGATATTTGGTATATTGTTCATACAATTCAGTGATATATTCTGAATGTATAGCGTTTAAAAATGAAAATCTGTCCATTTATTTTGTCTCTTGTGAGAATTGGACTGCAAATTTAGTCCATTTGAGGCGTTTAAAAAAATGGATTACACAAAAAGTAAAAATACGGTTTGAGATAAACTTAGAGACTCAAAAAAAGAAGCCGTTCTGTATTGATTTTTTAGTTTGTGATGAACCATCAGACAGAATTATATTGAATATTTTTATTTTCCTTTTGGAACAACAAGCAACGGCACCGGAGATTTCTTGATAACTTCTGTTGCCACGCTGCCAATGAACACATTGTAAAGTGTATTGTGACCGAGTGAACCTATCACAATCAAATCTACATTTAATTCTTTTGCTTCCTCTATGATGATATCTGCCGGAATTCCCTGTTTCACAATGACCTTGCAGGATATGCCTTCCTTATCGACCATTGCTTTCAGATTTTCTGTCTGCTCGGCTTCTTCTTTCAGCGCACTCTCTTCCAGCTCAGGCAAATAAGTAAATCCTGTTTCACTGACGATTACACCAATGTCAAGTGTGACCACATGAATCAAATAAATGATGCTGTCAGGAACCAGCTTTGCCTGAGCAATAGCTATCGAAATTACTTTTTGATTGAAGTCGGATAAATCTATCGGAACAAGAATTTTTTTAGTCATAATTTGAAAGTTTAACAGTTCTAAAGATAAACTTATTTTATCATAAAATCAAAAATTTTTTCATTTTCAATCCAACCGGTCAGTCTGTCGCCCCTGTTGACAGGACCAACTCCGGCTGGTGTTCCCGACATAATCAAGTCGCCGGTCTTTAGTGTGAAATATCTTGATGCTTCTGCTATGATACTTGAAAAATCATATATCATCATAGAAGTGTTTCCGCTCTGAACAACTTTTCCGTTTTTTTCGAGATGAAAACTCAAACTTCTCATTTCAAAATTATTTTTATCAAAAAAATCACCAACTACGGCTGCTCCGTCAAAACCTTTTGCAATTTCCCACGGATATCCTTTTTCCTTTAATTCAGACTGAAGATCACGGGCAGTAAAATCGATACCCAAAGATATTTCGTCAAAGTATTTGTATGCAAATTCGGGTTGGATATATTTTCCCGGTTTCGAAATTTTCAATACAACTTCTACTTCATAGTGAACATCCCGGCTAAATTCAGGTAAATAAAAATCCTTGCCTTTTTGTAACAAAGCCGTGTCGGGCTTAATGAAAAAAACAGGAGATTTTGGTATGCTGTTTTTTAACTCTTCTGCATGCTCTGCATAATTTCTGGCTATACAAATAATTTTCATAATCCTGAATTTCTATGTAAAGTTACGGGCTTTTGAAAAGAATTAAGAAATAAACTGAAAGAATTTTTGTGAAAACTTTTGTTTTAAACTTTTTTTCAGCACGGTGTATTAATGCTTTTTTAGTCAGCTTAAATTGTTTGCTAAATTTTGGATTTGTAAATTTGTAAATTCTTTCAAAAAAACTTTCGGACTAAAATTAATCAATTGAAAAAGCTATCCGAAAGAAGAGATACCAAATTATTTTCAGACTATGAGTAATCAATATATAACAAAACAAGAAGCCTTTGAGAAAATAGAACTGGCTCAACAAATATATTTAAAAAACAAAAACACAATTTCAGACCGGCCAAAAGATAAAATCAGAAAAGCCGGCGAAATATTACTTCAGAAAAAAGAGGAATTTGCAAAACTTATTTCATCAGAAATGGGCAAACCTGTTTATGAATCAATTGCTGAAATTGAGAAATCGGCTTTGAATTGTAATTTCTATTCAGACCATTGTGATGAATTTCTAAGTGACAGAAATTATTCAACTGAAAATTATGAAGCTTTGGTTCGTTGTGAACCTTTGGGTGTGATTTTGGGAGTGATGCCCTGGAATTTCCCTTTTTGGCAGGTTTTCAGATTTGCGGTTCCGACTATTTTAGCCGGAAATACAGTTGTGGTGAAACATGCAAGCAATGTTCCGAAATCTGCACAGGCAATCGAAGATATTTTTTTGGAAGCCGGTTTTGAAAGAGGAACTTACCAGAATTTTTCACTCGAAAGTAAAAATGTGTCATCTGTTATTGAACATCAATATATCAAAGCAGTCTCTTTGACCGGAAGTGAAAAAGCAGGTTCGGCAGTTGCATCTGCAGCCGGAAAAGTGATTAAGAAATCTGTTTTGGAGCTGGGTGGTAGCAATGCTTTTATAATTTTGGATGATGCCAATCTGGACGATATTATTGAAAAAGCGATGAATGCCAGATTCAGAAATGCAGGTCAGAGTTGTATCGCTGCCAAAAGATTTTTGGTTCAGGATGGAATTTATGATCGTTTTCTAGAAATTTTCACTTCAAGAGTCAAAGCTTTAAAAATGGGTGACCCTTTTGACCCGGACACCGATATTGGTCCGCTGGCAAGAGTTGACCTGGCAGAAGATTTGGAAAAACAACTGAATCAATCACTCGAAATGGGTGCGAGATTGGTATGTGGTGGAAAAAGAGAAGGAGCTTATTTTGAACCGTCAATTGTTGTGGATGTAAACCGTGAAATGCCTGTTTTCAAAGAAGAAACTTTTGGACCGCTGGCAGTTATAGTAAAGTTTGAAACTTTTGAAGAAGCAATCGAATTGAGTAATTCAACAAGTTTTGGATTAGGCGTTTCGGTTTGTACTGAAAATGTGGAGGAAATTTCAAAAAAAGCTCACTTGTTTGACGAGGGCGCTGTGTTTTTTAACCAGCTGGTTCGTTCCGACCCGAAACTTCCTTTTGGCGGAGTTAAAAATTCAGGCTTTGGAAGAGAATTATCAGAAGACGGAATCAGAGAATTCGTCAATGTGAAAACCATCGTCTTTGCGAAATAAAATAATTATATTCACACAAAATTTATTCAAATGAAAATACACACACAGATTTTTTTCTCACTTTTATTTGTCAGCAGTCAGTTTTTAAATGCTCAGTGGGGGCAAAGAACGCCAAAAGAAGTTTCTCCGATTGTAAAAAGTTTTGTGGATGAAGTCAACAACAACTCACAACTTGAAGATCTTGCTTTTGAGCTGGTAGATGTTATCGGTCCAAGACTGGTAGGTTCTCCCGCAATGGAGCAGGCAAACGACTGGACAGTAGCGAAGTTTAAAAGTTGGGGAATCGAAGCACAAAAACAAGAATTTGGTCAGTGGGATTCCTGGGAAAGAGGAATTTCAAATATAGAAATGACTTATCCGAGAGTGAAAAGTCTGGAAGGAATGCAGCTTGCATGGTCGCCTGCAACCAAAAAGCCGGTTGAAGCAGAAGTGATTTATATGCCCGGATTCAAATCAGAAGCTGAATTCAATCAATGGCTGCCGTCTGTGAAAGGTAAATTTGTGCTGATTGACCAATATCAACGATGGGGGAGACCCGACTTTCAGATGAAAGAATTTGCGACCGAAGAAGATTATGAAGAAATTGTGAAACAGCGAAAAATTGATACCGATAATTACAATGAATTAATCAAAAATACGGGTTACACCAAAAATGAATTGCCGGGTGTATTTGAGAAGGCAGGAGCTGTCGGTATAATCGGTTCTTACTGGACAGGAATTACGGGAGCCAACAGAATTTTTGGTGCAAAAACCCAAAAAATCCCAACCATCGATATAGCAATGGAAGATTACGGTTTACTTTACCGGTTGGCGTTCAATAAAAAATCACCGAAAATAAAAGTTCATACCGAATCAAAATTTTTAGGAAAATCAAAATCGTTCAATACGATTGCAGTTATTCCCGGAACTGAAAAACCAAATGAATATGTTGTGCTTTCTGCTCATCTCGATTCCTGGGATGGTGCAGGCGGAGCAACAGATAATGCAACCGGAACGGTTACGATGATGGAAACGGCAAGAGTGCTTAAGAAATTGTATCCGAACAACAAAAGAACAATAATCATTGGATTGTGGGGAAGCGAAGAACAGGGATTGAACGGCTCAAGAGCTTTTATAAAAGACAATCCCGAAATTGTAGAGAACATTCAGGTAGCTTTCAACCAGGACAACGCAACCGGAAGAGTCGTAAATGTTTCGGGTCAGGGTTTTCTTCATTCTTATGATTTTCTGGGCAGATGGCTGGATGCTTTGCCGGAAGCACAACGAAAACATATTGACTCAAGTTTTCCGGGGATGCCATCGGGCGGTGGTTCAGACCATGCATCATTTACATCAGCCGGAGTGCCCGGTATTGGTTTGCGCTCACTCAACTGGGGATATTTTGGTTATACTTGGCATACCAACAAAGATACATACGATAAA
>CAYFWH010000161.1:4192-4762 GCA_964346785.1 uncultured Weeksellaceae bacterium | reverse complement strand
TTTATCATTTTAAACAGAATTCAGGTCTTTCTGTAGTCAGAAATAAAGGAATTGAGATACTGTAGTATTGATCATAATTAGCTATAAAGTTCAAAAACATAACTAATTATCTGATTATAATTACGATAATTCATTAGTTTTGCTGAAATTACCAATCAACTTATGGAGCCCAAATTGATCAGTTTTGTTGTTCCTGTCTTCAATGAAGAAGAAACCATTCCGATTTTCATCAATGAAGTCAAAAAGCTTTTTGAAGAAAGTACACAAAATTATGGTTATGAAATTGTTTTCATCAATGACGGAAGTTCTGATCAAACCCAAAATATATTAAACCAAAGTTTTCAAGTTGAGCCCGGTTTGATTTTAATTGAATTTTCAAGAAATTTCGGAAAAGAAAATGCTCTTTTTGCAGGTTTGGAGGAAGCCAAAGGTGATATTATCATTCCGATTGATGTAGACTTACAAGATCCTTTGAATGTCATTCCGTTGATGCTTGAAAAATATGAACAGGGTTACAAAATGGTTTTGGCAATAAGAACCGACAGGAGTTCAGATGGTTGTTTAAAAAGA
>CAYFWH010000161.1:874-4182 GCA_964346785.1 uncultured Weeksellaceae bacterium | reverse complement strand
TTATGGACAAAGAAATCGTTAACAACATCATTCAACTCAGCGAAAATCAATTATTTATGAAAGGAATTTTTTTTTTTTTTTTTTATGATAATGCAGTCGTCGAATATACACGGGAGAAACGAACTGGCGGTAGCACCCAATTCAATGCCTATAAACTGATGAATTTAGCTATTGAAGGAATCACTTCTTTCTCGACTATCCCTATCAGAATTTGGACTTATTTAGGTGGATTTGTTGCTTTGATTTCTTTCCTTATGGGCTTGAAAGTAATTATTGAGAAAATATTTTTAGGAATTCCAGTAAGTGGTTACGCTTTTCTGTTTGTTGCAATTATATTGTTGGGTGGTGTTCAGATAATCGGAATTGGAGTTTTGGGCGAATACATAGGAAGGATTTATATGGAAACCAAAAAAAGACCTAAATATATCATAAAAGAAAAGAAAAGACATGAATCATAAACTCATCAAAATCAGCTTATTGCTAATTACTCTTAGCATATTGATTCCCATAGTTTTTTTATCTTTTTTTAATTATCCCGCAGCTGATGATTTTTCTTATGGAGTCAATCGGAAAGGTTTAAAAAAAAAAAAAAAAAATATCGACCGGTATTTCAACTGGACATCAAGGTATTTTGCAACTTCTGTTCTGATCAGTTAACCGATAGTATTTGGTTCTACTTCCTACTATTGGAACTATCCACTCCTCTTTATTGCTTTATTTTACTTTTCAATTTTCAGGTTACTAAAATCAATAGGAATTGATTCTTTTTCAAATAATTTATTGACTTTGAGCTTGATGTCTGTTTACACTTTGGTAATCTCTTCATTGACCGAAAATTTTTATTGGCTCGCAGGCAGTGTCACTTATTTTTTGCCTTCGATTGCATTATTGGTATTAATTGCTTCAACGCTAAATATACTGAATCACAAAAAAAACATCGACATTATACTTTTATTTCTATCAATTTTCATCATTGGAGGAAGTGTTGAAATATTGGTTGGATTTACTGCAATGTATTTGTTTGGGATTAATTTATATTATTTCTTCATTCATAAAAAGATACACAACACCTTATTTTTGGCTTTGGTTTTCATAGGTCTTTTGATATTTTTTATTGTTATTTCTCCCGGAAATCAAAGTCGTGAAGATGCTATAAAAGTTAATTTAACCTTGACTGAAGTTGTTATTTTCAGCTTAAAGAAAATTTTCACAATTGTAATAAGATATTTAGCCATTGCCTTTGTTTTATTTTTAACCATCCAAAAATTGTTCAATATCAAGCCATTGGTAAATTCAAAAGTGAAATCCATTTATTTATTGGGAACTATGGCTTTCTTAATTTTTATTGGTTCATTTATCACCATTTATAGTCTCAACCACTTGCCTCCGCCAAGAGTTGAAAATGTATTGGTATTTACCGGTTTAATTTTCATGTTTTTGATTTCAAATCAATTGTATCATCGTTTCAATTTCAAAAACTCAATTCTCTATCCATTGACAGCTTTGGCATTTATCATTCAGTTTTCAATTCCATTGAGCGTATTTTACGAGAAAAGTAACTTACCATTGATGTATTTAGATATTTTTTCAGCAAGGGTTTTTAAATACAATCAGGAAATTAAAGAAAGAGAAAATCTCTTGAAAAATTGTGAGTCTGACTGTGTAGTACCAAAAATTAAAAACAAGCCAATGAGTATTTTTTATAAAGATTTGAGTGAAAATCCAAAACACTTTATAAATACCAGTCAAGCTGAATTCTTTCAGTTGAACTCAATTAAAGTATCAGAATAAAACATGCAACCATTAGTCACCATATCTATACCACTTTTTAAATGTGAAGAATCCTTAGTGAAATGTTTGGATTCTGTCAGAAATCAGACTTATCAAAACATTGAAGTCAGTTTGATCAACGACCAGACGCCCGATAATTCGGTTCAAATTGCTGAGGAATTTATAGCAAAACATCAATTGCAAAATTGGGTAATTTATCATTTTAAACAGAATTCAGGTCTTTCTGTAGTCAGAAATAAAGGAATTGATACCGCCAACGGAAAATATTTGTTTTTTCTGGATTCTGATGATGAAATCACATCCGATTGTATTGAAAAATTAGTTGGAATCGCCGAAAGAGAAAAAACTCAATTAACGATTTCGCAAACGGAATGCGAAAAGTTATCTACAACTGAAAAATCATTCTGTATTGGAAAAATACAAGATGCTACTTCGATTTTTGGAAATTTGGAAGTTTTCAGAGCATTTACTTCGGGGAGAATTCCGGGTTCTGCAGTGAATAAATTGTTTTTGGTTCAATTTTTCAGAGAAAAGAAAATTTACTTTATTCCGGGCTTATTTGCTCAAGATGAGCTTTGGAATTTTCATTCGTGTTTACAGTTGGAGAGTGTCGCTTATCAAACTGATGTTACTTATACATACTATCTTCATGAAAATTCAGTAATCCATAATCGTGGAAAAAGACATTTTAATAATTGGCAAACTATAGGTGAATACATAGATAAAAGCTTAAAAGAAGAAAAAGATTCAGAAAGAAAAGTTTTAATCAAACAATTTTTGACTAAATATAAAAACATGACTTTATTGATGAATTGGCGTGCTCAAAAAAACGAAGAGCTTTGGATGGAATCTTATCGAAATTATCAAAAATTAAGTTCACTTTCATTCTTTGATTATATTTCAGGAAATTATTCAAAAAAAATCAAAAAAATGGACTTTCTGATGAGTTTTCCACCAAGTATAGGCATGTGGATTTTTAAGAAAAGGTGGAATTAAGTGATTAAACTAGTCTTTTTTTCACAACTGCAGGAATACCTGCAACCATACAATTGTCAGGGACATCTTTCGTAACAACACTTCCAGCTGCAATAATAGAATTATTACCAATACAAATATTTGGTAAAATTGTAGAATTAGCTCCTACTAAAACATTATTTCCAATTTTTGTATTTCCTGCTATCATAACACCTATACTTATTTCTGTAAAATTTCCTAAAATAGAGCCATGGGTCACTGCTGAGTTTAAATTAATTAAACAATTTTCACCTATAGAAACAGTACTTTCAATAATAGCATTTGTCATCACACAGCTTCCTTTTCCTATGTGTACATCAAATTTCCCAATGATTGCATGTGGACTAATTATAGTTATAGAATCACCATCAATGCTTTGCAGTTTTTCATAAATTATTTTACGCTTCTTTGGGTTGCCAACTCCAATAGCATAGCGACTATCTTTTTGCAAGAACAATTTCAGTTCTTCTAAAGAACGAATAATTGGAAAAGTATTATATATT
>CAYFWH010000161.1:0-864 GCA_964346785.1 uncultured Weeksellaceae bacterium | reverse complement strand
TAGCTGATTATTTTGAGTTGTTAATATGATACTACATATCATATCTATCTCCTCTTTACTTAAATCAAAATACAAAGGAAAACACAAAATTCTTTTAGATATATCTTCTGTTATTTCTAAATATTGTTTTTCAAGATATGGTAAAGCAGTCGATAAGCTTGGGTAAAAATATCGCCTTGTGCCAATACCGTACTTTTTCAATGCGCTCTCAATTTTCAACAATAATTCTTCAGATTCTAAAACACTAGGATAATAAGCCCCATTATTTTCTGAGTTCTGCTGCCATTTTGGACGATAATCTTTTAAGGATTTTAATTTTTCATCATAATTCTCACTTAATTCTCTTCTCTTTTCAATGATTTTATCTACATATTTCAAATTAACAAGCCCCATGGCTGCATGAAGTTCTGAGTTTTTTCCATTTATTCCTAATTCAGAAAAAGTATAAAAATCTGAGATTCCAAAATTTCGAATATAAGTGAGTTTTTTTAGTAAATTTTTATCCTTTGTTACGATTAATCTTCCTTCAATTGAATGATAGAGCTTAGTTGCATGTAAAGAACAAATCGAAATATCTCCATATTCAAAAACTGATTTTCCCTTATATTTTACACCAACAGCATGTGCACCATCATAAATTACCTTTAAGTTGTATTTTTTAGCAATGGCTTCAATTTTTTCAACTTCGCATGGATTTCCATAAACATGAGTTGCCAAAATGGCTGAAGTCTTTTCTGTAATAGCAGCTTCAATTTTTGAAGCATCAATATTCAAAGAATCTTTGTCTATATCTACAAACACGGGCGTACAACCTTCCCAAACGATGGTTGAAGTGGTGGCTACAAAAGAAAAAGGAGTGGTTAT
>CAYFWH010000160.1:0-4892 GCA_964346785.1 uncultured Weeksellaceae bacterium | reverse complement strand
CCTGCACTGCTTCAACGCCAACAACTTTCTGTGCGCTTTTCGAAATAAACTGAGCGATGGTACCTGTACCGGTGTATAAATCATAAACCAGTTCATCGCCTTTTAAATCAGCAAAATCCCTTGCTATTTTGTATAATTCATAAGCCTGTTCTGCATTGGTCTGATAAAAACTTTTTGGTCCGATTTTGAAACTCAAATCTTCCATTTCCTCCATGATAAAATCCTGACCCGAATAAGTTTCTATTTCCAAATCATAAACAGAATCATTTCCTTTAGGGTTGATGGCATACAGCAATGAAACAATTTCAGGAAATTTGTTTTTCAGATTTTCAAGAAATGCTTCCCGTTTTTCTTTTTCTTCTCTGAAAAATTGAACCAAAACCATAAATTCACCTTTTTGGTTACTTCTCATCATCATTGTTCTCAAAAAACCTTGCTGATTTCTCAAATCAAAAAATTCATAATTGTTTTCAATTGCAAATCTCTTTGCTTCCAAACGGATTGCATTTGAGGGTTCCGCCTGCAAATGACATTTGTTGATGTCAAGAACTTTGCTCCATTGACCCGGTATATGAAAACCGAGCGCATTTCGTTCAAAAACTTCATCAGACTGAATTTCATCCTGAGTCAGCCAGCGAGAATTTGAAAAAGTATATTCAAGTTTATTTCTGTAAAAATATTTTTTTTCAGAACCGAGAATAGGAGAGATGACCGGATTTTCAAAACCACCGATTCTGATTAAATTATTTTCAACCTCATTCTGTTTCCATTTCAGCTGAGCTTCGTAATTCAAATCCTGCCAGCTGCATCCGCCACAGGTTCCGAAATGTACACAAACCGGCTGAGTCCTGTCTTTGGAAGGCGACAGTATTTCGGTTGTTTTTGCTTCGAGATAAGAGGATTTCTTTTTATAAACTCTGGCGTTGACCCGATCACCCGGAACCGCACCTTTGATCAAAATTGTTTTTCCATCATCTGTTTTTCCGACTGAAATTCCCCGTGCACCGGCTCTCAGAACTTCTATATTTTCCAGAATGATTTCCTTTTTCATTTTTCTTGCCATTTGGCAAAGATAAAGTTTGTATCTGTGATTTTTACGGATTGACCGGATTAAGTGAATTCTTTTTTTCTTTGTAATTTTGAAGTTATGAAAGCATTAATTATTGTAGATATTCAGTATGATTTTTTAAAAGACGGAAGCCTTGAAGTTCCGGGTGGAAATGATGTCATTCCGGTTATCAATGAACTGATTCCGGATTATGATTTGATTGTAGCAACTCAGGACTGGCATCCGGCACATCATAAAAGTTTTGCTGCAGAACATCCCGGGAAAAATGAATTTGATATCATAGATCTGAATGGTTTGCAACAAGTGCTCTGGCCGGTACATTGTGTGCAGGGAAGACATGGGGCAGAGTTTCATGAAGATTTGGATATTCGCTCGATAGAAGCGATTTTTAGAAAAGGAATGGATGTAGAAGTTGACAGTTACAGTGGTTTTTTTGACAATGGACGAAGAAGAAATACCGGTTTGGACGGTTATCTGAAAGACAGAAATATAACTGAAGTTCATATTTGTGGTCTGGCAGCAGATTTTTGTGTGAATTATACTGCAAACGATGCACTGGATTTAGGTTATAAAACTGTGATAATCGAAAGTGGAACCCGACCCATAGATGTCGAAAATTGGGAGAAAATAAAAAAGGATTTTAAATTAAAAGGCGGTTTACTTCATAAGTAAATTATATTTAAAGAAAGATAAAAAAAACTGCTTCTTCAATTGAAAAAGCAGTTTTTGTATTTTTAATAACTGTTAAATGTAAATTACATTTTCTCAATTACCATTGCTGAGGCACCGCCACCACCGTTACAAATTCCGGCAGCACCATATTTACCTCCTTTTTGTTTCAGCACATTGATTAATGTTACAAGAATTCTGCTTCCTGAATTTCCCAAAGGATGACCGAGTGAAACTGCACCGCCATGAACATTCACATTGGCAGGATCTAACTCTAATATATTTGTATTAACAATACCAACTACCGAGAAAGCTTCGTTAAATTCCCAGAAATCAATATCTTCTTTTGTCAAACCTGCTCTTCCCAATGCAACCGGAATCGCCTTTGCAGGAGCGGTTGTAAACCATTCTGGTTCATGTGAAGCATCACCGTATCCCAAAACTTTTGCAAGCGGTTTGAGTCCGAGTTCATCTGCTTTTTCTTTTGACATCAATACCAACGCAGAAGCTCCGTCATTAATGGTCGATGCATTTGCAGCTGTAACTGTTCCTTCTTTACTGAAAACAGCTCTTAGTTCAGGGATTTTTTCAAATCGTACATTTTTGTATTCTTCATCTTCAGAAAACATAATCGGCTCTCCTCTTCTTTGCGGAATTTCATCCGGAACAATTTCATCTTTAAAGTTTCCTTCTTCCCAGGCTTTTGCAGATCTTTTGTATGATTCAATTGCAAATGCATCCTGAGCTTCTCTTGAAATATTATATTTTTCAGCGGTTTTATCGCCTGAACAACCCATAGCCTGTTTGTCGTAAGCGTCCATAAGACCGTCATTGTAAATTCCGTCAATAAGTTGGGTATTTCCGTATTTGTGGCCGCTTCGTGTATTCATGCTGTAAAAAGGAGTATTTGACATACTTTCCATACCTCCGGCAACTACCACATCTGCATCACCACATTTAATTGCTTGAACGCCAAACATTACAGCTTTCATTCCTGATGCACAAACTTTGTTGACTGTTGTACACGGAACTGAATTTGGAATACCTGCTCCCAAAGCAGCCTGTCTGGCTGGTGCCTGACCATTTCCGGCCTGAAGTACATTTCCCATGAATACTTCCTGAACCAGATTTGGGTCAAGATTAATTTTATCGAGTGCACCTTTGATTGCGGTTGAACCCAGTTTGGTTGCGGGTATAGATGATAATCCGCCCATAAAAGAACCCATTGGAGTTCTGACAGCGGATACAATAACTACTTCTCTCATTTGAAAATTGATTTTAAATTTTGGAAGCGCTAAGTTACGAATTTTGAAAAGAATACTGAGAAACAGTCAATGAAAATTTTCAGAACCGGGACTGTTGTTAATCCGGTTTGTGAAATATTTTTTTGTTGATTAATTTTTTGATTTGACTTGAAATCGATAAACTGCTTCAATCTTAAAAAAAGGACTTCCCTGTAAATCAGGATTTAATTGAGTCCTGTTATCTCCGAATTTAAACGCAGATAAACCCAAACCAATTTTTTGATTTTCGTTATAAACCGAATAATTGTCAGAACTGTAACCGAGTTTGGCGCGCAACAACAAACTTTCGTTAAAAGTATTCCATTGCAAATAAGCAGAAAGTTTGATAGAATTCAAGTCAGCATAAAATTTTTGTTTGTCATCGTCCTGAAATCTGAAACTTTTGGAAATACCATAATAATCCGCTCCGATTGACACAACACCGAGTTTGTAATTCATATCACCTTTAATTGGTAAACTCATGTCCATTTCAAATTTTTCATTTGGACTTTGATATTGCCAGCCTAAAATTGGTGTAGTGAAAACTCCGTAAGCTTCTGTGGATGCATAAATGCCAAATCGCCAGCTGAAATTTTCGGTCTTTTTCATTTTGGCAGTTGCAATCAGACCGAGATAAAAATCTTTTGATGAGATGTCTTTGTAATCAGATGCAATCTTGGGCAGCAATACAACGGCTGAACTCCATTTATCATTCCATTGAGAAGCCAAACCGAGTTTCAAAGTTGTGCTCTGAAGTTTAGAAAATGAAGATTCAGGAAACAACTGAAGGCTGTTTCGGCTGTAGTCTATTCCTGTAATTACTGCATGTTTCTGATTGATTTTGAAAGGCAGAGTCAATTCTGCATCCATTGAATAAATATGTGTGCTTAGTGTATCTTTGAAATTATTTTTAAAGCTTTCACCGAAATTGAATTTAAATATATCAACATGATTTTGAGCCTGACAGGTCAGTGAAAAGATTAAAAATAAAATCGATAGCTTTTTCATATTGATTCAGAAAAGTCATCACAAATTTAATAAAAAAACTCAGCCTCTTTTCTCGGCCATTTCTTTGAGATTGGGTAGGAAATAGGCAACCATTCCGAGCAACAACATAAAAGAACAAAGGTGATACACAAAATAAATATCTTTCCAGTCAGCAAGAACACCGAGCAAAGCCGCCATGACACCGCCCATTCCAAATGCAAGCCCATAAAATAATCCTGAAATCATTCCGATTTTCCCGGGCATCAATTCCTGTGCGTAAACGATGATTGCCGGAAAAGCAGATGAAAGTATAAAACCGATGATGATACTGAATGCAGAAGTGAGCGCCAAACTGTTGATGTAAGGCATAGCGAGCGCAAAAGGAGCAGCTCCGATTATTGAAAACCAGATCACATATTTTCTTCCAAATTTATCTCCCAATGGTCCGCCGACAAAAGTTCCGACAGCTGCAGCAGCCAGAAATCCGAATAAAAAGAGCTGTGATGAAGCAACCGAAACTTTGAATTTTTCAATTAGAAAAAAAGTAAAATAACTACTGATGCTTGCCAGATAAATGTATTTTGAGAAGATGAGAACCAATAAAATTCCCACAGCATTATATACTTGCTTTTTCGTAAGATGCGGGTGATAACTTTCAATTGCTGCACTTTTTTTCAAGGTTTTCATTTCAGCTATCTTATTTTTTGTCCACTTGCCTACATAAACCAAAATGATGATGGCAACCAATGCGAAAAGAGAAAAATATGCCGAATGACTTCTTCCGTAAGCAACTACAACAGCAGCGGCAAGCAAAGGCCCGATTGCACTGCCTGTATTTCCGCCGACCTGAAAAATAGATTGAGCCAAACCTCTTTTTCCGCCCG
>CAYFWH010000159.1:0-4961 GCA_964346785.1 uncultured Weeksellaceae bacterium | reverse complement strand
GAACTTTTTCGAACAGCAACCAAAACTTTGTCAAAGTAACTCTCTAGTTCCCAGTCCCTAATCCCCAGTCCCTAATACAATATACATTATACATAGTACATCCCCCCAGTCCCTAGTCCCTAGTCTCTAGTCCCTAATACATTATACAATATACATAGTACAGTAAACATCGTACAATAAAAACATTACCTTTAAACCCTGAAACCAAATCAACCATGAAAGCAAAACTCGGTATCGGATTAATGTCAGGAACTTCGCTTGACGGACTGGATATTTGTCTTGCCGAATACAAAATCGAATCGTCTGAATACAGAATTATCAAAGCAGAAACCATTGGTTACAGTCCATATTGGTACCAGAAATTAAAAGATTCAGTTTTGCTGTCTGCCGAAGAACTGACTGAACTGAATGTGGAATATGGCTTCTTCCTCGGTAATTGTGTCAATCAGTTTATACACCGAAATAATATTCAGCACATTGATTTTATCGCTTCGCACGGTCACACGGTTTTTCACAATCCTGCAAAAAAATATACGCTGCAAATCGGCAGAGGCGAAGCTATTTTTTCAAAAACCGGTATTCCCGTCATTTATGATTTCAGAACTGCGGATGTGATTTATGGCGGTCAGGGTGCACCTTTGGTTCCGATTGGCGATGAAAATCTATTTTCTGGTTACGATGCCTGTCTGAACCTCGGCGGTTTTTCGAATATTTCCTTCAAAAGAAACCAAAAAAGAATTGCTTTTGATATTTGTCCGGTGAATATCGTGCTCAACCGTCTTGCCGAAAAACTCGGTCAGGAATTTGACAAAGACGGTCTGATTGCCCGAAAAGGAACGAAAAATAAAGAGTTGACAGAAAAACTTGACCGGCTTGAATTCTACCGGCTGGAACCGCCAAAATCACTTGGCATAGAATGGTGCAATGAAAATATCTTTCCATTGTTGTCAGCATGTAATGAATCAGTTGAAAATATTATTTCATGTTTCACAGAACATATTTCAAATCAAATTTCGGCTGTGCTCAATCAGAATCAAATCAAAAATGTACTCATTACGGGCGGCGGAGTTTACAATAGTTATCTGATAGAATTACTGATTTCAAAAACCGAAACCGAGATAATTATTCCCGAAAAAGAAATAATTGAATACAAGGAAGCATTGATTTTTGGCTGGATGGGTTTACTGAGGCTTGAAAATCAGATAAATGTACTCAGCTCTGTCACCGGCTCGATAAAAAACCATTCTGCAGGCATTATCGTCGCTTAATTTTCATAAATTAGCAGGATGACAAAAAGGCTGGCATTGGTTGATGACAATTATTTTCTGATACAGGTAGTATCTGAAAAGCTGTCTTTTTTCGATGATTTAAAACTTAAACTCACAGCCGGTAACGGTCAGGAATTAATTGAAAAATTAAGCCGGGACTCTCAGATTGATTTGATATTGATGGATATAGAGATGCCGGTGATGAATGGTATCGAAGCAACCCGTGAGGTGAAAAAACGATTTCCGCATATCAAAATTGTGATGCTGACCGTTTTTGACAATGACGAAAATGTTTTTCAATCCATTCAGGCTGGTGCAGACGGTTATTTACTCAAAGAAGTCGATCCTCAGATTCTGTATGATGGCATCAACGATACACTTGAGGGCGGCGCGGCAATGACTCCGTCGATAGCTTTAAAAACCCTGAAATTTCTGAGAAATCCTGAAGGATTAGAGAATTTGGAACAGGAAAAAGAAGAAATCAAACTCTCAGAAAGAGAAACCGAAGTTCTTGAACAACTCAGCAAAGGCCTAAGTTATACCGCAATAGCCGACAACCTGATTTTGTCACCAAGTACAATCCGAAAACATATCGAAAATATCTACAAAAAACTTCAGGTTCACAACAAACTCGAAGCTATTCAAAAAGCAGAGCGAAACAAGCTGATTTAAATCTTACTGTAAACTTTCATTATTGTCTGTCGCACTCCGTAATGTACAAAATACGGCAATTGCCCTATTGACTCGGGCAGGTCTGTAGGTATATTTTTGTACGGTTAACAACAATTAGAATTTAAAAAAAATGAAAACAAAAAGAATTCTTATGATTGCTGCCTTGTTATTTGCAACTTCTGTAATCAATTTTTCTTGTAAAAGTGATGATGACGGTGGTGGCGGCGGTAGTGCAGCTCCGGGAAAAATTACCGCAAAAATTGACGGTTCAAATTTCGAAAGTATTGAAATGACCACGACTGCAACACTTACAAACGGTGTGCTTATGGTAATGGGAAATGACGGCGGCCAAAATCCGAACAGAGCAATTCAGCTTCAAATCATGGGTTTTGACGGCGAAGGAACTTATCCTGTCGGAGGTGATGGTAATATTTTTAATCTTGCTAATTACATTGAAACCAATGTAAGTAATCCAACAGATCCCAGCACCTGGTCTGCTCCTTATGACGAAAGTCTTGCGGGTCAAATTAAGGTTTCTGAAATTAACGATGATTTCGTTAAGGGAACTTTCCATTTCGAAGCCAAAAATCCAAATGACGGAAGCATGAGAAATATAACTGAAGGCTCGTTCAATATAGGATTGACAAATATAGCTTAATCAAAAAGTCAGTTTAAAAAATAGGGCAATTGCCTTATTGATTCAGAATACTGAAACTACCAAATTTGTATTTGAAATTTATTTGACCTGAAAACTTGTTTTTAATACCCGAAACAGGTGTTAAAATTAAAGAATTGTTAGATCGCTTCGGTTTTGAGCAATAGACGCCAACCTAAATGTAAACAGCAAAAAACCGGTGCGGTCAACAATTCAAAAAAAGGACCCTCATAAAACAAGAACTAAAAACCCCGGTTAGGGTGCGTAATGACAGTTCGTTTTAATGGCTTACAACTTCATAACTGTCATTACGCTTTTTTTGGAATATATTTGATTAGAAAATCAAAATTTAAACAGATGCGAAAATTTTATTTTATCACCGGACTTTTTTTGACAGCAGTTTTATCGCTTGCCCAAAACCGGGAGGTCATCAGAAAAATAGATTCGCTCAACAATCTGTCTTATGATCAGTTGATCAATACGCCTCAAAATGATATCAAAAAATATATCAGCAATCTTGAACTCGCCAAACAGGCTGACTATCCCAAAGGAATTGCAGACACCTATGCCAGTCTGTCGATGATTTATTATTACAAAGGAAATTACGACATCAGTACAGATTATTTTTTCAAAGCCGTCAACCAATACAAATCTATTGGTGACATGAGCCATGCGGCGGCGCTCTACGGTTTATACGGTTACCGGTTCAGAAGAACAGATTTGAAAAAAGCTGTTGAATACATGAGAATTGGTATCAAAATGGCAGAAGCCGAAAATGCAGATGGCGAACTCCTGGCACTCTATGACAACTACGGCGTGGTCAAAGAAGATTTGGGTGATTACGACAGTGCTTTTTATTTCTACAATAAATCACTCAGTATGAAAAGAAAAGCCGGCGATGAAGTCGGTATTCCGTATAGTCTCAATAAAATAGCTGCGCTCAAATCAATACTCGGTGAATATGATGAAGCCAAAAAAATCTTTGATGAAGCCTATGAAAGAAGACTTCAGCTTGGCGATAAAATCGGAATTGCAGAAAACCTGAATTTCTACGGTACATTTTACCAGCTTCAGAACGATACCGACAATGCGATGAAATACTTCAAACAGTCACTCGAAATCAGTAAAGAAGCAGGTTACAACTATCTGACCCAGAGTATATACAGCTCATTGTCAGAGAATTCTGCCGCCGGAGGTGATTACAAAAATGCGTTTGAATACCTGAAAGAGCAGATGGTGTACAAAGACAGTATCTACAATATGGAGTCAGCTGCCCATCGTCAACAGCTTGAAGTTCAGTTCGAAACCGAAGAAAAGGAAAAGAAAATTCTAGAGCAAAGAGCAAACCTGGCTGAGCAGAAACTTGAACTCCAGAAAAAAAATATATTTTTATTGGGACTTCTGTTTTTAATTTTACTGACCGCCCTGGCGGCTTATCTGATTAACAGAAATCAAAAACTGAAAAACCGTCAGTTAATCAGAGAAAATGAACTCAAGGATGAGCTGATAAAAATTGAAGCCCAAAACAGGGTACAGCAGGAAAGACTCAGAATTTCGAGAGACCTGCATGACAACATCGGTTCACAGCTCACCTTTATTATTTCATCGTTGGACAACCTCAAATTCAGACTTGCCAAGGAGAATCCGGATGCCGGTGTGAGACTCAATGAAATCAATCAGTTTACCCGAAATACAATCAATGAACTCAGAGATACCATCTGGGCAATGAATAAAAACCATATCAGCTTTCCGGATTTGAGAATCAGGGTCAATAAATTTATTGAAAATGCACGGATGGCAGCACCTCAAATCAACTTTGTTTTAGAATTCACGGAAGACGAAAATGAAACAGCTAAATTTTCGGCATTGCGCGGAATTAATATTTACAGACTGATTCAGGAAGCAATTAACAATGCGATCAAACACGCTGATGCAACAGAAATCAAAATCAGTATGAAACAGTCGGACAACAGTTATAAAATCGAAGTTGAAGACAACGGAAAAGGAATTTCAACCGATGAACTCAACCACGGAAACGGAATGAGCAATATGCAAAACCGAATCTCCGAAATCGGCGGTGAACTCAAAATCGACTCCAAACCCGGAAAAGGAACCAAACTGATTTTTGAATGGACAATTGACAATGGACAATGGACAATTGACAATGGACAATTGACAATGGATAATTGACAATGATGAATTATGAATTATGAATTATGAATTGAAAATTACATATTTTGAAAAACTTTGACAAAGTTGACCAAGACTTCTTTTAGAAACCCGTGAAAGTAAAACAACCCGGAACTTTTTCGAACAGAAACCAAAACTTTGTCAAAGTAACCCCTAGTCCCTGGTCTCTAGTTTCT
>CAYFWH010000158.1:0-4974 GCA_964346785.1 uncultured Weeksellaceae bacterium | reverse complement strand
TGTGCCATTTGGCAACTGTACCTTCTTCCATGGTATCACTCAGGCGAGGCATAGTAATTTTTTCAGCCATAATTTTAATTATTTTCTATTTTATCCAAAAAAGGATAATTCTCCTCTGAATAAGTGTATTTGTAAACAAGATCGCTGGAAGGTGAAGGTGAATTTTCCGCAAAAATTTCACATTCTTCAACATCAGCTTTTACTTGCTCTACTATTTTGTCCAACTCTTTCTGACTGGCATATTTTTTTTCATGTATCGTATGCTGATCCAGTAAGATTGGATCTTCGTTTTTATGTTTTTCTACTTCTTCCTTTGTTCTGTATGGCTCGGCATCAGACATTGAGTGTCCTCTGAACCTGTAAGTTCTGATGTCCAGAAAAGTGGGGCCGTCACCTCTTCTTGCCCTTTCAAGTGCTTCGTAGGCTGCTTCTGCAACTTTCACCGGATCCATTCCGTCAACAGCAAAAGAAGGCATATCATAAGCATATCCCAATTTGGATAAGTCGTGCTGATTTGTTGTTCTTTCAACTGAAGTACCCATTGCATATCCATTGTTTTCACAAACGAATACTACCGGTAATTTCCAATTCATAGCCATGTTGAAAGTTTCGTGCAAGACACCTTGTCTTGCTGCACCATCGCCGAACAGACAAACGGTTACTCCTTTTCCGCCATTGAATTTCTCACCAAAAGCAATTCCGGCACCCAACGGTATTTGCCCGCCTACAATACCATGACCTCCATAGAAATTATGTTCCTTGTCAAAAATATGCATTGACCCGCCCAGTCCAAAAGAAGTTCCGGTTTCTTTGCCACATAATTCAGCCATGATTCTCTTTGGGTCTGTTCCCATTGCCATTGGCCAAATATGACAGCGATATGCAGTAATTACCTTGTCAATTTTGGAATCCATTGCATGCAAAAATCCTGCAGGTAGTGCTTCCTGGCCATTGTACAGATGTAAAAATCCTCTGATTTTCTGTTTGAGATAAAGCGAACGACACTTATCCTCGAATCTTCTCCAAAAAACCATGTCGCGGTACCATTGGAGATATGTTTTTTTTGTAATTTTTTCCATAACCTTAATCAATTGCAAATTTACTTGTTAATATTTATTTGTGCAAACCGCTTTTAGTTTAAACTTTTACTGTCAAAATGCAGAGGCAAGAGCATTTTACCTGACGGAATTTGTAATACTCTTCCACTGTTACTATGCAATAATATTTCAATGTCTTGATTCTGAATAGTTTCATATTCCAGTATGGTTTGTCTGCAGAGGCCACACGGAGAAACATCTTTGTTGGTGTCAAGGGCACTGATAGCAAGTATTATTTTTTTTAATTCAGGAAATTGGGCATGCACAAATGAAAGCAAGGTTCTTTCGGCACAGATTCCTACGGGGTAAGATGCGTTTTCCTGATTGTTACCACAAATTATTTCATCATTTTCCAGTAAAACAGCTGCTCCGACACGAAATTTTGAATAGGGGGCATAAGCATTATGAGCTGTTTCAACAGCTTTTTTGATTAAACTCTTTCTGATTGAATCAAGCTCTCCTAAAGAGTTATACAGATTAAATTCAAAACTGAAATTTAATTTTTCCATATTAAAAATTGAAAAGAGCATGCAAGTTAGAAATTATTATTAAATTTAAGTCTAAAATTAACTCTACTATGTTTGCCAAAGTATATGGAAGTGCGATTTACGGAGTTTCTGCAAAAACAATCACCATTGAAGTTAATGTAGAAACGGGTATAGGCTATTATTTAGTTGGACTGCCTGACAGTGCAATTAAAGAAATTAATTACAGATTCAGAACAGCTTTGATCAATTGTGGGTATAAATTTCCGGGAAAGAAAATAACGATCAATATGGCTCCCGCAGATTTACACAAAGAAGGTTCAGCTTATGATATGACTATTGCTATTGGATTGTTGGCTTCTTCGGGGCAAATAAAACCCGATAGAATTGGTGATTATCTGATTATGGGCGAGCTTTCACTCGATGGCTTTATCAGACCAATAAAAGGGGTTTTGCCAATTGCAGTTCAGGCAAGAGATGAAGGCTTCAAGAAGCAGCTGTTGTGACCGAACTTGAGGTGATTGGTGTAGAGCATATAGAAGAAGTGATTGATTTTTTTAATGGAAAACAAGAAATAGAGGCTGAGAAAATTGATATTGAGAAAGAATTTTACAGACACTTGAATTCATTCCCGTTTGATTTTTCACATGTCAAAGGGCAGTATAATGTGAAAAGGGCACTCTAAATTGCAGCTGCCGGAGGACATACTATTATTTTAATTGTCCCGCCCGGAAGTGGAAAGACGATGCTCGCCAAACGAATCCCGTCTATATTGCCACCGTTGACACTCGAAGAAGCTTTGGAAACAACCAAAATACATTCTGTAGCCGGAAAACTCGGTGACAATTCTTCACTGATGACAGTCAGACCTTATTGCTCCCCGCATCATACAGTTTCTGATGTAGGTTTGGTAGGCGGTGGTTCTTTTCCGCAACCCGGCGAAATTTCACTGGCACATAACGGAGTTTTATTTTTAGATGAATTGCCTGAATTTAAAAGAACTGTGTTGGAAGTGCTGAGACAACCGCTTGAAGACAGAGAGATTACTATTTCCAGAGCCAGATTTACAGTGACTTATCCTTCAAGTTTTATGTTGGTTGCATCAATGAATCCAAGTCCGAGCGGTTATTTTCCGGATGACCCGAACAACACATCCACACTTTTGGAAATGCAACGATACATGAATAAAATATCGGGACCATTGATGGATAGAATTGATTTGCATATTGAGGTAAGCCCGGTTCCTTTTGAGGATTTGTCGGCAGAAAGAGATGGTGAGAAAAGTATAGAAATCAGAAAAAGAGTTGAAAAAGCCAGAGGGATTCAAACAATCAGATACCAAAATCTGAATAATATTCACTACAATGCACAGATGGGACCGGCTCAGCTCGATGAGTACTGTCAGACAGATGAAATTGGCAAAAAACTGATTAAAAATGCAATGGATAAACTGAATCTTTCCGCAAGAGCTTATGACAGGATTCTCAGAGTTGCCCGTACAATTGCTGATTTGGAAGAAAGTGAATTACTGGCCAGTCATCATATTTCAGAAGCTATTCAATACAGAAGTTTGGATCGTGATAGTTGGGGATTAAACAATCAGCAATAAAATTAAATTCAAATCAAAAAAAAGTAGAAATTTGCATCATGCTGAGGAAATTATTGAAGTTTGTTAAAAAGCTTTTTATTGCACTTTTCATTGCACAATTTGCTTACATTATTGTTTTGAAATGGGTCAATCCGCCAATAACCATTACTCAGATAAACAGTTGGATAGATGGTCATGGAATGAATCGAAACTATGTGTCTTTAGATAAAATGTCTAAACATGCAAAGTTGGCTTTTATTGCATCTGAAGATCAGGAATTTGCGAAACACAATGGTTTCAATATTCAGGAAATTAAAGATGCGATGAATTACAACGAAAAACATAAAGGAAAAAAAATAAGGGGAGGCAGCACGATTTCACAGCAAACCGCTAAAAATGTTTTTTTATGGCAGGGTAGGAGCTGGTTCAGAAAAGGACTGGAAGTATATTTTACATTTATGATTGAAACATTCTGGTCAAAAGAAAGAATTTTGGAAGTGTATATGAATGTTTCTGAAACCGGGATAGGAACTTTTGGCATAGAAGCGGCATCTCAGCGATATTTTCAAAAACATTCTTCTGATTTGAGTAGAAATGAAGCCGCAAGAATTGCTGTGAACTTGCCCAATCCCAAGAAATACAAAGTCAATCCGCCAAGCAGTTATGTTAGTAAAAGAGCTAAATGGGTAGAACGGCAAATGAGAAATTTGGAAAATGATCCTGAAATAAAAGCAATAGTAGATTAATCAGATTAAAAGAGATCATAGAAAAATGTCAGAAAAAACGAATGCTGTCAGATTGTTAGAAACGCATGGAATCATTTATAAAACCTTTGAATTTGAAGTAGATGAATCTGATTTAAGCGCTGAGCATATAGCAGATGTGGAGGAGATGGATCCGGAGAGGATTTTTAAAACTTTGGTACTTGTAAATAATGAAAAACAAAATCTGGTAGCGGTCATCCCGTCAAATTATCATTTGGATTTGAAGAAAATCGCAAAAATTTCGAAATCAAAAAAATGTGAAATGATTCCACAGAAAGATTTGTTGACTATCAGCGGTTACATCAGAGGTGGTTGTTCACCAATAGGAATGAAAAAATTATTTCCGACTTATATTGAAGAATCTGCACAATTATTTAATGAAATTTTTGTGAGTGCAGGCAAGAGAGGACTTTTAATGGAGCTGAAACCTGAAGATTTACAAAATTTAACAAATGGAATTTTTACTGATTTGATTGAAAGCTAACCATCAAATGAAAAAAAAATTCATAACAATAAAAAAAACATTTTATAGAACTTGATTATAAAATCTCATTCCTTATTTTTGTAAAAAATATTGCAAGATGCAACAAAAAATCATTGTTTGGGATTTTGGTTCACTTTATACCCAGACCTTAGCCAAAGAAATTCGGAATCATGAAGTTTATTCGGAAATTCTTCCTTTTCATGCTTTTAATGAAGATCAATCAGTGGAAAGCATAAAAGGATTTGTTCTTTCACCGTTAGGTGATAATAGTTTTATCGACGAAAGAAAAAACCTGAGAGAAAAACTGATAAAAACCGGAATTCCACTTTTGGAAATCGAAAACGAAATATCGGATTCTGAAATAGATGAATTTTTGTTCAATTCCTGTAATTGTGATAAAGATTGGTCAGCTAAAAAATTCATTGAGCAACAACTTAACTCCATTCGGAATGCGGTGGGCGATAAAAAAGTCATTTTAGGTCTGTCCGGAGGTGGAGAGTCTTCGGTAACCTCGATTTTGATTCAAAAAGCAATCGGAGATCAGCTGACGTGTATT
>CAYFWH010000157.1:0-5074 GCA_964346785.1 uncultured Weeksellaceae bacterium | reverse complement strand
AAGAAACACTTTCAATTAGAAGTGAAAGTTCTACAATCTTGTGATTGTGTGATAGCTACCAGTTTCACGGATGCTGAAAACTATAAGAAATCAGGTGCCAAAAAAGTTGAAGTAATTACAAATGGATACGAAGAAAGTGATTTCGAGAATTTGGAAAAAAAATTTAGTGAAAAATTCAGAATTACTTATTCGGGTGGTCTTGAAATGGCAAGAAACCCTTTGGTCGTTTGGAAAGCGTTAAAAGAGCTGTCAATTGAGAATTCTGATTTCAAGAAAGATTTGGAATTGAATTTTTTTGGAAACATCAGTGATGGAGTCAAAGATTCAATTGAAGAGAACGGATTAAATCCTAATTGCGTTTTCAGTGGTTATATAACACATAAACAATCAATTATAGAAATAAAAAACTCAAATTTGCTATTGCTTACCAATTTTCCTGATGATTCTGCAAAGGGAATAATTCCGGGTAAGTTATTTGAATACATGGCGACTCAAAATCAGATATTGTCGGTGGGGCCGGACGGGGGAGATGTTGAAAAAATTTTAAACGAAAACAGATCCGGAAAACATTTCAATCATTTTGACAAAGAGAATATAAAAGAGTTTATAATTGAAAATTATAAAAAATTTAAAAAATCTGAATCGGATTATAAAATAAACAGAGCTGAAAGATATACAAGAAAAAGCTTGACCTGCAGACTGGCAGAGTTGATTTAAAATAAAAATGGGTGCAAAAAAGCACCCATTTTTTTTGACAGCAGCCTTTTTATAAAACAATTGACTGAAAATACATTTTCTGTTTATTCGAGTTAAGTAGTTTGCTGGTGTTTTAAATAATTAAATTAACACAATAAAATAATTATCTTTTCATATTAGTATTGTTGCCAACTATTTTCTGTTTTATAATTCGGCAGAGAGGGGCCCATTTTAATTTGGTTTTGCCGTAAACAATTGCTGTCAATAATTTAGTTAGGTTGATTAAATGAACTTCTCTATCTTTCGATTTCAAAGCAAATATGTAAATAATTAACAGTTATCTAATGTCTGATTGTATAAATGGTGTAAATGATTGTATAAAAGGAAATAAAGTATTTAAATCGTTTTATTGTCGAAGTAAATTGAAACCTTTGTACCAAGTGGTTTATTGTCAAAGTCAGATAAATCAAATATTCTGAAATGATAGTTGAAATTATTTTGTTTATTGAACAAATCAATTCTTTCCTGAACCAGTTTTAAACCGATCGAATTCTTTTTCAAAGATCTGTTCTTTTTAGAATCATGTGAAACTTCTCTGCCGACACCATTGTCTTTGATGATCATATTGCAAATACCGTTTTCGTCGTAAACTTCAATGCTAATCTCTTTTAAATCATGATCAGTCTTTAACATAAGCCCGTGCCAGATTGCATTCTCTACAAAAGGTTGTAAAAGCATAGGTGGGATTCTGATTGAAAATAAATCAACATTAGGGTCAATTTTGAATATGAAATTTATTTCGGAATTAAACCGGATATTTTCAATTGAGATATATAGCCTCAGAATTTCAAGCTCTTCGTTGAGTGAATAAGATTCAACCCTGTAACTGTCAAGCATTCTTCTGATAAGTTTAGAAAATTTATTAAGATAAAACACTGCTTTTTTCTTGTCATTATCAATCAAAAAAACTTTTACCGATGTCAGTGCATTAAAAATGAAATGCGGATTCATTTGATTTTTCAACAAATCGAGTTGCAATCTTCTGATTTCATTATTGTGCTCTGATTCAATTTTTTCGAGATGCTCTTTTTCAGCCTGCTTGGTTATACTCAGGATTTCCTCTTCCTTTATTTTCAACTCTTTTTCAAGGATTTCGTATTGATCATTTTTGATTTTCACATTCTCTTTAAACTGAAAAATCATTTTCTCGTACCAACTTTTAACTTTCAATGATAAACCTATCGAAAAAGCTAAATTTTCGAAAATCAATCCGATGAAAAAGTAGTTGAGCGGAGCTTCATGTAATCCGGGATGAATCGTATAATACATCGCTATTACAGCAAAAATAATATAAACAGTACTACCGATTATAATAAAATATTTAAGATGATTGTTTACTCTCAACGATTTGTAAATTGTGATTATTCCAAGCACCAAACCAACAGGAATAAAGCCGTAAAGGAAATATTTAAAAAATAATTCATTGTTATTGCTGATGATACAATAGATAAATATAACCGTGGAAATAAGTAACAACAACCTTGTAGAAATCTTCAGTCTTTTCACAAAAACAGGTTTTACTTCGGGTAATTCAAGAAAATGTATAAAGAAATTGAAATACACTGTGTAAAATAAAACCTGCACATAATAATTAATTGATGCGAATCTGGAATGAAGAAGATTTGTCAGCCATTCAGTTTCGTAAATGTTTACCGGAGTTCTGAGTGTCAGATAAATTATTACCAAAGTTGAATAAGAACCATAAAACAGAAAACTTTTTTCACCGGATTGCGAATAAACAAGCCAGCTTAGAATTGACAGAATAGAAATGGCTCCAATCAGAAAATGCAAGAGAAATATGTACAGAGAAACTGGATCCATTCATTAAATTAAAAAATATCTAAAAAAGTGTTTTTCTTATTTCTTGAAACAGGAATTTTCATATTGTTCTCGAGAATTACATAATTATCGGTTTTCAAAAATTCCTTCACCTTATTTATATTGATTATGTATGAGTTATGTACTCTGAAAAAAATCTCCTGTGGCAGTAAATCCTGAATTTCTTTAATTTTTTTTGTGAGATAAATGGAATTGCCGCATTCCAAAAAAATTTTGGTGTAATTGCCGTCACTTTCGCAATAAGTTATGTTATCAGGACTCACATATATAATCTTTCCATTTGTTGATAGCGGAATTTTGAGGTTAAAAACACTAAATTTTTGTCGTTCTTCCTGTTTGCTTTGACAAACTTTTGCTTTTATTTTGTCCAGCGTAACCGTGAGATCTTCAGTGTCTATTGGCTTAAGTAAATAATCAAATGCATTCTCCTTTATCGCCTGTATTGCATACTGTTCATAAGCTGTAACAAAAATCGCTAAGAAATCACGGTATCCAAAACTTTTTAGAAATTGAAGGCCATCCATTTGAGGCATTTCTATATCGACAAAAACACAATCAACTTCATTGTTTCTTAAAAAATGAATTGCCTCTTCAGGATTTGTGAAACTGGCTACTATTTCAAAATCTTTACTGAAATTATGAATTTCCCATTCCAGGCTTTTCAGTGCATTTGACTCATCATCAATTAGTACGAGCTTTATCATTGTTAGTTACAGTTAGTTTTTCATAAAATTAATAAAAATAATTTAATCGGTAACTTTAACACTTAATCAAAATGGTCAAAATTGTATATACTGTACTTTATATTGTATAACTATCAGACTGATCGTTGAAAATTCAATTTTTTTGCTTTTCGATTTTGTCGATTTTAATTTTGTTATTGATTGTTTTCATCATTTGAAAAAATTATGCGTAAATTTATAAACTGCATAAAATGATGGTATTATGTTACGATTTATTTTTCTTTTAATTGTTTTTCCTTTTAATTTTAATTATGCACAGGAATATTATCTTGAACTCATCGCTGATGGATTTAACTCTGTTGTTGAAATGACTCATGCAGGTGATCAGCGTATTTTTGTAGTTGAGCAAACCGGAAAAATTAAAATTCTTAACCATGATGGAGATGTAAATCCCCAGCCCTTTTTGGACTTGTCCTCACTGGTTTCAACAGGCGGAGAAAGAGGATTGCTCGGTCTTGCATTTCCACCTGACTATAATGAAACAGGAAGGTTTTATGTAAACTACACGAATCAATCAGGAAATACGGTTGTAGCAAGATATTTGGTGAGTAATAATCCGGATATAGCTGAGACGGAAGGAACTGTAATTTTGTCCTACAATCAACCTTATACAAACCATAACGGCGGCAGTCTCCATTTTGGTGATGACGGATACCTTTGGATTTCATCCGGTGATGGTGGAGGAGGAGGTGACCCTGACGGAAACGGACAGAATACAGAAACCTTTCTTGGAAAATTACTTAGAATAGATGTGAGTGGTTCGGGCTACAGTATTCCACCCGACAACCCTTTTGCGCAATCCGGCGGAAAGCCAGAAATCTGGGCTTATGGTCTCAGAAATCCCTGGAAGTTTTCATTTGACAATGTTACCGGAGAGATTTTAATAGCTGATGTAGGACAAAATATGTGGGAAGAAATAAACCGTCAGCCTGTTAATCTACCCGGATTGAACTATGGCTGGAGGTGCTATGAAGGAAATGTTCCGTATAATACGAATGGATGTGGTTCAGCGGATGATATGACTTTTCCGGTTGCAGTATATCAGCATACCAACGGAAGATGTTCGATAACCGGTGGTTATGTTTACAGAGGCAATGAATTTCAATCAATGTTCGGCAAATACTTTTTTGGCGATTACTGTTCAGGCGAAATAGGAGTAATGGATCAGGAAAATAATATTGAATTTATATTGAATACTGGAATTAATATTACTTCATTCGGTGAAGATTCATCAGGTGAGTTATATGTTCTCGGCAGCGGGAAGATTTATAAAATAGGTTCTGAAATCTTGCGAACAACTGACTTGGATAAATCGAAAATCCGAATCTACCCAAACCCAGTTCGGGATATTTTAAATTTAGAAACAACTTCACCAATTGATAATATTTTATTTTTTTCAATGGATGGAAAACTCAAAAAAGAATTTAAAACAGCTGAAAAGAAAATTAATATATCAGATTTTTCACCCGGTATATATATTATAAAGGTATTCGCCCGGGATTCGGTTCAGACTTTTAAAATAAATAAAGAATAAAGTTGTTTATCTGTCTGCTGACTTTAATCAGTGATAAAATATAAGTTGCTGGAATTAAGTTCGCTGCAAACTGTGTTTTTCAGTTAAGTAAAAAGATTGAAAAAAAAGTGTTCAATTGTTTTTGTAGTTCAAAATAGGTCTTATCTTTGCACTCCTTTTCCCCGATAAAAGTGGTTTGAGGTAGAGAGAAGTACAGGGATAA
>CAYFWH010000156.1:0-5090 GCA_964346785.1 uncultured Weeksellaceae bacterium | reverse complement strand
GTATCAGGAAGCAGGTATCAGGATGCAAGTATCAGGATGCAAGTATCAGGAAACAGGTATCGGGTATCGGGATGTATTATGTGATTAGTAATTAGAGATTAGGGACTGGGAACTAGGAATTTGTGATTTACTTTGACAAAGTTTTGGTTTTCTGTTCAAATCAGTTTGGGTTGTTTTACTTTTCCGGGTTTCTAAAAAAGCTTTGGTCAACTTTGTCAAAGTTTTTCAAAATATGTAATTTTCAATTCATAATTCATAATTCATAATTCATAATTCATAATTAACAATTAACAATTATCCATTGTCCATTGTCCATTGTCCATTGTCAATTGCCCATTGCTCTCCTCATTTCCATATGCGGAAGCAGATCTTCTAAGTATTCTTCTGAGGTTTGAATGAAACCGTATTGCTGATAGAATTTACCGAGATAAACCTGTGCACTGATTCTGACGGCATCTGTATTCCAGTAATTTTTGATGATTTGAAGGATGTATTCCATCATTTTATGACCGAGTTTCAGGTGTCTGAAATCGGGGTGGCTGACAATTCTTCCAAATGACGGTTCGGGATAGGATATGCCCGGCGGTACAATCCGGCATGAACCGATAATTTGTCCGTTCAGGCTGCACCATAACTGAAAACAATGATAGTCTTTGCCATCACATTCGTTGTACACACAGTTTTGTTCGACTACAAAAACCTCGTTTCTAAGTTTGAGAATTTCATAGAGTTCGGAAGCAGTTAGTTCATCGAATTTTTTGAAGTGCCAGACGAGTTGATTCATAAATCATTTTTTTGTGGTTTAGGTGTACATCTCTGCTTTCAGTTCCTTCACCTTTTTATCTTCAAGAAATTCGTCATAAGTCATGTAGCGGTCAATGATTCCGTTGGGTGTAAACTCAATGATTCTGTCGCAGACCGTACTGATTAATTCGTGGTCATGCGATGCCATCAGGATGGTTCCCTTAAAATTCTGGAGTGAATTGTTGAGTGCCGTAATTGATTCGAGGTCAAGGTGAGCGGTAGGTTCATCCATCAACAGCACATTTGCCCTGAGCAGCATCATTCTTGAGAACATACACCTCATTTTTTCACCTCCCGAAAGAACAGATGATTTTTTGAGTGCCTCTTCGCCCGAGAAAAGCATTTTTCCGAGGAAGCCGCGCATATATTCTTCATGTCTTTCTTCTTCCACCTGTGTAAATTGTCTGAGCCAGTCCACAAGGTTGATGTCGTCTTTGAAGAATTCGGTGTTGTCGAGTGGGAGATAGGCCTGTGTTGTGGTAACTCCCCAGCTGTATTCGCCTGTGTCTGCTTTGGCGTTGCCCGAAATAATTTCGAGGAATTGGGTTACTGCTTTTGAATTTCTTGAAAACAAACCTATTTTATCACCTTTTTTCAGATTGATGTTCACATCTTTAAACAGAATCTCTCCGTCAACCGAAGCTGACAGGTCTTTGACTTCAAGAATCTGATCTCCTGCATCACGGCTTTGTTCCCAGATGAGTGCCGGATATCTTCTTGAAGATGGTTTGATATCTTCGATATTGAGTTTTTCGAGCATTTTCTTTCTTGCGGTAGCCTGTTTTGCCTTTGCCACATTAGAGCTGAATCTCGCAATAAATTCCTGAAGTTCCTTTTTCTTTTCTTCAGCTTTTTTATTCTGTTGTGCCCTTTGTCTTGCTGCTAATTGTGATGACTGATACCAGAATGTATAGTTACCTGAATACAAGTTGATTTTTCCGAAATCAAGGTCGGCAATATGTGTACAAACTGCGTCCAGAAAGTGGCGGTCGTGCGAAACGACGATTACCGTATTTTCGTAGTCAGCAAGAAAATCTTCGAGCCATTGGATAGTATAAACATCGAGTTCGTTGGTCGGCTCGTCGAGGATGAGCACATCCGGGTTTCCAAAAAGTGCCTGTGCAAGCAAGATTCTCACTTTTGCCTTGTTGTCGAGGTCGCCCATCAGTGTATAGTGCATATCTGATTCCACACCAACATTTGAAAGGAGCGAAGAGGCATCTGCTTCTGCGTTCCATCCGCCCATTTCTTCGTATTGAAGACCTAATTCACCTGCTTTGATACCGTCTTCTTCAGAAAAATCGGGTTTTGCATACAGTGCATCCATTTTTTCTTTGATATCATACAATGTTTTATTTCCTCTGAGTACGGTGTCCAAAACTGTAAATTCGTCATATTTGAAGTGATCCTGCTCAAGGACTGACATTCTTTTTCCTTTTTCGAGAGACACCTGTCCCGAAGTCGGGTCGAGGTCGCCTGACAGGATTTTCAGGAAAGTGGATTTACCGGCACCGTTGGCACCAATTATTCCGTAACAGTTGCCATTTGTAAATTTTATATTAACTTCGTCGAATAAAACCCTTTTACCGAATTGGAGTGATAAGTTGGATACTGTCAGCATATTATCTATTATAAGGTGTGAAAATTTATTTAAAAACGGTGCAAAGGTACAAATTTAATAATGATTGAGAACACAGACTGAAATAAACATAAGAAACAAACGGGCTCGTTTTGAGTATGAACTACTGGATGGCTATGAAGCGGGTATTCAGTTGTTCGGGACCGAAATTAAGTCAATTCGGATGGGTAAGGCAAGTATTTCTGAAAGTTTTTGTCAATTCAAGGATGGTGAATTGTATATTATTAATATGTTTGTAGATGAATACGATTGGGGAACTCATTTTAATCATAAAACGAGGAGGGACAGAAAATTATTATTAAAAAAAATTGAGCTTAAAAAATTAGAAAGAAAGACGCGTGAAACCGGTTTGACGATAGTGCCTACAAAGCTGTATATCAATGATAAAGGGCTTGCTAAAGTCAGTATATATTTAGCAAAGGGCAAGAAATTGTATGACAAAAGAGAATCGATAAAGCAAAAAGATTTGAGAAGAGATTTGGATAGAATAATAAAGAATTCTTAAATTTGCCGCTGTATCAAAAGTGAAAAGACTAAAATTAAAACACTAAATATTTGATAATGAAAAAGTTTAATCTATTATTAACCGCTCTGATAGTACTGTTTATGAGCAGTACTGTCGTGAAGGCTCAGAATCAGAAAGATCCATGGGCTATTACGGTAGGTGCACATGCAGTGGACTATACGTCTGTTCGTGGTGTTTTTGATGAATTCTTCAACTACCACAATTACAGCATTGTACCACCATTGTCTAAATTGTCAGTAATCAGAAATCTGAACCGTTGGTTCGATTTGGACTTGACCGCGTCAGTTGGTGAAGTTGACAACACCAGACTAAGAATTAACAACGAATTGTTTATTAATGCAGGTCTCGGTTTGCGTTTCAAAATCCTTAACGGGACTTCATGGTTTGACCCTTACCTGAGAGTAGGTGCAAACTATAACCACTTTGACTTTACCAGTCTTGGTGATGTAGTTCCTGCAGGTTTTGCAGTTTACGGAAACCACCATGGTGACATTCTTTTGAATGAGCACGGTGATCCTCATGTAATTGACTATTTGTATCAAGAGCCTGAAACCAGCAAACATCATTTTGGTGTAGCAATGGGTGCAGGTTTCAACCTTTGGTTAGGTAAAAATGTTGGTTTGAACTTCGCTTCTGACTACAACATGATTCCTACCATCAAAACTGACTATTTCGACTTCTTCCAGCATACAGTTGGTGTAACCTTCCGTTTTGGTAACAAAGACAGAGACGGTGATGGTATTCCTGATGATGAGGATGCATGTCCTGATACTCCAGGTGTACCTTCAGACAATCCTGAATGTCATGGTTGTCCTGACACTGACGGTGATGGTCTGTGTGATAGCATCGATGCTTGTCCTGAAGAGGCTGGCCCAATCGAAAACAACGGTTGTCCTATCCTTGACAGAGACGGCGACGGTATCCTTGATGTTGATGATGACTGTCCTGATACTCCGGGTGTAGCTTCTTCTATCCCTGGTTGTAACGGTTGTCCTGACAGAGACGGTGACGGTGTGTGTGACGGTAAAGATGAATGTCCGGATGAATTCGGTACAGTAGCTAACAACGGTTGTCCTGAAAAAGTAGATCCTTGTACTGATCTGCAGGCAATCAAAGATGCACTGAAAAATGTATTGTTCGAGTACAACTCTGCTGAATTGACTGCGGAATCTAAAACTATCCTGAACAATGTTGCTCCGTTGCTGACTTCTAAAAATATTAAAGACCCACACTGGTTGGTTGAAGGTCATACCGATAACAAAGGTAGCCAGAACTATAACCTTCCATTGTCTGAAAGAAGAGCAGCTTCTGTAAAAGAATATCTGATTGGAAAAGGTGTTCCTGCAGGTATTTTGAAATCAGTTGGATTTGGTCTGGCATTGCCAATCACTACCAATGACACTGATGACGGTAGAGCAAGAAACAGAAGAGTTGAGCTGAAATATGCTGATGCTAATTTCCAGCCTGCTGCACTTGCTGTTGACGCTGACTGTGCAAATGTTCAGATTACAGATCTTGCAAGAATGATTTATTTCAAAACAGCATCTTCTGATTTGGTTGAGGCTTCTAAACAAAGTCTTGATGTAATTGCTCAGTATATCAAAGCAACCGGAGGTACTTACGAAATTCAGGGTCATACCGACGATGTTGGTAACGACGCAAACAACATGAAACTTTCTCAGAAGAGAGCACAGTCTGTTGTAGATTACCTGATTTCTAAAGGTGTAAGCGGTTCTAATCTTAAAGCAGTCGGATATGGCGAATCACAGCCTAAATACGACAACAAAACTGCTGACGGCAGAGCTCAGAACAGAAGAATTGAAATTGTAAAACAATAATTTCGTATTCAAATATTTTATAAAAGAAAGCCGCTTGTTTGAGCGGCTTTCTTGTTTTTGTATCATAAATAATTCTTTGGCAGATTAACAGGACTGAATAATAATGACGGATTGTTTTAAATTTTAGGATTGTTGAGATTTAATCACAACCATTACTTAGTACATAATACCTGGTACTAATTCCTAGCCACCGATCCCTAGTCCCTAGTCTCTAGTCCCTAGTCTCTAGTCCCTAGTCCCTAGTCTCTAGTCCCTAGTCCCTATTCAACCGCAAAGGACGCAA
>CAYFWH010000155.1:0-5121 GCA_964346785.1 uncultured Weeksellaceae bacterium | reverse complement strand
CTCAACTTTGTCCGGATTTAAATTGCACAACTATCTCCACAACCACAGGTTCTCTGTGCATTCGGATTGTTAAATTCAAAACCCTTTCCATTCAGACCACCTGAATATTCAAGTGTAGTTCCTTCGAGATAAAGGAGTGATTTATGATCCACCAAAATTCTCACTTCATTGTCAAAAAACACATTGTCATTCTCATTTTGATTTTTATCAAAACTCATCCGATAAGAAAGACCTGAACAACCACCGCTTTCGACTCCCACTCTGACGAAACTTTCATTCAAACCCGTTCCGTCTTCATTCATCAATGAAATCAATTTTTGTTTTGCAGTATCCGAAACTTGAATCATTTTTATTTAGATTTATTCTAAACGCAAAGATACGAACCAATTTTAATTTTCAAATAATATAAATCATAGATATTTATTATCTGACAATCAATGACACATCAATTTTTTGGGTACGATTCAAAAGATAATTATCTATTTAATTATAAAGTTTCAACTTCTTACAATTCATAAATTATTTCTGTGGGTTTTTATCCCAAGAAGAACGGTCGTTAATAACCAACTACCAGCTGAAGATTAAATCATTTGTCAATCAAAAAAAACAGTTTATTCTCGCCGATTCAAGAAAACACACAAAAATCTAAAAAATGAGAAAATTAATTTCAATTCTGACAGTTGTATTTGCTTCAACTATTCTGACAGCTCAATCCGGCGAACCCGACACGACTTTTAATGGCAACGGATTTGTGGTGGATGATTTTGCCAATCAGGGAAGTTCGGCAGACAGAGTCATTATTCAGTCAGATGGCAAAATCCTGGTGGCAGGCACAGCTGAATTTGGTGGAACAAGTAATATGGCTGTGGCAAGGTACAACAATGACGGCAGCCCTGACAGCACCTTTGGGGCAAACGGAAAAATCAACTTTTCGGCAGGTTTTATCATGTCATTTGCTTTTGACATCGCTGTACAAAATGACGGAAAGATTGTTTTGGGTGGATACAGATGGGACAATTCAACCGGCGATTTTGATTTGGCAAGATTGAATCAGGACGGAAGTTTGGACAATTCCTTTGGCACCGGCGGAATTTCTATATTGGACAACGGGCTTGCAGAAATCGGTAAATCAATTTATCTTTTGGAAGATGGAAAAATCATTATTTCGGGTGATTCAAATGATCAGTTTACGATGGCAAAAGTCAATCAGGACGGAAACATTGATTCTGATTTTGGAAACAATGGATGGGTTCAGACTGGTTTCCCTTCGTGGTCGTATTCAAACGATATTGATGTGAGTTCAACCGGAGAAGTTCTGTTGACCGGGATGGGATTTGACAATAATGATGACTGGAAATTTATTGCAGCAAAATATGATTCTAACGGAATTCTGGATGCAGGTTTTGGGAATGGCGGTCAGTTGTTTATAATCGTTGGCAATGATTCTGATTTTGGCATCAGAGGAAAATTCACAGACGATGGTAAAATTTTAATTGGCGGACATTCTTATTTTGGCACCAATCCTTTGAGATACGAAATCGCTATCGCCCGCCTGAACGCCGACGGAAGTATCGACAACACCTATGGAAACAATGGATTTTCAAAATTCAGATGGACTGATAATGGTGAAAATTATCTTAATGATATGGTTTTTCAAAATGACGGAAAATTGCTTATCTCGGGAAGAAATTCAGATTCATCGGGTGATTATTTTTCAATTGCAAGGTTGAATACGGATGGTCAGCTTGACACAACATTTGGAAACGAAGGGAAAATCAGTGGAAATGTCGATTTGACAGCCGACACCGCAACTTCTATTGCTGTTCAGCCCGATGGAAAAATTGTGATAGCCGGAAATACTGCCGATTTCACCAACCCAACTAAGTATTTTGTTGCCAGATTTTTGAATGAAACCATGGCAATTTCTGATGTAGATTCATCCGAAATTAAAATTTATCCAAACCCGGTAAATGGTTTACTAAATCTTGATTTAAAAGGCAATGCCGTCGTTGAGATCTATACGATGACCGGATAGAAAATCACAACTTTAAATATTCAGAACAAGGGACAAATTGATGTTTCGAGCTTTGCAAATGGTGTTTATATGCTAAAAATAAATATCGACGGAAAAGTTAAAACACAGAAATTTATCAAGAAATAACACCTTAATTATATATACAAAAAAAGCAGACAAATCAACTGTCTGCTTTTTTTGTTTCTGTTTCTTTTTTCAGCTCAATTCAGTTTTGATTTTTCAACCAGTGATTTCTTAAAAACTTCTAAATCCTCATTTAGTTCTTCGACCGTTTCGGGCAATATATAATCAGCTATAACTTTCTCATTTTTATCGAGAAACAACAACTTCTTTTCCTCACCATCAATCATATTTCTGAAAACATCCCACATTGACACACCGTGATTTTTCAGCATATCAAAAAAGTCATCTGCTTTGATTTGAATCGTTTTCATTTAATCGGTTTTTAATCCCAGTTTCGCTCTCACTCTTTTCAACACCTCATTTCCAACTTCGGCAGCTCGTTGTGCACCGATTTCTAACTGATTGTCCAAAATACTTTTGTCGGCAAGTAATTCATCGAACTTTGTTCTTGCATCTGCATATTGATCGAGTAACAATTCAAACAAAGCTGTTTTCGCATGACCATAACCATAACCGCCGTTCAGATAATTCTGACGCATTTCTTCGGTTTGCTCGGTTGTTGCCACCAGTTTATACAATCCGAATACATTGTCGGTTTCAGGATTTTTTGGTTCTTCGAGTGGCGTGCTGTCGGTTTGAATCGCCATAATTTGTTTCTTCAACTGTTTTTCGGGCAAAAAGATGTTGATGTAATTATTTCTGGATTTACTCATTTTATTACCGTCTATTCCCGGTACGAGCATTACTTCTTCATTGATTTTGGCCTGTGGCAAAACAAAAGTTTCACCCATTTGATGGTTAAATTTTTCGGCAACCACTCTCGTAATTTCCAAATGTTGCAACTGGTCTTTGCCAACCGGAACAATCTCGGCGTCATACATCAATATATCTGCTGCCATCAAAATCGGATAAGTAAATAATCCTGCATTTACATCGGCGAGATATTCCTGTTTGTCTTTGAACGAATGGGCAAGCGTCAGTCTCTGAAACGGAAAAAAATTGAGAAGATACCAGGTCAATTCACTCACCTGAGGCACATCTGATTGACGGTAAAAAACTGCTTTATCTGTATCTAACCCCAATGCCAACCAGCTTGCAGCAACCTCATAAGTATTCTGTTTCAGTAATTCAGCATCTTTGATCTGGGTCAAAGCGTGTAAATCGGCAATAAAGATAAACGATTTGTCATCGGACGAATTCGCCAGTTCGATGGCGGGCGAAATCGCTCCCAAAATATTCCCCAAATGCGGGGTTCCTGTTGCTTGCACTCCTGTCAGAACTCTTGGCATAATTTGAATAAAATTAGAGGTATAAAATTAAAAGTTTCTTAGGCTTCTGATTTTTCAGTTTCAAAATTATTAATTTTCTTGTGAACAAACCATGTGAAGAATGGAATTATGGCATACAAAATAACAATTGACAGCTCTTTTGCATTCCATTTATAATAATCTTTGACCTGAAAAGCCAAATAGACGAAAGCCATGAAAAACACGCCATGCAGCATTCCGAAAGGTCTGATCAGCGAGTCATTGCCAAAACCATACTTCATTGGCATAGCTATCAAAAACAGCAATACACAACCAATGATTTCGAGAATACATACTATATCAAACAGTTTGTTTAGTTTTTTCTGATTCATTTTTTTTTAATTTTGGTCAAAGATAAAATTCAAAGGCAGATAAACAAAAGACAATTGACAGCTTATCCGGATAAAACCGGAATTTTAATTTGCTTAGATTTCTTTTAAAAAATCCTATCCGAAAACTTTCTTTCTAAAAATTAGAATTATAGCCCCACCAACTGTGATAGCAGAATCTGCCACATTAAATATATAGGAAAAAAACTCTTTTCCGCCAATCACCGGAACCCAGTCGGGCCAGTCAAAAAGTGGAAAATAAAACATATCGACCACACAGCCTTTCAGAAATCCCGAGTAACCCGAGAAATCAGCTTTAGAAATCCCTTCATAACCCATCCAGTAACCGGATTCGGCATTCCAGGTGAGACCGCTGTCGAAAATCATTCCGTAGAAAAGACTGTCTATCAGATTCCCGATGGCACCTGCAAAAATCAATGCCATTCCAAATTTGAAGAAGTTGTTGTTGTGTTTTTTGACATTTGTCCAAATATACCATCCGATTCCTCCAATCAGAAAAATCCTGAGGACAGACAAGCCCATTTTACCGATTAATCCGCCAAACTCAGCTCCGTAAGCCATGCCCGGATTTTCGACAAACTTCAGTTCAAACCAGTTGAATACCTCAACACCTTCGTTGAGATAAAAATGAGTTTTGATATAAAATTTCACTAATTGATCCAATAAGAGAACCAATAGCACAATAATTCCTATTTTCTTCAAAACCGAAATTTATCGTTGCATATTTTTGGCTTCAATACTCAGAGTCGCATGTGGAACCAGTTTCAACCTTTCTTTGTCGATAAGTTATCCGGTTACTCTGCAAATGCCGTAGGTTTTATTTTCTATTCTGATTAGTGCATTTTTTTTTTCTTTTTTGAATTTCTCCTGTCTGGCTGCCACTTGTTCATTTTGTTCTTTACTCATGGTTTCAGAACCTTCTTCGAATGCCTTGAAAGTTGGTGAAGTGTCGTCTGTACCATTGTCCAAACCTGCCATAAAGGTTTCTTTGATCAATTCATAATCTCTTTCAGCTTTGGTTAGTTTTTCCAAAATTATCTGGCGAAACTCTTCCAAATCTGCATCACTGTATTTAATTCTTTCTTCGGTTGCCATAATTTTAAATTTTTGAAATCGAAATTTCGGTTATTAAAACATCTATCTCTATTTGCGTTCCGTCTTTTATCACCTCCTGAATCAGGATTTCATCGGTAAGCGTTTCAGAGCAAATATAATCTTTATTTTGATTAATTGCTATTTCTAAATTTTCATTGCTTTTTACTAATAACTTTATTCGGTCATTCAGCTCAAATTCGCTGTCTTTCCT